>JAVVRO010000028.1:0-14740 GCA_036654695.1 Angelakisella sp. | reverse complement strand
GAATCCAGTGAATCTAGCGATAGCAGTGAATCCAGTGAATCCAGTGAATCTAGTTAATATAGTGATTCTAGTGAATCAAGCGACAGCAGCGACAACGATACTGACACTTGAATTACAGTATAATGGGGAACAGGCGGTATGACTCTTTTTGAGAGTCATACCGTTTTTTGGGTTGCTATTGCTGCTAAAAACAGCTATACTTCAAGATAGAAATCACCCCAAAACAGAGATGCCAGATGGGCGGAGGGATGATGGGTACTATCCCTACAATTGGCAAAGGCTACTGGGGGAGAATGCCAGAGATGCTATCGACTTTTGCCGGGCTTTATGCTATCATAAAGCCGAAAGAATTGCTTTTTTAATATACAGGAGGACAACAACATGGAAGTACAGGTTAAACTGCTGGATAGCATGGTCAAGGTGTTTGCTGATGCCGAACCTCAAGAACGCGAGATTACAAAGGTCAGCGGATTCAAGGGCGAGGTGCTTTCATTCCAGTTGGCGTTTGCCGGGAAGGGCAATGTGGTCAGGGACGACGGCGACCTTGTAACGGTGGAAGGCCCCATTGCTGAGCAGATTCATCTGCGCACGGTGGAGCTGGTGCCGGTGCGGTTTGCTGCGCACGGGGACGCGGACGACAATTATCTGCGCAAAACCCCGGGACTGTACCCCGACCTACTGCGAGAGCTGCGGGACGGGCACTGCCCAACGGGGCAGGTGCGCGTTTACCCAAACCAGTGGCAGTCGCTGTGGGCAGACTTTGAAACCACCGCCGACACCCCGGCGGGGGTCTACCCGGTGACGCTGCGGTTACTTGACCGGCGCAGCAGGGAGGTACGCGCCGAGGCAACCCTGATGCTGGAGGTATACCCCGCGGTGCTGCCGGAGCAAACGCTGGTGCGCACTAACTGGTTCCATGCTGACTGCTTGGCCAGCTACTACAAAACGCCGGTGTTTAGTGACCGACACTGGGAACTAATGGAAAACTTTATTGCAACAGCGGTCAAGCGTGGCATCAACCTGATTTTGACCCCGATTTTTACACCGCCGCTGGATACCGCCGTGGGTGGCGAGCGCCCGACGGTGCAGCTGGTTAAGGTGGCTTGCAACGACGGCAACTACTGCTTTGGCTACAAGCGGTTTGACCGGTGGGTCGAGCTGTGCAACCGTGTGGGGGTGCGCTATTTTGAGATGTCCCACCTGTTTTCCCAGTGGGGCGCTACCGCTGCGCCAAAGATTATTGGCATTGTTGACGGGGTGGAGCAGCAGCTGTTTGGCTGGGAAACCGACGCCCACGGGGAGGAATACACCAGGTTTTTGACCAGCTTTTTAACCAGCTTTGTTGCGCATCTGCGCCAGCTGGGTATTTTTGAGCGCTGCTACTTCCATATCTCTGACGAGCCGTCGCTGGAACAGCTGGAGAGCTACCGTGCGGCCAAGGCAGTTGTTGAACCGCTGTTGGGCGGACTGCCGATTATTGACGCCCTGTCCAGCTTTGAATTTTACAAGTCCGGCGTGCTCACCAAGCCCATTCCGGCAAACGACCACATCGAACCGTTTTTGGCGGCTCAGGTCAAGGGACTGTGGACCTACTACTGCATCTGCCAGTACAAGGATGTCAGCAACCTGTTTATCTCCATGCCGGGGGCGCGCACCCGGATGCTGGGGGTACAGCTGTACAAGTACAACATTGAGGGCTTTTTGCAGTGGGGGTACAACTTTTACTATTCCCAGTATTCCGGTTACGAGCTGAACCCCTACTGCTCCACCGACGGTGACGGCTTTGCCCCTGCCGGTGACCCGTTCCAAGTGTACCCCGGCGCGAACGGAAAGCCAGAGGAGAGCCTGCGGCTGATGCTGCTCAACAAGGTGATGGAAGATTTGCGGGCGTTTCAGCTATTGGAGCATCTGGCTGGGCGCGAGCTGGTGCTGGCGCTGATGGAGGAGGGACTCGAGGAGCCCATTACCTTTTCCTGCTACCCCACCGACCATGACTACCTGCTGCGCCTGCGGGACAAGGTGGATGGCGAGATTTTAAAGAGACTGTAACAGTGCAGCAAAAAAACCGGCCGGAGACAGCGTGTAAGCTGCTTCCGGCCGGTTTTGTGGGCTTGTTTTACTGGAACAATGCGGTAATGCGCTCCCACAAGGTGGTGGGGGCATCCTCGTGCTGTGCCTGCACCGGCACGGTTTCCTTGGTGACGCCTGCGGTTTTAAGGACAAACTGCACACCGGTCACGTTGGTGTTTTTGGGGTTCACAAAGGAGCTGAGGGTGTAGTCGTTGTCGCTGTACTGTGCCATTAGCTTGTCGACTTCCTCGTCAATTTTGCTGTCCATGGTGGAGGATTCGTCGCGAAATTCCTTGGTGCCGTCGGTTAATTCGGCAGTGCCGTCCTTGAGCTCGGCGACCCCCTCGTACAGCTGCTGCGCGCCTTCCTTGAGCCCCTGTGTGCCTTGGTACAGCTCACTGATGCCGCCGGACAGACTGCCAATGCCACTGCGAAGGTCGCCCGCCGCGCCGCTTAGCTGGGTAAGCCCGCCGGACAGCGCCGCGGTACCTTGCCCGAGGCCGCTCATTGCGGAAAAATACTGGTTTAGCAGGGGGACTAGGGTTTGATCACCGGTTACGGCAGACAGGCCTTGCGCCAGCTGCAAAATGCCCCCTTGCAGCTGTGCCAGCTGCGGGTCGCTAAACCCTGCGGCAAGCCCTGCCGCACCCTGTGCCATTCCGGCAAGACCGGCAGTGAACTGCTCTGCGCCGCTCTGCATCTCCGGCAGGTTGCGCACCATCTGGTACACGCCGTCGTTCAGGTCGGCGGTGCCGTCCCGCAGCTCCCAAACGCCCTCATACAACGCGCCCACGCCATCGTCTAGCTCCACTGCGCCATCGTCCAGCTTGGCAACACCGTCCTTCAGATCGGTGAGCTTACCGGAAACGCCGGAGGTGTCCGGTTTGTCAAACTCCATGTTCATCGGCACACCGGCAATCTGGATGCCATCCAGTGTAAAATCGGTGACATCGGCGGTAAGAGTGTACTGTTTGGTGGCACCCGGCAGCAGCATGTAGGAGAGCTGCTTGTTGCTACCCGCGTTAGCTACCGTCGCACCGGGGGCGACAATGTTGCGGCAGCGCTCACTGTCCAGCGACAGCGAGGCTTGCAGGGCAAAGTGCTCCTTGTACAAAGCGGGTGCGTCCTCCCGGGTGGCAAGGCCGAGGGTAATTTCAAGCTTGCCGCTCTGCCCGGCCAGCAGCTCCGGGGAAATGGGGCGGCCGTCCAGCTGGTAGGAAACCGCCACCGTCCACGGCAGGGCAACGCTGCTTTCCAGCTTGCCTTGGTAGTAAAACCGTCCTGCGGGCGCTTCCACTGTTACCGCACCGTCAATGGTGGTCAGCGGCTGGGTGGTGGTCAGGTTTTTAAGCTCGGTATAGTTGCCGTAGTCCTGCAAGCGCGCGGGGGCGGTCAGGTCAAAGCCATTGACGACATAAACGCTATCCACCGCCCCCGTGGCGGTCAGGTTGACATAGACCACCTCGTCCTTGGGCTGGGGCTTGGTGTCGGCAAAGGCAGTTACGGACAACAGCATGGCGGCAGCGACCGCCAACGCTACACTATTTTTTAGTTTCATAAAACTGTCAGCTCCTTTCAGTAATGGTAAATGAGGCCGCAAGGGTTAGCCGCGCGGCGTTCTTCGGTGGGTTGGTGTAGTAGCTGCGGCGGTTGCCCGCGTGGTCGGTGACAGTGGCCTTGACCAGAGTGTAGCGGCCGGGCTTGCCGGACTGAAAGCTGCTGACCTTGCCGGTGGGTTGGCTGCTATGGAGTTGCAGCAGCACCGAAATGGATTTGCCGCTGTCGCTTTTAAATTGCAGATTGACATTATCCACCCCCGACAGGTCGTCGGTTGCATCGGCACAAATGTCCAGACTGTCCCCAACGGCAATGGTGGGCTGTGCCAGCGTGACCCCCCGCAGGGTGGGTGGAGTTTCGTCCAGAATGGTGTTACCGTTTGCCACGGCAAAGCCGACGACGGCGGGCAACGGTAGCTTTTTGCTGTCACCCACATTGGCGGGGCGGCAGTAGGCGGTGCGGTGAAAGGCACGATCGGTCACTGTGACCTGATAGAGGGAAAAGTTGCCTGCGGGTTCGTACACCCCCGCCTCCAGCCAGCCGGTGTAAACGCCATCCTTCCCCTCGTCCCCGGAAATGACCTTGGAAAGAGTACGCCCGTTTTTGTCGTTTTGAAAGCGCAGGATGATGTTGGAAATGCCGCTACTTTGAGCACTACCGGCGGGGTCGGCGGCCTCCACCCGCAGCAGGTAGCGGGACACGCCACCCACCACCTCGCTGTAGCTGACCGAAACGGAGCTTAGCGTCGGGGGAGTATTGTCATTGTATTTGGTGCGGATTTTAGTATCCTCGGTGGGCGGGGACGCTCCCTTTTTTACTGTAAAACCGGGGCGCTGCTCCAACACAAAGACATTGGGGGAGTTCGGCATGTCGTCGGCGGTTGCGTAGTAGCGGGCGCGGTTAGCCGCAGTATCGGTCAGGGAGGAAAAGGAAAGCAGGTAGTCGCCCTCCGGCGCGTCGGCGGGAATGGTTAGCTTGCCGCTATAGCGCTCGTCAGCGGTACCGTAGCCCATGGTGTTTGTCAGGGTCAGCCCCAGGGAGTAGCCGCTGGCATGGGAAAACCGCAGGGTGGCCAGCTCCACACCGTCTGCGTCCCATACATCCGCGCCCACGGTAATGGCGCAATCGGGCGGGACGGTCTGGGCATAAACGGTTACTAGGTCAAGCTCGGGCGGGGCACTGTCCTGCGCCAGCGCAGTGGGCGCCAGCAATGCGGCGCACAGCAATGCAACAGCTGCCAGCGACAGGCTTCTTTTCAGAGTTTTCATGATGCGTCGCCTCCTTGAAAGAATGTGGCTTTATGGGTGGTACGGCGAATGATTGGCTCGAACCAGCCCAGCATGGCGGGCAGGAACACCAACACCAGCAGCGCCGAAAGGCCGGAGCCGCGGGCAATGAGGATGCCCAGCTCGCTGACGACGCCATTGGTGGAGACAAAGCCCAGCGCCAACCCGGCAGTTACCATAATGCCCGCCGAGGTCAAAATGCTGACGGCGCAGTCCTTGATGGTTTTAGTCACCGTATCCTTTTTGGGCAGTACCGCGCGGTTTTCGTAGTACCGGTTGGTAAACAGGATGGCATAGTCGATGGTCGCCCCCAACTGGATGGAACTGATGATGAGGTAGCCGATGTAGTTGAGGGTGCTGCCCATAAAGTAAGGCACGGCAATGTTGATAAAAATGGAGGCCTCGATGGTCAGCAGCAGTAGCAGCGGCAGAGTCAACGACCGGAAGGTAAACAGCAGGATGAGGGCGATGGAGCCGATGGCAATGAGGTTGACAATGGGGGTATCGGCCTTAATCGTTTCCTTCATGTCATAAATGTTGACGCTTTCCCCCACCAGATGGTAGCGGTCAGGGTAATACTCTTGGGCAATGCTGCGCAGCTGCTCCACAAAGGCAAAGGTGACATTGCTTTCATTTTGCAGCCGGGTATTGACAATCATGCGGGTGTAGCCGCCGCTGTTTAACTGCTCAATCATCTCGGGGGGGATGAACTCGGTGGGAATGGTGGTACCCACGGTGCCCACAAAGGAGACGACGGAGGAAACCGGCGGCAGGGCGGCCAGCCGGTCGTGGAGCGCCTGCTCGTTGGCAAGGCTGCCGGTAGGCACCAGCAGGGCAAAGGGCACCGACTGCCCGAATTTTTCGTTGATGGTGTTGCGGTCAGCCGCAATGCGGGAATCGGGCGCGGCCATACCGGCAGTGCCGTACATAAAGGGCAGATGCTGCTGTGCCAAAAAGCAGGGAATCAGCAGCAGCGCCACGCAGATGGTCACAAAGCCCTTGCAGCGGTCGGTAAGAGCAGCCAGCTTGTTAAAGGGTGGCAAAAAGCTGCGATGCTGGGTGCGTTCCACCAGACGATAGCAGAACAGAGCAAGGCAGGGCAAAAACACCAGCGTGGTTACCAGCGACAGGGCAATGCCCTTGGCCAGCACATAGCCCATGTCCGGCCCAATGCGGAAGCGCATGGCCACCAGCGCCAAAAAGCCCACCACGGTGGTTAGGCCGCTTGCGGTAATGGAGGAAACTGACTTGACCATGGCCTGTGCCATCGCCTCCCGCGGGGCAAGGCCGGCGCGGCGCAGCTCCCCAAAGCGATCCAGCAAGAAGATGGAATAGTCCATGGAGCAGGCAAGCTGCAACAGCGCGGCAGTGGCCTGTGTAATGAAGGAGATTTGCCCAAACAGGAGGTTGGTGCCGGTATTAATGAGAATGGCGACCCCCACGTTGACCAAAAACAGCAGGAACTCGAACCAGGAGGTAGTGGTCAGCAGCAAAATGAAGATGATGATGGGTACAACCACGGCAACCGCCTTGGTAACCTCGGAGTTGGTGGTTTGCTGCGCACCCAAAATATCCACCGGGTTGCCGCTCATGGCGGCGTCCTCGCCGATAATTTTCCGGATGGCGGCCAACGCGTCGTTCTGCTTTTCTGCGTCCAGCGTCACCGAAAACAGCGCCGCACCGTTTTTATAGTAGTCAGCAATCAGCTCCGCGTCCTGTGTTTCCAGCGGAACCTTGAGGTTTAGTACATCGTCCAGCCACATGATGTCCTGTACGCCGGGTGCGGTGGCAATGGCGTTTTTGTATTCGACAGCCTCTGTCAGCGACACATCCGGCACCATAACCCGCAGATTGGGCACCGCGGTGGTGTAGGCACTGCCCATGACCTCCAGTGCTACGGTAGAGGGCGCATCCTCCGGCAGGTAGTTAATCATATTATAATTTACCTGAACCTGTGTAGCCATGGGTACGCAGATGACAACCGCCACCAAAAAGATAGCAACCACCAATCCTCGCGCTTTTAGGATTGCGTCGGCAATTTTTTGCAAGACAATCACTCCAATCGACAAACGGTTAGTTAATAGACAGCTGTTGACTATTTAATTAATTCTTATTATAATGGAGTCAAGGCCTTTTTTCCATGTACAGTTTTTAAAATTCTGTCGGTTATCGGAACGAATGGCGGCTTGTGTTGAGAAGTAGAGGTAAACTTTTTATGAACAATATGAATGAAAAAAAAGTCCCGGCAAAGGACGCTCCGGTGGATCGGCGCACCAAGCGCACCAAACGCGCGCTGCGACAGGGTTTGGCGGTTTTGCTGCTCAAAAAGAGCCTGAAGGACATCTCGGTGCGGGAGCTGACCGACGCAGTTGACCTGCACAGGGGTACTTTTTATGCCCATTACCGCGATATCTTTGACCTTTATGCTTCTATTGAGGCTGAAATTATTGAGGAGGTCAACGAAATACTGGACGAATACCTGCCTGAATGCGTGGAGGTGGAGCCGTTCCCGGTCATTTTGGCGCTGATTGAATACATGTACGAAAACGCTGATATCTGCCGGATGCTGTTTAGCCAAAATGGAGACATGACCTTTGTGGAGCGGCTGGCTGACATTGTGCGCACCCGCTGCCTCCACGACTGGATTGACCGCTACAGCGGGGAAAAGCGGGTGCGGTGCGACTACTGCGGCTGCTATGTCATTTCCGGCTGCATTGCCGTTCTGCGTCGCTGGGTGGAAAGCGGCGCGCCCCAGCCCCCTCAGGAGATTGCCGCGATTATTGAACAGATGGCGGTGCCGGGGGTGGAGCAGCTAAAACGCATTGCGCCCTGAGGAGGATTGTACAATTGCGTACTTTGCCCACAGGGATGCCAATGTTCATATTAAATTTCTTTTTTCTTAATCAAAATTGTGCTACAATGGGTAGGTTGCAAAACACGGACAAGAAAGGAATGATTATTTCTATGCTAAAAGTAGAACACCTCACCAAGGCTTACGGCAAAAAGAAAGCTGTTGCAGACATCAGCTTTACCGTAGACAAGGGTGAGATTCTGGGCTTTTTGGGGCCGAACGGCGCCGGAAAATCCACCACCATGAACATCATTACCGGCTATACCGCGTCCACCTCGGGTGAGGTTTTGGTCGACGGCATGAGCATCCTTGCCGACCCGCTGAAAGCGAAGGCAAAGATTGGCTACCTGCCGGAGAAGCCGCCGCTGTACATGGACATGACGGTGAAGGAATACCTGAACTTTGTCTACGAGCTGAAAAAGGTCAAGCTGCCGCGCGCCGAGCACATTGCCGAGGTGTGCGAGCTGGTGAAGATTACCGATGTGTACGAGCGTGTCATTGGGCACCTGTCCAAGGGCTACTGCCAGCGCGTGGGCATTGCGCAGGCACTGCTGGGAAACCCCGAGCTGCTCATTTTGGACGAGCCCACCGTGGGACTGGACCCCAAACAGATTATTGAAATTCGCGACCTGATTAAAACACTGGGTAAAACTCAGACGATTATTCTTTCCTCCCACATTCTGCCGGAGGTGCAAGCCATTTGCAGCCGGATTATTGTAGTCAGCAAGGGCAGGCTGGTAGCTGACGGCGCGCCGGACGACCTTGCGCGGCTGATGAGCGGCGACCGCAAGCTGGCAGTACGCGTAGAAGGACCTGAAAACAAGGTTTACGAGCTGCTGCGGTCGGTAGATGGAATGCAGACCGTTACCAAGATGGGCGAACGCGAAACAGGCGTATTTGAGTTCATTTTGGACAGCAAGGAGGACGCCGATGTGCGCCGCCGCGTGTTCTTCGACTTGGCGCAAAAGGGCTGGCCGCTGATGGCTTCGCGCTCCTGCGACATGTCCCTAGAGGAAATCTTCCTGAGCCTGACCTCCGGCAACGGTACCGCCCAGGAGGAGGCGCTGACACTGGAGGACGCTGTGGCAACCGAGCCGGTGTCCGACGACGCAGGCGAACCGGTCAATGACAATGAACAGAAGGAGGTGGACGCCGATGCTGGCAATCATTAAGCGGGAGATGCGCAGCTATTTTTCCTCCCCCATCGGGTATGTCTACATCGCGGTATTCTTTTTCTTTGCGGGATTTTACTTCTTTGGGACTGCGGTTGCGGGCAACTCCACCGACCTGTCCTATGTCTTTTCGGCGCTGTTTAGCATCTGCGTGTTTTTAATTCCCATTTTGACCATGCGCCTGCTGAGCGAGGACCGCAAAAACAAAACCGACCAACTATTACTGACCTCGCCGGTCAGCCTGTTTTCGCTGGTGATGGGCAAGTACCTGTCGGCAGCGGCAGTGTTCCTGATAGGCACGGCGCAGACGTTGGTGTTCGCGCTGGTAATTGAGCTGTTTTCCACTGCCAACTGGGCGATGGTGTTCGGTCACTTCATTGGCATTAGCCTGCTGGGACTGGCGCTCATTGCCATTGGCATGTTCATTTCGTCGGTCACCGAAAATCAGGTGATAGCGGCGGTGGGCGGCTTTGCGGCCGGGCTTGCACTGATGATGGTGGATGGACTGGCCTCGATGACCACCGGCTGGGTCAGCAAGCTGATTGTGGCGCTGTCCTTTAACGGACATTACCTGAAGTTTACACAAGGATTGCTGGATTTTGCGGATATTATCTTCTTCGTCAGCGTGGCGGCGGTGTTCATATTCTTTACAATCCGCGTCTTTGAACGCAGAAGATGGAACTAGGAGGATGGCTGTGATGAATATTAAAAAGGCGCTGACCTCCAAACGCTTCCGCTACGGCGGAGTTTCCACCGCAATTGCGGTAGTGTTTTTGGCGGTCATTATTGTAATAAACTTTCTGTCGGTGATGTTGTCCGACAAATTCCCATTGACCATTGACTTGACCCCCCAAAAGGTGTTCGAGCTGTCACAGGACTCCATCGACTACCTGAAAACCATGGAAAAACCGGTGAATATTACTGTCATGGTGGACGAGCAGCAGCTGACCCAGAGCGGCGGCTACTACAATCAGGTGAAAAACGTGATTGACGGTTACCCCAAGCACTGCCAGAACATCACCCTGACTTACCTTGACCCGGTAAAGAACCCCTCCTTTGCGACCATGTTCGAGGGTCAACAGGTTGACTATTACGACATTGTGGTAGAGTCCAACGGAAAAGTTCGCAAGACTCCCCTTAATGACATGTTTAACACTAGCTACAACCAGTACACCGGTCAGACGACCATCTCGTCCTCCAAGGTGGAGCAGGAGATGACCTCAATGATTATGAACGTGACCGCCGACCGCGACATTAAGGTCAGCCTGCTGACCGGCCACGACGAGGTGTATGGAGCCGAGATTACCAGCCTGCTGGAAAAGAACGGCTACACGGTAACCCAGCAGAACCTGTCTACCGACGAGCTGGACCCCGATGCCAGCATGGTTTTGATGCTGGGCACCGCCCGTGACCCCGACGAAGCGGCACTGAAAAAGCTGGATACCTTTTTGACCAACAACGGGCAGCTGGGCAAAACGCTGATTTTTGCGCCGACCCCGCAAGCCACCGCCGCAACCCCCAAGCTGGACAACTTTTTGGCACAGTGGGGTGTCAAGTACGGTACCGGTGTTGTCATGGAAAGCGACCCCAAAAAGATTATCAACAACCTGCCCTATATGGCGCTGGTGGACTACACCATGGAGGACTACACCCAGACGCTGCACACCCAAGCGAAGGTGCTGTCACCGTTGGGACGCGAGCTTTCCACGACCTTTGAGAACATGAGCGGCTACAGCACCGAGGTACTGCTGTCCTATTCGGCAAAGTCCTACCTGCTGCCGGCCGATGCCACCAAGGACTGGGCACCGCAGGCCGACGCCATGGGAACACGCCCCGCGCTGATTCGCTCCAAGTTCCGGCAGTACGAGGGCATGACCGAAAAAGCGAGCACCGTGCTTACCTTTGCGGCACCTGATATCTTTAACGACATGTTCCTAAGCAGCCAGTCGGTTGCAAACTCGGAATATTTGGTGGCAATGTTTAACACCATTAACGAACGCACCGATGTCATTAGCATCTCGCCCAAAAACATGGGTGGCCAGGAGCTGGGCATCAACCAGTTCTGGATGCTGGCACTGGGTGGAATTTTTGTAATACTGGTACCTGCGGCGGTACTGATTGCCGGAATCGTTATCTGGCTGCGCAGACGCAACCGCTAGTAGGAAAGGAACTATCTGGAATGAAAAAACAACTGATACTGCTACTGTCCATCGTGGTGGTGCTGGGACTGCTGGGCGGCGGCTTGTGGTGGCTTAACGGCTACCAGCCTGCCCCGAAGTCGCCCTCCTCCGCCGAGGCAGAGCGTGAATCGCTGGTGGAAACTACCAGCGCGGAAATCCAAAAGCTAACGGTGAAAAACACCGTGGATTCTTATGTTATTCAAAATAGCGCCAACGGTGCGGTCATTGAGGGCATGGACAAGGCGCCGCTGAACGGCAGCCTGAGCGCCTGCCTGAGCGCGGTAGCCAACCTGAGCGGTACGGTGGTGGAGCGCGAAGCGAAGGATTTGGCCGCCTTTGGGCTGAATGCCCCGCCAATTACAGTGACTGTGGACTACACCGGCGGCAGTAAAACCTTGCTGCTGGGCAACAAAACGCCCACCGGTGACGGGTACTACGCCAAACTTCCCGACAATAGCACGGTTTACATGGTGGGCTACTACGGACTGACCTATCTGGCGGAAAGCCGGATGCGGTACGTTGACCCCATGGTTACGGCGGCGACGCAGGAGGGCACTGCGCCCAATGCCTTTACGCTAAGCGGTACGGTTCGTCCGGCACCCATTATGGTTGCACAGGGCGTAACCACCGAGGAGATGAAGGGCTTCGGGCTGTTTAGCTACCTGATTACCGCGCCCAAGCAGCGGTCAATGGACACGGAAAAGGGCAGCGCACTGTTCCCCTCCTTCTTTACCATTACCGCGGACGAGGTGGTTTCCTACCTGCAGGAGGGGCAAAAGCCCACCGAATTTGACCTCGATGCGCCCTATTCGTCACTGGAATATACATGGCTGGATGGGGATGGCAAATTGCAGCGGTGTAAGCTGTCAACCTCCGCACCGGTGGACGGCAAGGTGTACCTTGTCAAAGAGGGCGTACCGGTGGTGTACCGAGTAAGCGCTGATGCGCTGTTATGGCTGAACACCCAGTACGAGGATTTAGTCTCCCGCTTGCAGGTTATGCCGATGATTGACGATGTTTCGTACCTGACGTTGGAGGGCGGCGGCAAGACGTGGAAGTACTCGCTGACCGGCGAGGAGGACCAGCTGGTAGTGCTCTGTGACGGCAAGACCTTGGTAACCGATAACTTCCGCAAGTTCTACCAGTGCCTGATTGGGCTGCCGGCCGAAAAATATGCTCCCGAGCCCCCTGCCGAAGGTGCAAAAACGGTGCTGAAGGTGACCTACCAGTACCGCGACGGCAGCAAGCCGGACGTCCAAGAGCTGGTGGAAGGACCTGCGTTGCAGCTGTACCTTGCGGTCAACGGCGAAGCGGAGTTTTTAACCAAGTCTAAGTATCTGGACACCATTCTGCAAAATGCTCAGGCGTTGCAGAACGACCAGACCATTACCCCCCTGTACTAAACAGTATAGTATGCCTACCCCATGAAAACACCAAGCGCACCGACGGTTCCTCAGGAACTGCCGGTGCGCTTTTGTCCTTGCCAGTAGGAGGTCATTGTGGAGGAAAGCAACCGCCAGTCGCAGGATAGCAGACCAGCTGGCCGTCCTGTGCATCCAGCACCAGCGTGCTGTTGGGCGCCAAATCGCCGCCGATAATCAGCCGGGCAATCTGGCTTTCGCCATGGCTTTGAAGGTAGCGTTTGAGGGGACGCGCACCGTAGACCGGGTCGTAACCATCGGCAACTATCAGCGCGATGGCAGCGTCGGTTACCGACAGAGCCAGCTGCTTGTCAGCCAGACGGCGGGACAGGTCGGCCAGCAGCAGCTTGACCACGCCGGTAATCTCGGCGCGGGTGAGCGCCTTGTAAAAAACAATCTCGTCCAGACGGTTGAGAAACTCCGGCCGGAAGCTCTGCTTGAGCAGCTCCATTACCTCCCCCCGCGCCTGTTCGCTAATGCGGCAGTCGTCGGTCATTCCCTCCAAGAGGAAGGAGGAGCCAAGGTTGGAGGTCAAAATGAGAATGGTGTTCTTAAAGTTGACGGTGCGCCCTTGGGAATCGGTGATGCGTCCGTCATCCAGCACCTGTAGCAGCACATTAAAGACATCGGGATGGGCTTTTTCCACCTCGTCAAACAGCACCACCGCATAGGGGTGGCGACGTACCGCCTCGGTGAGCTGCCCGCCCTCCTCGTACCCCACATAGCCGGGAGGTGCGCCGATTAAGCGGCTGACCGAGTACTTTTCCATGTATTCGCTCATGTCAATGCGGATGAGGTTCTTTTCGTCGTCAAACAGCGTGGCAGCCAGCGCCTTGGCAAGCTCGGTTTTGCCTACTCCGGTGGGGCCAAGGAACAAAAACGACCCGATTGGGCGGTTGGGATCCTGAATTCCCGCGCGGGAACGCAGAATGGCTTGGGTGACCTTTTCCACCGCTTCCTCCTGCCCAATGACCCGCTGGTGAAGAATCTCCTCCAACCGTAGCAGCTTTTGCCGTTCCCCCTCCATCAGGCTTGCCACCGGAATGGAGGTCCAGCGGGAGATGATTTTTGCAATCTCCTCCTCGGTCACCCGGTCACGCAGCAAGCGTCCGGTTTTGTGCTGCTGGGCTTGCTCGGCCTTTTGCTCCTCCACGGCCAGCCGCTTTTGCAGCTCAGGCAGCTTGCCATACTTTAGCTCGGCGGCCTTGTTCAGGTCATAAGCGCGCTCGGCACGTTCAATCTCAAGCGTGACCTGCTCCATCTCCTCCCGCAGCTTTTGCAGGGTTCCAATGGCGTTCTTTTCATTTTCCCAGCGGGCTTTCATCTCCTTAAAGGCGGCGCGCAGCTCGGCCAGCTCCCGACCGATTTCGGCTAGATGCTCCTGCGAAAGGCGGTCGCTTTCCTTTTTCAGGGCGGCCTCCTCAATCTCGTACTGCATAATCTTGCGGGAAATTTCATCCAGCTCGGTGGGCATCGAGTCCATTTCGGTGCGCACCATGGCGCAGGCCTCGTCCACAAGGTCGATGGCCTTGTCGGGCAGAAAACGGTCGCTGATATATCGCCCTGAAAGGGTTGCCGCCGCAATGAGTGCGTTGTCGTTTATCTTAACACCGTGATAGACCTCATAACGCTCCTTGAGTCCGCGCAGAATGGATATGGTGTCCTCGACGGTGGGCTCATTCACCATGACCGGCTGGAAGCGGCGTTCCAGTGCCGCGTCCTTTTCAATGTACTGACGGTATTCGTTCAGGGTGGTGGCACCGATGCAGTGGAGCTCACCGCGGGACAGCATGGGCTTCAGAAGATTGCCCGCATCCATTGAGCCCTCGGTTTTCCCCGCCCCAACAATGGTGTGCAGCTCGTCGATGAACAGTATAATTTTGCCTTCGCTGCGGCGCACCTCCTCCAAGACCGCCTTTAGACGTTCTTCAAATTCGCCGCGATATTTTGCGCCCGCTATGAGCGAACCCATATCCAGCGAAAACAGCTTGCGGTCACGAAGCCCCGCGGGCACATCTCCGCGCACTATCCGAAGCGCAAGCCCCTCGGCAATGGCGGTTTTGCCCACGCCGGGTTCGCCTATGAGGCAGGGGTTGTTTTTGGTCTTGCGGGAAAGTATGCGTATGACATTGCGTATCTCGTCATCACGTCCGATTACGGGGTCAAGCTTATTCTGCCGCGCCGCTTCCACAAGGTCACGCCC
>JAVVRO010000027.1:0-15204 GCA_036654695.1 Angelakisella sp. | reverse complement strand
CTTCCACTATTACTATCCCATTAATGCCAAAAATGGATTGCATTGAATTGTGCAATGCAGTACAATAAGCAGTAGAAAGAAAGCCCGGATAGAGGAAGGATGGTCACAACCATGGAACGATTGATTGGAACGGTATCTCGGGGCATCCGTGCCCCCATTATTCGCGAGGGCGATGATCTGGCTGGTATTGTTACCCAGTCGGTAACCGACGCGCTGGCCAGCGAGAAGATTGCCATTGGCAGCAAGGATGTCATTGCGGTGACCGAGGCGGTTTTGGGACGTGCCCAAGGCAACTACGCCACCACCGCGCAGATTTCGGCCGATGTCCGCGCCAAATTCGGCGGCGGTACCGTGGGAGTCATCTTCCCCATCCTGAGCCGCAACCGGTTTTCCATCCTGCTAAAAGGCATTGCTGGCGGCGCCAAAAAGATTGTGCTGATGCTGAGCTACCCCGCCGACGAGGTGGGCAACCATTTGGTTGACCAAGACCTGCTGGACGAAAAAGGAGTCGACCCATGGCGTGATGTGCTGACCGAAGCGCAATTCCGCGAAAAATTCGGCTATATTCCCCACCACTTTACCGGTGTGGACTACATCCAGTATTATGGACAGCTCATCCACGAAGCGGGCGCGGAATGCGAAATTATTTTCGCCAACCGTGCAGCCGAAATTTTGCCCTACACCAAAAATGTGCTGTGCTGCGACATCCACACCCGCAAGCGCACCAAGCGACTGCTAAACGCCGCGGGCGCGGAGCTGGTGCTGGGGCTGGACGACCTGCTGACCGCGCCGGTGGACGGCAGCGGCTTTAACCCCGACTACGGCCTGCTGGGTGCCAACAAAGCCACCGACAACCGGGTTAAGCTGTTCCCCCGGGACTGCGACGCCTTTGTGCGGGATGTGCAAAAGCGGATGCTGGAAAAAACCGGAAAAACTGTTGAAGTGATGATTTACGGCGACGGCGCGTTCAAGGATCCAGTGGGTAAAATTTGGGAGCTGGCCGACCCGGTGGTTTCGCCCGGCTATACCAGCGGCCTTGGCGGGCAGCCCAATGAGATTAAGCTAAAGTACTTGGCGGACAACCAGTTTGCCAACCTAAAGGGCGAGGAGCTGAAAGCGGCGATCAGCGATGCTATCCGCAAAAAGGACGCAAACCTGACCAACAACATGCTCTCTCAGGGGACGACCCCCCGCCAGTTGACCGACCTCATCGGTTCGCTATGCGACCTGACCAGCGGCAGCGGTGACAAGGGCACCCCGATTGTCTATGTACAGGGGTATTTTGACAACTACACCATATAGTCAAGGGGATAAGGCACACGCGGTAAAAAACTCCGGCGTGTGCCTTTTGCTACATATTTGCAAAATGCGTAATAAAAAGCATAGCCCCAGCGTTCTATTGGCAGTGCCCATAAATTGTTAGAAAATATTAAGAACTTTGGCTTGCATTAAAATGGCATTACGACTACACTTATACAAGGAAAGTAAAACGAGCGTTTTGGTACTGAGGGGGTTTACATTGGCTGCAATTATTGAAACAAAAGACCTGCGCAAGGTCTACCGAATTGGAAACGAAAAGGTAGTGGCGCTGGACTGCATCAATCTGGCTATCGAAAAAGGACAGGTCTGCTGTATCTTGGGTACCTCCGGTTCGGGCAAATCGACCTTGCTAAACCAGCTGGCCGGGCTGGAAAAGCCCACCCGCGGCGAGGTCTGGATAAAGGGACAAAAAATATCGGGCATGAACGAAAAAAAATTGGCGCATTTTCGGCAGCGCAACGTAGGCTTTGTGTTTCAGTCCTACAACCTGCTGCAAGGCATGTCGGCGGTGGATAACGTAGCCATTCCGCTGACCTTTCGCGGTATGGCCAAGCGCAAGCGGACGCGGCTCGCCACTGAAATGTTAATTGCCGTGGGACTGGGCAAGCGCATGAAGCACAAGCCCAACGAAATGTCGGGCGGCCAGCAGCAGCGCGTGGGAATTGCTCGGGCGTTTGTGGCAAAGCCCGAGGTCGTGTTTGCCGACGAACCCACCGGAAACTTGGACACCCGCACCACCCGCGAGGTCATGAACCTGTTTTTGGGCTTCGCGCGGGAAAAGCAGATTACCATTATTCTGGTCACCCATGACCAGCAGCTGGCGCGGTACGCCGACCGCATTGTCACCATCGTTGACGGCAATGTGGTGGGGGACACACTGAACCACTCGCTGTACGATGTAACCGCCGAGCTGACCGGAACACTCTGGGAGCTGGGCGAGCAAGGGGACTGGAAGGGCTTTGACCAGCGGTTGCTGGGACACCGGGAGGACTTTGGCGAGGGTGTGGCGGCGCAGGCGCTGGAAAACTGCCTGCTCAAGAAAAAGCCCGACCAACAGCTGTGGCTGGACAGCGTAATGAATGCCGCGCAGGATGACCACCAGCTTGAGGTGCTGCACCGCATTGGCGTGGAAAGCGGATTTGTGGACAAGGACGCACCGGCGGTGCGACCGTCCCATGGGCAGACCCCATTGCCCCAGGCAAAGACCGATGCGCAACCCGCACAAGAAGACCCGTTGGAACTGACGCTGGCCAAAGAGCCGGGCGAACAGAGCACCGAAGAAATTACGGAGGGAAATTAGATGAGTAAAGCAAAAAGAATATTTTCGCGGGTGGCGGCGGTTGCCCTGTCGGCAGTTATGACTGTCACCATGCTATCTGGGCTGGCCACTGTGACCGCTCAGGCGGCAGACCCGACCATTAGCAGCGTCACGGCAACTCCTGCCGAATTTGCAGTGGGGGATTCCGTTACCCTGAGCTTTTGGGTCAAGGACATTTCCAACGGCATTGGCACGGACAAAGTAACCACCTCCGCTGCCATTGGGCTGTCCAGCATTACCGGCGACTTTACCGCAGGCAGTGCCACCGGTAAAGTAAGCGAAGTAAAAACCATGGGCGGCGTTACCGATATTGCAAACTACAAGGTACAGATTACCGGGCTGACGGCACAAAAAGCTTCTACCGAACGCACCACTCTGGGTGGAATTACCGTGGCCGATACCCAAACTCCAAAGTACAACCAGACCCTGAACGGCATTGCGCTGGCGGCACGCACAGTATCCACCCCGGACAGCAAGCCCAGCGACACCCGCTACAGCCTGACCAAGGTAGCCGGGTCGTCCTATGACAGCGCCACCAAGACCTACAAGCCGGGGCGTGTGTACTACGACATCGAGGACTTTACCTCCTCCAGCGACGCAAGCATTCGGCAGACCTACTTTGCCGACCTTGTGGTGCGCATTACCGACCCTAACGCGCCAGCCGACCTTACCGGAACGGACATTGTTGCCGCTGCCACCCAAAAGCAGGAGATGGGCAGCTTTTTATACGACACAGCCTCCGGCAGCAGTGTAGCGGTAACCGCGGAAGCGGGTTTTTACGAGGTAAGACTGAAAAACCTGCGCTATTCCGGCAACGGCAAAAAGCTTTCCTTCCGTGTGAAAAAGGACAATTTTTTGAACAACCTGTCCTTTGACATTGGCGAGTGCTTTACCCGGCAGGAGGCGCAGACCGAAAACAACAATAACAACAAGCCGGACGACTCCCCGAAGATTGACGGCGAAACACCCTATGTCATTGTCAGCAAATACAACTACGGCGGGGAAAAGAGCGTGACCGCCGGCGAAACCTTTACCATGAGCCTGACCTTTTACAACACCAGCGTAACCGAAACCATTGACAACATGATGATTACCATTACCATGCCGGACGCGCTGATGCTAACCAGCTCCTCCAATACCTTCTACATTCCGGCATTGGAAAAGCAGGCCAGCATTACCAAGTCGGTACAGGTGACCGCCAAGGTGGACGCCAAGCCCATGTCACATAATGTTGGCGTTTCCATGAAGTACCAGTACATTGACCACAAGGCCGAGGTGCGCCGCAGTGCCGAGACTACCGAAAACATTGCCATTCCGGTGGTGCAGGTGGATCGGTTCCAGCTGACCAGCGTGGAGGTTCCCCCCGAGATTGCGTTGGAGGAAGAATCCAGCGTTACGGTGAGCTTTGTGAACAAGGGTCGCAGCGAGGTTTACAACGTTTCGGTGCAGATTGATGGTAACATCAAAAACCCCGGCCAAAACCAAAACCTTGGCAATCTGGCCTCCGGCGCAACCGGCACCGCCGACTTTTACATTAAGCCCAACGAAGCGGGCACGGTGTCAGGCAACATTACCGTAACCTACGAGGACACCAACATGGAGGAAAAAACTGCTACCATCCAGTACAACGCCACCGTAAAAACTCTGGAGGAGATGAGCGGCGGTGGCATGAACGGTGGTATGATTGGCGGCATGATGCCCGGTATGGGCGCGCCGGAGGTTCCGCCCGAGCCGGTGAAAAAGCCAATGTGGCCGGTGTTTGTCATTATTGGCGTGGCAGTGCTGATTCCTGTGGCGATTATTATTATTCGCCGCATTCGGAAGAAGAGAAGGGAGCGGGAGGATGCGGATCTCTGATATGATTGGAATCTGCTGGCGAAACCTCGTCCGCAGAAAGCTCAGAACAGCCCTGACCGCCTTTGGCGTGGTCATTGGCGTATGTGCCATTCTGGTCATGATTTCCATCGGCATTGGGCTGGAGCAGTACTACACCGAAATGATGAAAAGCTGGGGCGACCTGACGATTATTAATGTGCAGGGCTACAACAGCAAGACCAAGCTGGATGACGCGGCCATTGCCAAGATGCAGGCCCTCGAGGGGGTCGACATTGCCACCCCGCTGTACCAAAACTGGAACATGAGCATGCAGATTACCGCCAAAAAGGGACGCTATCAGGCGTGGGCACAGATTATCGGCGTCTACCCGGAGGCTGTTGAAAAGCTGGGATTCAAGCTCGGCAGCGGCAGCTACCTTAAGGAGGACGACAAGGGCTACAGTCTGGTCATCGGCTCCGAATTTGGCTACAGATTCCGCGACACCAAGCGCAAACCGGGGCGCGGCGACCGCGTTGACCCCTACCCCGACAAAAATGGTGTGATTAAGAAGCCGTTTGTTGACCCCACCAAGGATAAAATGACGCTGATGCTGCAGCCGCAAAAGGATGGCGCAAAGCCCATTGAGATCAAACTGAACGTCGCGGGCATTATGGAAAAGGACGACAACAACTGGGAAAGCTCCAACGCGGTGTTTATTGACATTAACAAGGGCAAGGTACTGCAAGATAAATACAACAAGGCCAGCGGCCTGCCCAAGGCCGAAAAGCTAAAGTACGACGAGGTACGGGTCAAATGTCTGGACATGGACATGGTGGCAGGCGTGCAGGAGAAGATTAAGGCCATGGGCTTTGAATGCTGGAGCATGGAGGACAGCCGCAAGTCGATGCAGGACTCCGCCCGAATGATTCAGATGGTGCTGGGCGGACTGGCGGGTATCTCGCTGTTTGTGGCGGCCATCGGCATTGCAAACACCATGGTCATGTCCATCATCGAGCGCACCCGGGAAATTGGTATTATGAAGGTCATTGGTGCCGAGGTTGGCAACATCCGCGTCATGTTCCTAATGGAAGCGGGCATGATTGGTCTGCTGGGCGGCATTGTGGGGGTCGGGTTAAGCTATGGCGTTTCTGCCATCATCAATAAGCTTGCGGTAGGCGGCTTTGGCGGGCAGGGCGGCACCATGTCGGTTATCCCCCCATGGTTGGTGGCCTTTGCACTGTTCTTCTCCATTCTTGTGGGAGTCATTTTTGGATTCTTGCCGGCCAACCGCGCGGTCAAAATTTCCGCGTTGGAGGCTATCAAGCACGATTAATGCTACTGCATTATCCTTTCCTCTGGAAACCAGAAAATTTTGCTGCGCGTTACAGCGCACCCGGAAAAAACCTGTAGAGGGCGGTCGAAAACCGCCCTCTTTTGTCGTCTAAGCATAAAAAGATTGATTCTTGCGCCAATTCATCATATAATATCCTAGTGGATAGCCCAGGGAATTGTGCGACGGGTAAAAATACGCGAAACGCGTGCAATAAAACACAGACACGACGGCACTGTATAGATGTGCCCAAGAAAGGGCGGTGCGGCATTGAAGCTAAGCGTAGAGGAAATTAAGCTTGCCAGAACCGGCGACAGAGCGGCTTTCGGGCGGCTTTACGAGTCGGTAGCGTTGGATCTTTATCGAGTTGCCTTGTACACGCTGGGCAACAAGGAGGACGCCGAGGACGCGGTAAGCGAAACCTTTGTGGAGGCCTACAAGGGGATTGGAAACCTGCGGGAAGTGGAACGGTTTCAGCCTTGGATTTTTAAAATACTGTCCATCCGCTGTAAACGCCGCATTGGCGGGTATGTGCGGGACAAGGGCAACATTGACATTGACGACTACATAGAAACAGGCGAGCAGGGGCAGGACGGTGGGGAAGGCAAGCGTGCCGAGGTCACCGAAGCGCTGTCCCGGCTGCACCCGGAGGAACGGGAGCTGGTGGTGCTGTCGGTACTGCACGGCTACACCATGCGGGAAATCGCCGAAATCAAAGATATGCCTCAGGGAACGGTCAGCTCGAAGCTGCACCGCGCCTTGAAAAAACTTAAAGTAATGCTGGACTAGAAAGGAGGCTGCAACCAACCATGAATGAATTTGAGCTGGAATTTAGCACAGTGACAGAACGGCTTGCGCAGCTTCCACCGGTGACATTGCCGGACAGCCTGACCGCCGCGGCTTTGTTTGCCAAAATGGACGCGCAACAGCTCCCCCAAGTGACACCCCCTGCCCACAGGCAGGACAGCAAGGCGGTTGTACTTCACTTTGTCAGCCGGTACCGGTCGGTGCTCACCTATGCCGCCGCCTTTGCGGTGCTGGTGCTGGTCTACTACGGCGCGGGCTTTAACCAAACCAAGGAGGGCAACTTTGCCAACGACACTGCCATGCGTTCGGCCTTACCGCAGTTTTCCGCTTCCGCAGCGTCGTCGAGCGCCGCCGCTGCCCCCATGCCGGAAACCCTGATGATGGCCGCCCCTGCCGCCGCGCCGGAGGCGAAGAACCAAACCGAGCTGGCGCAGACCACCGACGGCAATGCTGCCGGGGAAAATGGCACTGTGCCGGGGACAACCGAATCTGCCAAAAATGACGCAGTGCGCAACGACGCCGCAATTGACGCCGGCGCACCGCCGTTCCGCCCGGCGCTGGGGGAAGCGGCCTTTGACCAAGTATGGTACTTTGACCGGCTGCGCGCCGATGTGGACAGTACTGCCGCCGTTGGCCAAAGGATGGTGCTATCCGCAGAAGTCCGTGACGGCGACCCTCTGACATTGACCGCTGCTGCACCCATCAAGAGCTTTGCCACTGCCCTGCAGCCAATCTTCTGTGACATTGGGGTCATTTCCCTAAGCAACGACCAAAGCCGGCGCTACCATCAGGACGGTGCTTGGCAGTGCCGCATCACGGTAGCCGACCTGCGGTACTACCTCTACGTTTACGACGACTTCGCGGTGGTGGAGCGGGATGAGATGCGCACCTTTGTCGGCTTTACTCCCGAAAAGTGTCAGCAGGTCAATCAGCTGATTCTGGACAGTACAAAATAGTAGTTGCAACAGGGGAGGTACCGGTTTTCCGGTACCTCTTCTTTTTTGCCCGCCGTCCGCATAGGATAATACAGCAGCTTGCCCTGACAGCTCGATTCCTTTTCTCCCGCAAAAGCTGCGGTGCTCCCTTGCGGGGCGATGCTATGCGCGGCAAAAGGCCGAGGCTTTATAGCAATGTGCGGGCATTGCTCTTGTGGAAAGCGAACAGACAGCTCCAAAATGCGGACAAGGCAGGGGGACAAAAGCAGTGATGAAAGGCGATTTACTATTACTGGGAATAACAGGGCTAGCAATTTTGGTGATTCCTATGGCGGTGCTGCAAGCCAGCGGCAGTGTGCCGCTGAGGCTGGACGACGGCGGGAGCGTGGCAAGCAGCTCCTCCCCGGCGGTGGGCACGCCGTCAACCACCGGTGCAGCCACGGGTACCGGCTGGCAGACTACGCCCATTCCGGGGGGACAGGCGGTGGAGCTTCCAACAACCCCACCGGCGGAATCCACTGCTGCTGCTGCGCCGTCCTCGTCAGCGCCGCCCCAGCAGGGGAACGCGGCCTACCCACTGCCGGAGGGCGGATTCCGGATTTTGGATCGCACCAGCAAAACGGTGGAAACCGTTTCGGTAAAGGACTATCTGCGTGGCGCCATTGCCGCTGAAATGCCCGCGTCGTTTCATCTGGAGGCGCTGAAAGCCCAAGGCATTGCTGCGTTAAGCTATGCCCTGTACCATCATGACCGCCAGCAGCAAACGCCCGACCCGCTGCTAAACGGCGCGGATTTTGCTGCCGACCCCACCCACCGGCAGGGCTACATGACCGAAAAAGCTGCCAAGAAGTTTTACGGCGACAACTGGCAGTACAACTGGGGAAAGGTCTGTCAGGCCGCCGAGGAAGCGGTGCGCTGGGTGCTGCTCTTGGATGCCCAGAACATTTGGGGACTGGCGCTGCCCTGCCTGTGCTCGGTGGACTGCAGCTGGGATATTCTTGCCAAGGACTACCGCAGCACGGTTACCCTGTCCCAAGGGCAGATTAGGGAAGCACTAAAAGATACCGAAGCGACGCTGCTGCCCAACGCCGACACTTGGTTTGCGGTGGAGCAGACCTCCCCGGCGGGGTATGTCACGCAGGTGCGGGTAGGCAATGCCACCATGACCGGCAACCAGCTGCGCAACCTGCTGGGACTGCGCAGCAGCAGCTTTAGCATCGAGCGGCAGGGCAAAAGTTTTTTGTTCCGGGTAGCGGGCTACGGCCACGGAGCGGGGTTGTCACAAAACGGTGCGGACTACATGGCGCGGCAGGGCAAGCCCTTTGACGAAATTCTTCGCCACTACTACCACGGCGTAGCGCTGACCCCAACCCAATGACACCCCGGCGAAGTAAATTCATTTGACGGCAGATGGTTTTGGACTTATAATAGCTGTATTCGAGTTTGCAGCGAGAGGAACTGAAAGAATGAAATTAAAGATTGTGGCGGCGGCTTTGGCTGCCGCTGTGCTATGCGCCTGTGCCGCTGGCGGCGGCGACTATCCCAACAAGGGGATTACCTTGATTGTGCCCTACGGCGCGGGCGGTACGGCTGACATTGTGGGTCGCAAGCTGGCGGCGCAGATGTCGCAGTCCTTGGGACAGTCCATTAGTGTAGTCAACCAGGCGGGAGCCTCCGGTTCGCTGGGTTGCCGGACGGTGCTGGATGCCCCTGCCGATGGCTATACCCTGCTGCTGGCCGCCGATTCGCTGGGCACCCAGCGAGTGATGGGCATTTCAAAGATGAGCGACGACGACTTTACCCCCATTCTTGTAGTCGCCAATGACCCCAAGGTGCTGGTGGTGGGCAAGGATTCGCCCTACCAGACCATGGAGCAGCTGGCTGACGACATGAAAGCGCGCCCCGGCAAGGTGCGCATGTCCCATACCGGCCCGGGGGGGTCGGGGCATGTGCAGGGGCTAATTTACCAAAAGTTTGGGATGCAGGCGGCCATGACCGGCTACAGCAGCGGCAGTGAGTGCCTTGTTGCGGTGCTGGGCGGGCAGGTTGACTTTACTAACGCGAACCTGTCCTCGGTGGCGGGCTACTTGGAAAGCGGCGACCTGCGCCTGCTGGCAGCGTCCTCCAAGGAGCGGCTGGCGGCCTACCCCGACACCCCCGCGCTTACCGAGCTGTTCCCCGACATGGAGCAGTACTTGGAGCTGCCATTTTCGCCCCTGTCACTTATGGTGCGCGGCGGTACCGCCCAAGGGGTAGTTGACCAACTGCGCACAGCGGCCACCCATGCGGTTGCCACCGACGACTGGAAGGACTTTGCGCAAAAGTACTGTTTGGACAAGCTGTATGAAAGCTACCCCGACGAGGAAACCGCGCGGGAGTTTTATAACCGGTTTGAGTCGGTGGTCAGCTGGCTGATTTATGACGCAGGGGCGGCAAAATACAGCCCCGAGCAGTTTTCCATCCCCCAGCCATAATTTTTGGGGCGCAACGCGCAGGGCTTTTGTGGTCTGGCGCGACTTCCCCATTGTTACAAATTTTTTAAAAACTACTGCCGGGAGGTGCTACGGTGCGACAGCTCAAACAGATGCTAAAGGACAGCTTGGCGCAGGAGGGTCTTGCGCTGGCGGCAGCCGGTGCGGCACTGCTGTGTTACAGCCTTTGGGGGCAGCTGACCGGAAAAATGGGCAGCTGGGGTGCCAGTCCCTACCTGTTCCCCGCGGGTGCGGCGACCTTGCTGCTGGCGCTGGGACTGCGGCTGCTGTGGTCAGCGGTGCGCCACCCCCGCTTTATGCAGCAGGGTAGCTACGACCCGGTGGTGGAGGACCTTGCCGCCGAGGACTACGACGCGCAGGAGGCCGAGCTGCTGCGGGAGGTGTCGCTGGAAAACGACGACCCGCCCCCGACACAGGACAAGGAAGGCGCGGATTCCCCCGCCCCACAAGCAGGGCAGGAGGGAAAGCGGGTACTGCTGGCGCTGGCGCTGACGGTGCTGTACTGTGTCGCTATGCCCTATGTGGGCTTTTTGCTGGCGACGGCCTGCTACCTGTTTGTCCTGCTGCTGGCGCTGGGGGAACAAAATCGGCTAGTTTCGCTGGCGGTTGCAGTAGTCACTGCGGCAACGGTTTATCTCATTTTTGGAGTCGCGCTGGGGGTCATGCTGCCCTGAGTGGTTTTGTGCGGCGGAACGGAGCAGCTTCATGCTAGAACAGCTTTCAGCGGTGGCCGAAATTGTATTTGACCTGCGTTTTGTCCTGCTGGTACTGGCAGGCGCGGCGGCGGGCTTGTTGGTTGGCGCACTGCCGGGGCTTTCGGTGTCCATGGCTACCGCGCTGCTGGTATCGGTCACCTACAGCTGGTCAACGGCCGACGCGCTGGCTACCATTATGGGAGTCTATGTGGTTGGGGTGTTTTCCGGAGCCGTTTCGGCCATTCTCATTAACATTCCCGGGGCGCCGTCGTCGGTGGTCACTACGCTGGACGGCTACCCCATGGCACAGCACGGCGAGGCCAACCGTGCATTACAGTACGCTACCGTCTATTCCTTTGTGGGGACGCTGTTTGGCATCCTTGCTCTGTGGGTGCTGGCGGGTCCCATTTCGGCGGTGGCGCTGCGCTTTACCCCCATGGACTACTTTTTGTTGGCAGCGCTGGGGCTGACCACCGTGGGCGGGCTGACCGCCAAAAGCCCGGCAAAGGGCTTTGTCAGCGCGGCAGCAGGGCTTGTTTTTAGCATGGTCGGGCTGGATCCGGTGCTGGGCAGTCCACGGCTTACCTTGGGGCTTTCCCAGCTGCAAACCGGCATTAACATCGTTCCGGCGCTGGTGGGGCTCTTTGGCTTTTCCGAGCTGCTGTGGATGATTGGCGGGGGCGACCTTTCCGGCAGCGCACTGCCCAAGTCCAAAAAAGGCGACCGCCTACTGACAATGCTAAAGCAGCTGCCACAGTCGCTGTACTACAGTCTCATTGGCATGTTAGTGGGCGCGTTGCCCGGCGCCGGCGGGCCGGTAGCTTCCTTTTTGGCCTATGGCGAAGCAAAAAGAATTACAAAAAAGCCCTCCCGTCCCTTTGGACAAGGGGCGGTGGAGGGCATTGTCGCCAGCGAAGCGGCCAATAACGCCTGCATTGGTGGAGCGCTGATTCCCATGCTGACACTGGCGGTGCCGGGAGATGCGGTGACAGCGATTGTCCTTTCGGTATTTATGGTGCATGGCTTGCAGCCCGGCCCCATGTTCATTCAGTCCTCGCCGCAAATTTTTTACACCATTATTGCGGGTGGGTTGCTGGGCGCGGTGTTTTTGCTGGCAATGGGGCTGCTGCTGGCGCCACGACTGGGCAGACTGCTGCAGCTGCCACGGCGCAGGCTGATTCCGGTGGTGGCGGCACTTTGCGTCATTGGCGCGTTTGCCTGCAACAACCGTATTTTTGACGTCTACCTGATGCTGTTTTTTGGGGTGCTGGGCTACCTGATGCGCCGCCGGGAGTATCCGACGGCGCCCATGACCCTTGCGTTGGTGCTGGGGAGCATGATGGACACCAACTTCCGCCGTGCAGTTTCACTTGCTTCCTCGGCAGATTGTTTCTTTTTATCGCTGCTTGGACGCCCCGTTACCCTGATGCTGTTAACGCTGTTGGCGGTTGTGCTGGCGGCAGCACTGCTGACCAGCACAAAGACGGCAAAGCGTCGGCGACGCTAAGGGGAAAGGCACAGCGCTACACACAGCGCTGCTCCGCACGTTCCGAGGACACCTCTACGGGGATTCCCTGGCGGTAGTGCTGTTGCAGCCGCGCTACGGCCATGCCGTGACGCTCAATGCGGTTGGACAGCTCCACTAGGCGGCAGTCGCAGAACGGGGCGCCTTGGGCAATCCTTTTTGCTGCGGCGGTGCGTAGTCGGCGGATGCTGTGCCAGTGGTAGCTGGAGAGCAGATAGTCAGTGGTATGCTGCAATATTTTTGTCATACTGTAACGTCCTTTCTATGATTCATTGGAGGGGGGCTGTCCAATTCGTTAAGCCCATAATATTACAGCAAGTATAAAAAGTTTGTCGATTTATGGGGACAAGACCAACAATCTGCGGAAACAATAAAAAGTACTGCTGTTTTAAGATTATTATAGAATATTTGCTACAACAGAGGGTACAAAAAAAGCGACGGCGTGTGAAACGCCATCGCTTTTTTATAAAATATTCTATTGGCACGGGAAATTGTTACAGCAGGGTTGGCTTTTTTTGCAGCACACCAGGGGTTCCCCCACCTCTGCATAGGTATCGTACTCCACCGGAATGCGTACGCAGATAGTCTGCGTAATGGTAAGCTCACACCCGCAGGAGCCATTTGTGCCCTGACAGCTGCGCAGCGACAGCACCGGTTCGCTGCAACATTCGGTTTTAAGAGTTCCAACCGTGGCAAACGGCCGCAGCCAAATGGGAACGCTGACATCCATGTACTGCGCACTGACGCTTGTGCAGGTTGTGTTTTCCTTCTGATCGCCGCAGGATGTCTGCGTTGCGTCAACCATTAGCGCAGGTTAGCCGGGGGGAGGGGAGGCGGCTCCGGCATGGGGCGGTTGCATTCGGGGCAGCCGTCCGCGTAAGCGCCGTTGCAGTTGACGTAGGTGTCGCCGACCTGTGCGGTTGCGCCAAAGGATACCGGCACCGCCACGCAGAGGTCTTGGCTGATGGTGAAGACGCACGCGCCGTTTTTGGTACCAGCGCAGGTGTTCTTTCCGGAGGTGACCACCGGAATGCCGCAGCAGTTGGTGTGGGTGGTGCCGGTTTGCGCGTAGGGGGTTACCGTAACGGGGACGCAGACCGAAACGGACTGGTACCCAACCGCCGGACAGGTTTGATCCTCGGCGGCGGTACTAATGACATTCATCTCTGGCATAAGCACAACTCCTTTTGGGTTATTGGTGTTGCATTCTATGCGCAGGACAAAGGCAATGTGACAAAGGAATTATCCAATCCAGCTTTCGTCCGCGGGATTATCACGAAATTTGCGGATGCGTCCCACATCCTCCACAGGAATATAGCCCTCGGCGGCGGCAACCTCCAGCAGCGCGTCCAGATTACACAGGGAAACATTGCGCACATTGTCAGCCGCCAGCCGATCCAGCCCCTTTTGCATTCCGTAGGTAAAGATGCTGACCACGCCCAGCACCACGGCACCTGCGTCGCGCAGTACCTTGACCACCTCCAGCACACTGCCGCCGGTGGAAATTAAGTCCTCCACCACCACAACCTTTTGCCCGGCTTCCAGCTTGCCCTCAATCTGGTTGGCACGACCGTGATCCTTTGCACCGGAGCGTACATAGCCCATGGGCAGGTCAAGGATGGTCGCGGTAATGGCCGCGTGAGCAATGCCGGCGGTGCTGGTACCCATGAGCACCTGACAGTCGGGGTACTGCTCTTTGACCAGCCGGGCAAGCCCCTGCTCCACATCATTGCGCACGGCAGGCGCGCTCAGGGTCAGGCGGTTGTCGCAGTAAATGGGGCTTTGAATACCGCTTGCCCAAGTAAAGGGCTGGCTGGGGCGCAGGAACACCGCGCCAATGGATAACAAATCCTTTGCAATGATATTTTCCATCTTCATTCTCCTTTAATTCCGTAAAATGCCCTCCCGGGGAATTGACCGCGCAGCGCAGGGGGCGGTTACAAAAACTCGGCCAAACAGCGGCGGTAAGCGGCTACCGGGTCGGCGGCGGCGGTAATCGGGCGACCCACCACAATGTAATCGGTACCAATCTCCTTGGCGCGGGCAGGGGTGGTTACCCGCACCTGATCGCCCAAGTCGCCGTCGGCAAAGCGAATGCCCGGTGTTACCGTCAAAAACTGCGTTCCACAGGCGGCCTTGACCATGGCCGCTTCTAACGGGGAGCAAACCACGCCGTCCAGTCCGGCCTCCTTGGCGTTTTTGGCGTACTGAAGCACGGTGTCGTTCAGCCCCGCGGCAATCAGCAGCTCCTGCTGCATCCGCTGTTCGCTGGTGGAGGTCAGCTGGGTAACGGCAATTAGCAGCGGTCGGCTGCCGTCAGGCCGGGTCAGTCCCTCCAAGGCGGCTTTCATCATCTCAATGGTACCTGCCGCGTGGAGGTTGCAGATATCCACCTCCAGCGCCGACAGCACCCGCATGGCGCTTTTGACGGTGTTGGGAATATCATGTAGCTTCAGGTCAAGGAAAATCTTGTGTCCCCGCGCCTTTATCTGCCGGACAATCGCCGGCCCCTCGGCGTAAAAAATCTCCATGCCCAGCTTGACAAATGGCTTTTCTCCGGCGGGGAATTTGTCCAAAAACGCAAGCGCCGGAGCTGCTGCGGGGAAGTCCAGCGCAAGAATGACATCACGGTTTTGCATGGGTTACACTCCTGTTCTTTTGGTGCCCGGGCGGGGCGGTCGTCATACAGCGTACGGTTGGTTACGCAACACCGATAATATCGGTCAGCCGCGCAATGCCCAGCCGCTGCATTTCGGCGGGCAGTTGTTCAATAATCTCCTTGCAGGCATAGGGGTTGACCAAGTTTGCCGCGCCCACCTGCACGGCGGTAGCACCGGCCATCATCATTTCCAGCACATTGGCGGCGGTGGCAATGCCGCCCATGCCGATGATGGGAATGCGAACCGCCTTTGCTACCTGATAGACCATCCGCACCGCGACCGGGAAGATGGCCGGCCCGGAAAAGCC
>JAVVRO010000026.1:0-15231 GCA_036654695.1 Angelakisella sp. | reverse complement strand
GTTAGTACCCTGCTGCTGGGGCAGTCGGTGCTTACCCCTTGGTACATTGCCCTGTTCATTGCGCTTCCGCTGGTGGTCATCTTCCTCAAGGAACCGCTGGGGCACCTGCTGCACAAAAAGAAGCCGTTTCCCGATGGCATTGGCGGCTTTGTGCTGGAATCGTTTTTTGAGATGTTTGAAGTCCTGCTGAGCTTTGTGAGCAACACCATGTCATTTTTGCGTGTGGGCGGCTTCATCCTGTCCCACGCCGGCATGATGGCGGTGGTAATGACCCTGTCCGGCATGGTGGGCGCGGGCGCAAGTCCGGTGGTCATTGTCATCGGCAACCTGTTCGTGATGGCGCTGGAGGGACTGATTGTCGGAATTCAGGTGCTGCGCTTGGAGTTCTATGAAATTTTCAGCCGCTTTTATGACGGCGACGGCAAGCCCTTTACTCCGGTACACACCGGCATTGCCGAATAGAGGCTGCAATGCCCCGGCTCGAGTACCCTGCCCCAACAAACAACCCCAAAAATATGTGCGAAATGCGCATTTTGCAGTTTCCCAAATACAATACATAATTTGAAAGGATTGTAACATCATGAATTCATTTGCTTTCTTTTTGCTCCCCTTGGCTGTCGTAGTCCTGCTGGCCATGCCCTTTGTCCCGGTTTACCGTGGCATCACCACCGGGAAAAAGGCGCGTAACGCGGTGCTTTGGAACCTTTGCGCCTTCTTTGGCGTGGTGGGGCTGATGTTCATTCTCCCCGTTGGCAGCTTTTTGACTGCGGCCGCCGAAACCGCACCGGTCGCCGCCGCTGCCGCCACCATTTCTAACGGCGCTGGCATGGGCTTTTTGGCCGCCGCACTGGTTACCGGGCTTTCCTGCATCGGCTCCGGCATTGCCGTTGCCGCCGCCGCTCCTGCCGCCATCGGCGCCTTCAGCGAGGATCCCAAGGCCTTTGGTAAGGCGCTTATCTTTGTGGTGTTGGGCGAAGGCATTGCCATCTATGGCCTTTTAATCTCCATTCTTATCATCAACAAGCTATAATATTAGGCTAAGGGAGGGTTTCCCATGCGCTTTTATCTGCTCAGCGACAACGTGGACACCCAGATGGGCATGCGGCTTGCCGGCATTGAAGGCGAGGTACTGCACGAGGAACAAGAGGTTGTCGACAAACTTGCCACCCTGATGGAGCGGGAGGATATCGGCGTGATTTTAATGACCAACAAGCTGATGAACCTCTGCCCCGAGCTGGTGTACAACTACAAGCTCAACCGCAAACGCCCCCTGATTGTGGAGGTCACTGACCGCCACGGCGCGGGTCAGCTTTCCGAAGCGATTACCCGGTATGTGCGCGAGGCGGTAGGAATTAATATTTAAAGCGAGGTGACAGTATTGTCAACCATAGAAGAGCGTTTTGCCTTAATTGAAAACTCGATTTTGCGGGAAGCCGGCGAACAGGTGGCCAAGCTGGAAACCCAGCGGGAGAACTTCCGCAAAAGCGCGTTGGAAAAGGCCGAAAACGAAATTCTCAAGGAGATGTACGGCAAAATTCAAGATGAAATTTCCGACATTCGCGGGGACGCGACCCGCACGGTAGCGCGTACCGAGACGGTGGCGCGCCAGAACCTGCTGCTGCGCCGGGAGGAAATTACCAAGGCGGTGTTCCAAAGCGTCAAAAACCGTCTGCTGGCCTATGCCAAGACCGAGGAATACCGGGAGTTTATGCAACAGCTGTCACAGAACATCGCCCAGCGCTACCCGCTGGAAAACAGCGTGGTGCTGCTGCGTCGGGATGACTACCATATGGCTGCCGAAATGGATAAAATCTTTGGAGGTAAGTGCCGCATTATGGCCGACGAAGCAATTCAAATCGGCGGGATTAAGCTAATGAACCAGTCGGTGGGCATCTTTGTGGATGAGACACTGGACGGTCGGCTGGAGGAACAAAAGCCTTGGTTCTACTCCAATTCCGGATTAACCATTAACTAGCCTGCAACAGCCCGCGGGCTGCGCCCTGACCCAATGCAGGTTTTGTGATGCAAATTTATGTTTGGCGGTGATTCTTTGAACAACAATCCGATCTATTCGATCAACGGCCCGGTGGTAACCATCAAGGACTCGAAGGACTTTTCCATGCAGGAGATGGTTTATGTCGGCAATAAGCGTCTGGTGGGTGAGGTAATCTCCATTACCGAGCACTATACCACCGTACAGGTGTACGAGGTGACCACCGGCCTGCGCTGCGGCGAACCGGTCGAGCCCACCGGCAGTCCCATCTGTGCCCTGCTGGGACCTGGCATTCTGTCCAATATTTTTGATGGCATTGAGCGCCCCCTCCGGCTGCTGGAATCCATGTCCGGCGCGTTCATTGACGAGGGCTGCAATGTCTCGTCTTTGGACACCCAGCGCCGCTGGGAGGTTACCTTGGAGGTGGCCGTGGGCGACCGTCTGGCCGGCGGGCAGATTTATGCCAGCTGCCCCGAAACCCCCATTATTCGCCACCGCTGCCTGCTGTCACCGACCCTGAGCGGCGTAGTCAGCTGGATAGCGCCTAACGGCAGCTATGCCATCCACGACTGTGTGGCCAAGCTGACCGACGACAGCGGGGCAGTTCACGAGCTGACCTTGTGCCAGCGCTGGCCCATTCGTACCACCCGCCCGGTGGCACACCGTCTGCCGGTGACCCGTCCGCTGATTACCGGACAGCGTGTCATTGACACCCTGTTTCCCATTGCCAAGGGCGGCACAGCGGCCATTCCCGGCGGCTTTGGCACCGGCAAAACCATGACCCAGCACCAGCTGGCCAAGTGGTGCGACGCGGATATTATTGTCTACATCGGCTGCGGCGAACGCGGCAACGAAATGACACAGGTGCTGGAGGAATTTACCGGACTGATTGACCCCACCACCCAGCGCCCGCTGACCGACCGTACCGTGCTTATTGCCAACACCTCCAACATGCCGGTGGCCGCTCGAGAAGCGTCCATTTACACCGGCATTACCCTTGCCGAATACTACCGTGACATGGGCTACCATGTGGCGATTATGGCCGACTCCACCTCCCGCTGGGCCGAGGCGCTGCGGGAAATTTCCGGCCGGTTGGAGGAAATGCCTGCCGAGGAGGGCTTCCCGGCCTATCTGCCGTCGCGCTTGTCAGAATTTTACGAGCGTGCCGGATACATGGATACTCTGTGCGGCGCCGAGGGCAGCGTTTCGATTATCGGCGCGGTGTCCCCCCAAGGCGCGGACTTTTCCGAACCGGTGACCCAGAACACCAAGCGCTTTGTCCGCTGCTTTTGGGCGCTGGACAAATCCTTGGCCTATGCCCGCCACTACCCCGCAATTAACTGGACCACCAGCTACAGCGAGTACATGGACGACCTGCGCCTGTGGTACAAGGAAAACATTGACCCCGGCTTTGTAAAAAAGCGCCAGCAGCTGGTAAACCTGCTGCATGAGGAAGATAAGCTGATGGAGATTGTCAAGCTGATTGGCTCCGACGTACTGCCGGACGAACAGAAGCTGATTATTGAGGTCTGCCGCATTATCCGCGTGGGCTTTTTACAACAGAATGCCTATCACAAGGACGACACCTATGTTTCCTTGCAAAAGCAGATGAAGATGATGGATACCATCCTGTACCTGTACGACAAGTGCAAGAGCATGGTGACCCTTGGTGTGCCCATTAGCGCGCTGCTGGAAACCGGCCTAATGGAAAAGGTAACCAAGATGAAATATGATATTCCCAACGATAAGCCCGAGCTGTTCGAGCAGTATCGTCTTGACATTGAGCTGGAGCTGGCCAAGGTTCCGGTTCCCGAGCTGCGCGAAAAGGAGGCTGCCAGATGAGCGTACAATTTGTAGGGCTAAAGGAAGTCAGCGGCCCGCTGGTCGTGCTGGACAACGTTGCCGACATCAGCTACGAGGAAATGGTGGAGCTGGTGCTGGAGGATGGCACGGTGCGCACCGGACGTGTCGTGATGCTGGAGGGCAAGCGCGCGGTTATTCAGGTGTTCGAGGGTACGCGGGGACTGTCCCTGACCAACACCAAGACCCGCCTGCTGGGACACGCCATGGAAATGCCCCTCTCCATGGAAATTCTGGGGAGAGTGATGAACGGCAGCGGCAAGCCCATCGATGGGCTGGGCGAAATTTACGCCGAGCGCAGCGCCGACATCAACGGCAAGCCCATTAACCCGGTTTCCCGTGTCTACCCCCGCAACTACATCCGCACCGGCATTTCCTCCATCGATGCGCTGACCACCCTGATTCGTGGCCAAAAGCTGCCCATTTTTTCCGGCTCCGGCATGAACCACAACAAGCTGGCGGTGCAGATTGTCCGTCAGGCCAAGGTGACGGTGGACGGGCAGGAGGACAAGAGCAAATTCTGCGTGGTATTTGCCGCCATGGGTGTCAAAAACGACGTGGCCGAATACTTTAGAAGCTCCTTTGAGCAGAGCGGTGTGCTCAGCAACGTGGTCATGTTCCTAAACCTGTCCAACGACCCGATTATTGAACGTATCCTGACCCCGCGCTGCGCGCTGACCGCCGCGGAGTATCTGGCCTTCGAGCACGACATGCACGTTCTGGTCATCCTTACCGACATGACCGCCTATGCCGAGGCGCTGCGGGAATTTTCTTCCTCCAAGGGCGAAATCCCCGGACGCAAGGGCTTCCCCGGCTACCTGTACTCCGACTTGGCTTCCATCTACGAGCGGGCGGGCATCATTAAGGGACGGGGCGGTTCGGTGACGCAAATTCCCATTCTGACCATGCCTAATGACGACATTACCCATCCGGTGCCCGACCTGACCGGGTACATTACCGAGGGACAGATTGTGCTGGACCGCGCGCTGGACTTAATGGGTGTTTACCCGCCGGTTTCGGTGCTGCCGTCCCTGTCCCGTCTCATGAAGGACGGCATTGGCGAGGGCTACACCCGCGCCGACCACGCACCGCTGGGCAACCAGCTGTTTGCCTGCTATGCCAAGGTGCAGGATGCCCGGAGCTTGGCCTCGGTCATTGGGGAGGAGGAGCTTAGCCCCATTGACAAAAACTATCTGGAATTTGGCAGCTACTTCGAGCGGTTCTTTGTCAGCCAGTCCTTTGATGAGGAGCGCACCATTGAGCAGACGCTGGACCTGGGGTGGAAGCTGCTGGCACTGCTCCCGCGGGAGGAGCTGGACCGACTGGACAGCAAGCTGCTGGACCAGTACTACAACCCTGAAAATGCCAAAATGTTCCGCGGGTAGCGTGGAGAAGGAGCAAACTCCTTGCGTGGGGGCTGGGGGAACTCCAGTTTGGCCGTTACCACCCCCCTGAGCAGCACAGAACACGGAAAGCGGGTGAAACAATGTCGGTGAATAATGTATTCCCCACCAAGGGGAACCTGATGAATGTGAAAAAGTCGCTACAGCTGGCGCGGATGGGCTTTGACCTCCTTGACCGCAAGCGCAACATCCTCATTCGTGAGCTGATGGGGCTGATTGATACAGCCAAAACGCTGCGTTCTCAGATTAGCGCCACCTATGGCCGGGCATACTTTGCCTTGCAGCGCGCCAATATTACCATGGGGTTTATTGAGGATATTGCACAAAGCATTCCCATTGAGGAGGGTCTTACCATCCAGTACCGCAGTGTTATGGGAGTGGAGCTGCCGGTTGTCAAGCTGGACGCACCCGCCGACCCGGAGTTTTGCTACGGCTTTGCCGGAACCAACTCCCAGCTGGACAACGCCTACCTGTGTTTCCACAAGGTGAAGCTGATGACCGCGCAGCTGGCCGAGATTGAAAACTGCATCTACCGGCTGGCAAATGCCATTAAAAAGACCCAAAGCCGCGCCAATGCACTGAAAAATATTATTATTCCTGACTTTGAGTTTTCCTCCAAGTTTATTACCGATGCGCTGGAAGAAAAAGAGCGGGAGGAGTTTTCCCGGCTCAAGGTCATCAAGTCCCAAAAGCAGAAAAAGCAGGAGGAGGCCGAGGAGATTTTCAGCGAGATTGCCGAGCTGCAAACCGACCCGGTGATGCTGGAGGAGCTGGAGATAAACCCCCTGCCGCCGGAGGACACGCAGGAAGAACTGTAGCTGCCCCCCTGAGAATGCACAAAAGGCGCTGACCGATTGGTCAGCGCCTTGTTACATCATGTTTCTACGATGTCCGGCAGATATAGCAGCTCCAAGAACTCCTCCGCGGGCATGGGGCGGGCAAAGTAAAAGCCTTGGGCAATGTCGCAGCCCATGGTACGCAGGTTGTCCGCTTGTAACTGGGTTTCAATCCCCTCGGCTACGGTTTTCAGCCGCAGCTTTTTGGACATTTCAATGACACTGCTAACAATCTCGCGCCCCTTGCTGCTGTGCATGGTATCGCTGAGAAAGCCGCGGTCTATCTTTAGCTCGTCAGCGGGAATGTCCTTGAGCAGGTTTAGCGAGGAATAGCCCTTGCCAAAATCATCCACCGAAACAGCAAAGCCCAGTTGCTTTAGCTCTGCCATCACCAGAAGTACTGCCTCCGGCTGTTCTCCCAACACGCTTTCGGTCAGCTCAATTTGCAGTCGGTGGTGGTCAATGTCGTATTTGCGGGTAATCTCCACCAGCTCGTTCACAAAGTGCTCGCTGGTTACCGTCAGCTTGGAGGCATTCACCGACAGCTGGGGAATGTGGGGTGCATTGCTGTCCAGCCAGCTGCGCAGTAGCATACAGCTGCGCTCGAAGATGAACAAATCCAGCTTGCGGATAAAGCCGTTGCGCTCGAACAGGGGAATAAACTCGGAGGGGAACACCATGCCCATGTTGCTGGACTGCCAGCGCGCTAGAATCTCCGCTCCTACCATTTTGCCGGTGGGCAGCGAATACTGCGGTTGCAGGTAGGGCACAAACTCGTTGCTTGCCAAAGCGCGCTCCATGGACAGGGTAATCTTGGTTTTAAGCTGCCTGTCCAAGTCCATTGCTTCGGAATAGCGAAAAAAGGTGTTGCCGTAAATGCCCTTGCCGTTCTTTTTGGCCGAGACAGCGTAATCAATCATCACGGGGATTTCCCGGGTGGGGTCGCTAATGACATAGCTGCCAACACTGAAGGAAATTTGAAAATCGGTGCTGACCATTGCCTCCAACTCGGTAAACATAGGGTGCGCATGGTACCCGTCCACCGCAAGGAAAAGGTTGTCCACCAGTCCCGCGCGGGAAAAGATGATAAAGTTATCGGCATTGGTGCGGGAAAGCCTGGTGCTGTCGGAACGTACAAAGGACAGGTACTTTGCAAAGGTTCGCAGCACACGGTTGCCGGTTTTGTAGCCGAAGATGTCGTTAATGTACTTAAAGTTGTCAATGTCCACCACCGTCAGGGCGTACTCGCCGGGCTGGGCACTGCACAGCAGCGGGGTAATGTCTAAAATTAGCTTAGTCAGGGTGGGCAGCCCGGTAATATCATCCTCGTAGGCGACCTGTAGCAAAAAGTCGGAGGATTGCTGGATGGCCAGCTGCTTTTGACGGCTGTGCCGCAACACAGAAACCAGAACCGCCACCGAGGCAAGGAGAAGCAGCAGCAACACAAGGATTGCTGCACCCAGCCAAGGATGTGGAAAAGTCCTCCAGTCACAGCGGGTTGCTAGTGTGGTGGTTGCAAGGGTATTAATGAACAGCACCGAACAGCACCTCCCATAGGTAATCATTATCAGCAAGAATAGTATAGCAGATTTTTCCCAAAAATGCAAAATAAAATTGGAAAAAAGGAGTTTTTTGTAAAATACGGCAAATAAAAAGCAGCTTGCTTGGAGCAAAAGAAACAATAAAAAATTTTTGGGAAAAAGCGGAGGAATGATTGACTTCCCAGAGGACTTTCAGCTATACTGAGAACAGACACACAAAACTGAATATCCTTGGCTGAAGGTACCGGGAGAGACCCTCGCAGCACTGCGAGAGCGCCGAAGGGGAACGCACAAACTCTCAGGCAAAAGAACCGGTACCCGACAAGACTCCGGAAAGCTGCCGCAGCAAATGCTGCTAGGCACCGAAGAAGCAATCCTGCCCGCGGGACAGGAGAATCTTTCAGGTTATGGGACGGGGCGCACGGAAGTTTCGTGCGCCCCGTTAGCTCGTTAAAACAATATCAAGTCGGAGGTCAACATTATGGAAAAGAAAACGCCGCTTTACCAAAAGCATCTGGACAGTCAGGGCAAGATTGTGCCCTTTGCAGGGTACCTGCTGCCGGTGCAGTACCCCGCCGGGGTCATTGCCGAACACATGGCAGTCCGTCAAAAGGTGGGGATGTTTGATGTTTCCCACATGGGCGAGGCACTGCTGGAGGGTCCGGACGCAGAGGAAAACCTCAACCGTATTTTAACCAACAGCTTTACCGGCATGGCGGTGGGCGCGGCGCGGTATTCGCTGATGCTGTACCCCAACGGCGGGCAGGTGGACGACCTGATTGTGTACAAGCAGGGGGAGCAGCGGTTCTTTATTGTCCTGAATGCTTCCAACGCCGAAAAGGATGTAGCGTGGCTACGGGAGCACATCTTCGGCAATGTAACCCTGACCGACCTGTCGGCGCTAACCGCGCAGATTGCCCTGCAAGGGCCGGAGTCCAAGGCGATTATCGCACAGCTTTGTGACACGGCGCAGCTGCCGCAAAAGTACTACACCTTTACCGAAAAAATGCTGGTCGCTGGGGTGGAGTGCATGGTATCCCGCACCGGCTACACCGGCGAGTTTGGCTACGAGCTGTACATGGCGCCCGCACAGGCCGGCAAGGTCTGGGACGCATTTTTGGCAGCTGGCGTGCAGCCCTGCGGCCTTGGCTGCCGGGACACCCTGCGGCTGGAAGCTGCCATGCCGCTGTACGGGCACGAGCTGGGGGAAACGGTGAACCCGCTTGCTGCCGGGCTGGGCTTTGTCATTAAGATGGACAAACCGGACTTCATCGGCAAGGACGCGCTTATCGAGCAGGGGGAACCCACACGGATTCGGGTGGGCTTGCAGGTCACTGGACGTGGAGTTATCCGCGAACACGAACCGATTATGGTGGATGGGAAGGAAGTTGGCGAGACTACCTCCGGCACCCACTGCCCATTCCTTGGGGTCGGTTGCGCCATGGCCTATCTGGACTGTGCCTATACCCAGCCGGACACCGCCGTCGAAGTACTGGTGCGGGGTCGCGCGGTTGCGGCAAAGGTAGTTCCGTTGCCCTTTTACAAAGCTCCGAAAAAATAACGCATAATACAATTTGTATTAAAAATAAAAAATTATACTAAATGGAGGATTTTATCATGAACATTCCTACAAACCTGCTGTATTCCGAGAGCCACGAGTGGGTGGACAAACTGGGTGCGGACAAAGCCCGCGTGGGACTGACCGACTTTGCGCAGAACCAGCTGGGCGACTTGGTATTTGTCAACCTGCCCGCCGTGGATGACGGAGTGGACTGTGGCCAGCCCTTTGCCGATGTGGAAAGCGTCAAGGCGGTATCGGATGTTTACAGCCCGGTTTCCGGCACGGTTAGCGCCGTCAACGAGGAGCTGCTGGACACTCCCGAGCTGATTAACAAGGAGCCTTACGGCGCGTGGATGATTGAGGTGTCGGAGGTTTCCGACTTCGGCGAGCTGATGGACGCAGACGCTTATGCGGAATTTTGCGCCAAAGAAGAATAAGTCAAAAAGGTAAGGTGAACCAACATGGGTAGCTATATTCCCTCCACCGACGGACAGCGCCGGGAGATGCTGGACGCCCTGGGCGTTACGAGCATTGAGCAGCTGTACGCCAACATTCCCCAGGCCATGCGGCTGGACAGCCTGCCGTTGCCGGACGGCCTTTCGGAGTCCGAAACGCTGGCGGTCATGCAGGGCTACGCGGCACAAAACCGCGTGTTTGGCACCATCCTGCGCGGCGCGGGCGCATACGACCACTACATTCCCTCCATTGTAAAGCGGGTGACGGCAAAGGAAGAATTTGTTACCGCCTACACGCCCTATCAGGCTGAAATCAGCCAAGGTATTTTGCAGTCCATCTTTGAGTACCAAACCATGCTCTGCGAGCTGACCGGCATGGATGCCTCCAATGCGTCGGTCTACGACGGTGCTACCGCCGCTGCCGAGGCCGCCGCCCTCTGCCGCGACCGCAAGCGCCAGCGCACGCTCATTTCCGCCGCAGTGCATCCCATGACCATGCAGACGGTGAAAACCTACTGCCATGCCGCCCATGCCGAGGTAGTGGTAGTCCCCGCAAAGGATGGCAAGACCGATTTAACGGCGCTGGAGGCGCTGCTTTGCGATACCGACGCCAGCATCTGCTTCCAGCAGCCCAGCTTTCTGGGTATGGTGGAGGACGCGGAAACCATTGCCGCGTTGGCGCATAAGGCCGGTGCAAAGGTAATTATGAGCGTCAACCCCATTGCAGCCGCGCTGCTGCCCACCCCCCGGGACTGCGGCGCTGACCTTGCCGTGGGCGACGGGCAGCCGCTGGGAATGCCGCTGGCTTTCGGCGGGCCCTATCTGGGCTTTATGACGGCCACCGCCGAGCTGACCCGCAAGCTGCCGGGCAGAATTGTGGGCGAAACCACCGACGACAAGGGGAACCGCTGCTTTGTGCTGACCCTGCAAGCCCGGGAACAGCACATCCGCCGGGAAAAGGCCTCCTCCAACATCTGCTCCAATCAGGCGCTGTGCGCCATGACCGCCGCGGTTTATCTGGCGGCAATGGGTGCGGACGGCCTTGCTGACGCTGCCCGCCAGTGCTACGATAAGGCGCACTATCTGGCGGCCGAGCTGGCCAAGCTGCCGGGGGTAACGCTACCCAACACCGGCGAGTTTTTCCACGAATTTGTCACCGCGGTTTCCGGCAAGGAAACCCAGCTGCTGGAGGCGTTAAGCCGGGAGAATATCCTTGGCGGACTGCCGGTGGAGGGTGGCATTTTGTGGTGCGTCACCGAAAAAGTCTCCAAGGCGCGGCTGGATGAAGTTGTCGCCACGGCAAAGGAGGTTCTGGCAAAATGAAATTATTATTTGAAAAAAGCGTAGCCGGACGCGGTTGTGCGCTCCTGCCAAAGAGCGATGTGCCCGCCGCTGTGCTGCCCGCAAAAACCCGCAAAAATCCTCCCCACCTGCCGCAGCTGGCCGAGATTGACATCAGCCGCCACTACACCGAGCTGGCCAAGCAGGTGCATGGGGTGAATGACGGATTCTATCCGTTGGGCTCCTGCACCATGAAGTACAACCCCGCTGTCAATGAGGAGGTTGCGGCGTTGCCCGGCTTTACCGGCATCCATCCCTTGCAGCCGGTGGAAACGGCGCAGGGCTGCCTTGCCGCTATGGCGAAGGCCGAGGAGATTGTCTGCGCAGTCACGGGGATGGACGCGGTTACCTTCCAGCCTGCCGCCGGCGCCCACGGCGAGCTTACCGGCATGATGCTGATTCAGGCCTACCACGAGTCCCGGAACGACACAGCGCGTACCAAGGTGATTGTCCCCGACTCGGCGCACGGCACGAACCCTGCCACTGCTGCCATGACCGGCTTTACCGTGGTAAACCTGCCCTCCACCCCGGACGGCTATGTGGATGTGGAAAAGCTGCGGGCGGTCGTCGGCCCCGACACCGCCGGACTCATGCTGACCAACCCCAACACGCTGGGGCTGTTTGATAAAAACATTCTGGAAATTACCCGCATTATCCACGACGCGGGCGGGCTGAACTACTACGATGGCGCCAACCTGAATGCCATTATGGGCATGGCACGCCCCGGCGACATGGGCTTTGATGTGGTACACCTGAACCTACACAAAACGATGGCGACTCCCCACGGCGGCGGCGGCCCCGGCTCCGGCGCAGTGGGTGCGAAGAAGATTTTGATGCCGTTTCTGCCCAACAACCGCCCGGTGCCCGGGGCGGAGGGCTATCACTTTGAAACTGCCGCACAAACCATTGGCAGTGTCAAGGGCTTTTACGGCAACTTTGCCGTGACCATGCGGGCGCTGGCCTACATGCTCAACCTAGGCGGCGACGGCCTGCGGGAGGCCTCCCAGAATGCAGTGCTTAACGCCAACTACCTCAAGTCCCTGCTGGCGCCCCATTGCAGGGTAGCGGCCGACGGCTTTTGTATGCACGAGTTTGTGCTGTCGCTGGAACAGCTAAAGAAAGAAACCGGTATTTCGGCCATGGATGTTGCCAAGTCGATGCTTGACTACGGGATGCACCCGCCAACAATGTACTTCCCGCTGATTGTCCACGAGGCGCTGATGTTTGAGCCCACCGAAACCGAGTCAAAGGAGACGCTGGACTGGGCGGCGGGCGTGGTAATTGCGCTGCTGGAAAAGGCGCACACCCACCCGGAGCAGCTGCACAACGCACCGCTGACGACCCCTATCGGCCGTCCGGACGAGGTACTGGCGGCCAGAACGCCCAAGCTCCGCTTTGTGTGTCATGATTAAGGCACTGTATACTGTACGCGGACAGGGAACCAACCCCTACGAAAATCTGGCGCTGGAGGAGCTGCTGCTGCGGGAGGTACAACCCGGCGAGTGCATGCTGTACCTGTGGCAGAATGACAACACGGTGGTGGTGGGACGCAACCAAAACTGCCGTGCCGAATGCAGGATTGACCTGCTGGAGGCCGACGGAGGCTTTTTGGCGCGGCGGCTTTCCGGCGGGGGGACAGTGTTTCACGACAAGGGCAACCTGAACTTTACCTTTTTGCTGCCCACGGCCGACTACGACCTAGCCCGGCAGACCGAGGTAATTTTGCAGGCTGTCCGTCTGCTGGGGCAGAACGCGGAGCGCACCGGCCGGAATGACATTGCTGTTGACGGACGCAAATTTTCCGGCAATGCGTTCCATCACAGCCGTCAAGCCAGCTTTCACCACGGTACCATTATGATTTCGGCGGATGTCAGCCGCTTTGGCAAATACCTGACGGTTGCGGAGGACAAGCTGCAATCCCACGGGGTAAAATCGGTGCGCTCCCGGGTGGTCAACTTGGCCGAGCTGGATTCTTCTATTACGGTGGAGCGGGTGGAGCAGGCCATGCACCGTGCCTTTGGGCAGGTGTACGGCGCGGCGGTGCAGCCGCTGCCCGATAGCCGAATCAATGCCGACGAATGGAACCGCCTGACCGAAAAATTTGCCTCGTGGCAGTGGCGCATTGGTGACGAACCCGCCGCGAGCTGCGTGATGACTCGACGGTTTCCGTGGGGCGGCGTGGAGCTGTATTTGACGGTAACGGCAGGAAAAGTCAGCGAATGCGCGCTGTATACCGACGCGCTGGAGGACGGGCTGCCGGCGATAGTGGCCGGTGCACTGGTGGGCGCGCCCTATACCGGCGAAGGGCTGTCGGGTGCACTGCACGGCGCTTGCACTGCCGAGGGTGACTTAAAAAACATGGTCGGCGACCTGCAAGAGATGCTACGGCTGTACGGCGCGCCGCCGAGAAGAAAGGATTCATAACACAATGAGCAGCTTCGATTTGATAATAATTGGTGGAGGCCCCGGCGGCTATATCGCCGCGCTGGAAGCGGCAGCGCTGGGGAAAAGCGTTGCGCTGGTGGAGGAACGCGAGGTGGGCGGCACCTGCCTAAACCGGGGTTGTATTCCCACCAAGGCGCTGCTGCGCGCAGCGGATACCTACCGCGAGTTTCTGCAAAGCGCCGAGCTGGGCATAGTCGCAAAGCAGGTTTCCTACGACATGGCCGGCATTCACCACCGTGTGGAGGTGGTGACCGGTCAACTGCGCGGCGGCATTGAACAGCTGCTGGACAAGGCAAAGGTGACCATGCTGCGTGGGCGAGGAACCATCCCCCGACCCGGTGTGGTGGAGGTGGACGGCGTTTGCCATTCCACCGACGCTATCCTAATTGCTACCGGATCCTCTCCGGCAAAACCGCCCATTCCCGGCATTGACCTGCCCGGCGTAGTCAGCAGTGACGCGCTGCTGACCCACGGTGGTGTGGACTGCAAGCGCCTTGTCATCATCGGCGGGGGCGTGGTTGGGGTGGAGTTTGCGCAGGTTTACAGTGACTTGGGCTGTCAGGTGACCATTTTGGAGGCCATGCCCCGGTTGCTGCCGCCCATGGAGCGAGAGCTTTCCCAGAACCTTGCCATGATTTTTAAAAAGCGGGGTATTGCCCTGCACACCGGCGCCATGGTCAACGAAATTGCCCAAGCTGAGGGAGAGCTGATTTGCCGCTACACCGAAAAGGAACAGCAGCAGGAGGTCACCGCTGACACGGTGCTGGTTTGCACCGGACGCGTTCCCAACACCAAGGGCTTGTGCGGCGAGGGTGTGGAGCTGTATTTACAGCGGGGCTACATCCCGGTTGACCCTGCCTACAAGACGGCGGTGGACGGCATTTACGCCATTGGCGATGTAGTGCTAGGTGGCATTCAGCTGGCACATGCGGCGGAGGCGGCGGCACGCAACGTAGTTAGCTTGCTGTATGGCGGCGGTTCGGTTAAATCGATGGAACCCATGCCTGCCTGTATCTTTACCCGCCCGGAAATTGCTTCGGTGGGGCTGACCACGGACGAGGCCAAGGCTGCCGGCATTGCTGTCACGGTCAAAAAGTCGCTGACCTCGGCCAACGGCAAGGCACTGATTGAGGGTGCGGACCGCGGCTTTGTTAAGTTGCTATTTGCCGCTGACACCCAGCAGCTGCTGGGCGCACAGCTGATGTGCCCTCATGCCAGTGAAATGCTGGGGGGGTTGACGGCTGCCATTGTGGCCGGCATGACGCGGGAACAACTGGAAAGCACCATTTTTCCACATCCCACGGTGAGTGAGACGATGATTGGCTGATGGTGCGGGGATTGGGCGGCCAAGCCGCTGGGGTTTTTGCGCCTATCGGCGCGGGGAGTTTGTGGCGCTTCCCTCCCGGGAACGCGGCTATGCGCCGCCGGCACCTTCTTTCTGAGCCGTCAGAAAGAAGGCAAAGACCGTGCAGGGCTACGCCCTTGCAACCTACGTGGCACACAGGCCGGACACGCCGCCCGCAGGGCGGCTAACTCGGCCAATGATGCCACTTACAAAGAGCCTCCGGCGGAATGAATGGGCGGTCGCACTGCGGTGCGCCGCCTATTTTGGTTTGGACGCGGGGGAACGACAAGGGGGTTGGATACGAAAGAACGAAAGGACGGGGAGAACGGGGAAAGATGGTGCGCTAGTTTGCTGCTTATCTGGGTTTGGACGCGGAGACATGGAAAAGACAGTACCATGAGCTTGCGGCGCACCGCATAAAGTACCTTGTCAGAACAGCGGGGGCGCCAGT
>JAVVRO010000025.1:0-15466 GCA_036654695.1 Angelakisella sp. | reverse complement strand
ACCCAGCTGGTAAACACCAACCGCATGGTGCGCTTTTACGAGGGGGCAACCGGGTTAAAAACCGGCACCACCAGCGGCGCGGGCAGCTGCCTTTCGGCCACGGCTCAGCGGGACGGACTTCAGCTAATTGCGGTTATTATGGGTGCGGAGACCTCCGACCTGCGGTTTTCCGCGGCGCGGTCGTTGCTGGACTGGGGCTACGCCAACTACATGCAGGCAAAGCTGTCCCCGCCCGACGGACTGGAACCGGTCAAGGTCAGCGGCGGAATTGCCCCCAGTGTGGCGGTGCGCTGCCTGCCGCCCGACGGCGTAGTCATTGAAAAGAACAAGGCGGAGCGGTTAAAGCAGGAGCTTACCCTGCAACAGGAGCTGAAAGCACCGGTGCTGGAGGGACAACAGCTGGGTACGGTGCGGGTGTCTGCCGACGGCGAGCTGCTGCTGGAATACCCGGTTTGTGCCGCAAATGAGGTGTCCAAAATGACGCTGACCCGCGCCTTGGGGATTCTTTGGGGCAGCTTGCTGCGGTGTGATTAAAACAATCTATGAACTTTCCGTCACAATCCCGATTCCGGCCTTGAAAATCGGGAAAGAATAGGGTACAATGATATCAAATACCCGTACACTTAGGGGTAACGGAAAGGAATGGTCTGAAGTATGTCAGTAGGACTAAATGAAAAGCACCTGTCAGGTTTTGTTTCGGCGGAAGAACTGCGCGCTATGGCACCCATGGTGAAAGCTGCCGCGGAATCGCTGGAAAACGGCACCAACCTAGGCAACGACTTTTTGGGTTGGCTGCATCTGCCGTCCAGCTACGACCGCGACGAATTTGCACGGATTCAAGCAGCGGCTAAGCGGATTCAGCAGGACAGTCAGGTTTTAATCGTCATCGGCATCGGCGGCTCCTATCTAGGTGCGCGTTCGGCGATTGAGCTACTAAAATCTCCCTTTTACAACCAACAAAAAAAGGATACTCCCGATATTATCTTTGTGGGCTGCAACCTGAGCAGCAACTACCTGAACGAGGTACTGACGCTCATTGACGGCCGCGACTTTTCGGTCAACATTATCTCCAAGTCCGGCACCACCACCGAACCCGCACTGGCGTTTCGGGTGTTCCGCAAGCTACTGGTGGAGCGCTACGGCGCGGCGGACGCGGCCAAGCGGATTTACTGCACCACCGACAAATCCCGGGGTACCCTAAAGTCGCTGGCCGACCGTGAGGGCTATGAATGCTTTGTCATTGCCGACGATGTAGGCGGGCGCTATTCGGTACTTACCGCAGTGGGACTGCTGCCCATTGCAGTGGCCGGCGTGGACATTCAGGCCATTATGCAGGGGGCACAGCAGGCCGAGCAGGAGCTAAGCTGCACCGACCTTGCCAAAAACAACTGCTACCGCTACGCGGCTTTGCGCAACATCCTGTACCGCAAGGGCTACGCTACCGAAATTTATGTGACCTACGAACCTGCCTTTACCATGATGAGCGAATGGCTCAAGCAGCTGTACGGCGAGAGCGAGGGCAAGGACAACAAGGGCATCTTCCCCGCCTCGGTGACTTTTTCCACCGACCTGCATTCCATGGGGCAGTACATTCAGTCCGGCCGCCGGACACTGTTCGAGACGGTTGTGGACATCAAAAAGCCGGTTAGCGACTTTTTCATTGAGGCGGACCCGGAGAATCTGGACGGCCTGAACTTTTTGTCCAACCAACCCATGTCGCTGGTGAATCGCCGCGCCATGGAGGGCACTGTGCTTGCGCATACCGAGGGCGGCGTGCCCAACATTATGCTGGAGCTGCCGGAAATTTCCCCGGCGGAATACGGCTACATGGTGTACTTCTTTGAAAAAGCCTGCGCGGTCAGCGGGTACCTGATGGCGGTCAATCCCTTTGACCAGCCGGGCGTGGAGGCATACAAAAAGAACATGTTTGCACTGCTGGGCAAACCGGGTTACGAGGAGCTTCGCGGAAAACTGCTGGAAAAACTGAAGTAAACCAAGGACTTTGCACCGCAAGGTGTTGCGCATCCCCCGCCGAAACCACATCAAAATTACAGGAGGATTTAAAAGATGATTCAGTTAATTGTAGGAAACAAAGGCTCCGGCAAAACCAAGACGCTCATCAAGATGACCAATGACGCGGTGGAAAAATCGTCCGGCAACGTGGTCTGTCTGGAAAAGGGTCTAAAACTGACCTATGATATTACTCACGACGCGCGGCTGGTGGACACCGACGAATATGCCATTGATGGGTTTGACGCGCTCTACGGCTTTATGGCCGGACTCATGGCCGGGAACTACGACATTACCCACATCTTTGTGGATGCCACGCTCAAAATTGGCGGCAGGGATTATGAGGCCTTTGCCCAGATGATTGACAAGCTGGGGAAGCTGCCCGCTGCCCAGCCGGATACGCTGGTATTTACCGTCTCCTGTGATGTTACCGAGCTACCCGAGCGGCTACACAAGCTTATTTTGGCATAAGCTGCCCCCGGCCCCCCAAAAAAAGCACACGGCGCTGTTGCAGATGTTTTGTTCTGTAACAGCGCCTGTTTTTTTGGGGGGGCCTCCCTCTTGTGCGGTAGAAAGTGCCTCCTCTGCCGCTTCCATGGAGTGCGCTCCAGCGAAAATAGACAACAGCAAAGCGGGGGCGTCGTCATTTTGACGACGCCCCCGCTGGTTGGCAGTGAGTGCTTATTTGTCCAAATCGATAAACCGTTCGCGCTTTTGGTAGCTGGTGTGCAGTATCTTGTGCGCCTCGTGACTGCCGTATTCGCCCAAAAAGTCCCGGTATACTTCCTTGACTACGGGGTTGTCGTGGGACTTGCGGTAAGGCAGGAGCTTGTCCTCCGCATACAGCGAGGCCGCGCGGGTGGCTCGCAGACTCATGGTGTTGCGCACGCGCGCCGACTGAATGGGTTGGCCGCCGCCGGTAACACAGCCGCCCGGACAGCCCATAATCTCGATGAAGTGATAGGTCTTTTCGCCGCGCTTAATGGATTCCAGCAGCTTTTTGGCGTTGACCATGCCGGAGGCAACCGCTACGTTCAGGGTCAGGTCGCCCAGCTTGTAGCTGGCTTCCTTCAGCCCCTCGGTGCCGCGAACCTCGGTAAATTCCAGCGGAGCGCTGTCGCCCACCAGCCATTCGCTGGCAGTGCGCAGGGCAGCTTCCATTACGCCGCCGGTTGCGCCAAAGATGGCAGCTGCGCCGGTGGAGGTGCCCATTGGTGGGTCAAAGTCCTCGTCAGGCAGGGCGGTAAAGTTGATGCCCGCGCGGTCAATCATCCGGGCAAGCTCGCGGGTAGTAATGGCAACGTCCACATCGGGGTAGCCCGATGCGTCTTGGTCGTCGCGGGTTACTTCAAACTTTTTGGCGGTGCAGGGCATAACACCCACCACAAAGATATCCTTGGGGTCAAGCCCCATCTTTTTGGCGTACCAAGTCTTGGCAAGGGCACCAAACATCTGCTGGGGGCTCTTGCAGGTGGACAGGTTGCCAACAAAGTCGGGGTAGTAGTGCTCGCAGTACTTGACCCAGCCGGGGGAGCAGGAGGTAATCATTGGCAGCGTGCCACCGGTTTTAATGCGCTCTACCAGCTCGTTTGCTTCCTCCACAATGGTAAAGTCAGCGGCAAGGTCGGTGTCGAACACACCGGTAAAGCCCAGACGCCGCAGTGCGGCAACCATCTTGCCCTTAACGGGAGTTCCCACTGGCATTCCAAAGGCTTCACCCAAGGTTACGCGTACCGAGGGAGCAGTTTGTACCAGCACATGCTTGGTGGAGTCGTTCAGCGCGCGCCAAACCTCCCGGGTGTTGTCCTTTTCGCCAATGGCGCCGGTGGGGCAAACCACCACGCACTGCCCGCAGGAGATGCAGGCGACATCGCCAAGGTCACAGTCAAAGGCGGTACCAATGTGGGTGTTAAAGCCGCGGTCGTTGGGGCCAATGACCGAAACAGCCTGCCACTTGTTGCAAACAGCCACGCAGCGGCGGCACAGAATGCACTTGTTGTTATCCCGGAACATGTGGGCGGCGCTGTCGTCAAACTCGTACTTGGGGTTGTCGCCGTCGTATACCGTTTCGTCGTAAACGCGAAAATCCTTGCACAGCTTTTGCAGCTCGCAGTTGCCGGAGCGCACGCAGGACAGGCACTTTCTTTCGTGGGTGGACAGAATCAGCTCCAAATCGATTTTGCGGGAGGCAAATACACGCTTGGAGTTTGTCTGTACCTCCATGCCCTCGGTTACCGGGTAGACGCAGGAGGCAACCAGCCCACGCATTCCCTTGACCTCAACGACGCAGATGCGGCAAGCGCCAATCTCGTTTACGCCCTTGAGGAAGCAGAGGGTAGGAATATCGATGTTCAGCTGTCGGGCAGCTTCCAAAATGGTGGTACCCTCCGGCACACTAATCGGCAGATCATTTATCTTTAGGTTAATCATATTCGTCTTTCTCCTCCTTCCTTATTTCTTAACAATGGCATTGAACCGGCACTTTTCGATGCAAACACCGCACTTGATGCACTTGTCGGAGTCAATGACATGGGGTTGCTTGACGGTACCGGTAATGGCGCCCACCGGGCAGTTGCGGGCACACAGGGTGCAGCCCTTGCACAGCTCGGGGACAATCTGGATGGTCAGCAGTGCCTTGCAAACGCCCGCCGGACACTTTTTGTCCACGATATGCGCAAGGTACTCCTCCCGGAAAAACTTCAAAGTGGCCAGCACCGGGTTCGGGGCAGTCTGTCCCAGTCCGCACAGGGCGTTGTCCTTGATGTGGTAGCAAAGCTCCTCCATCTTGTCCAAATCCTCCAGCGTGCCCTTTCCCTTGGTAATCTTGTCCAGCATTTCGTACAGGCGCTTGGTGCCAATACGGCAGGGGGTACACTTGCCGCAGCTCTCGTCCACGGTAAATTCCAGGAAGAACTTGGCAATATCCACCATGCAGGTGTCCTCGTCCATGACAATCAGTCCGCCGGAGCCCATCATGGAGCCAATGGATAGCAGGTTGTCGTAGTCGACGGGAATATCCATGTGCTGGGCGGGAATGCAGCCGCCGGAAGGACCGCCGGTCTGGGCAGCCTTAAAGTGCTTGCCGTTGGGGATGCCGCCGCCGATTTCCTCTACAATTTCCCGCAGGGTGGTGCCCATGGGGACTTCCACTAGGCCGGTGTTTTTAATTTTGCCGCCCAGTGCAAAAACCTTGGTGCCCTTGCTCTTTTCGGTACCCATGGAACGGAACCACTCGGAGCCGTTGAGGATAATGCGGGGAACGTTGGCGTAGGTTTCCACGTTATTAAGTACTGTGGGCTTGTCAAACAGTCCCTTGACTGCTGGGAACGGAGGCCGGGGACGGGGTTCGCCGCGTTTGCCCTCAATCGAGGTCATCAGCGCGGTTTCCTCGCCGCAGACAAACGCGCCCGCGCCCAGACGAATATCGAGGTCAAAGCAGAAGTCGGTGCCAAAGATGTTCTTGCCCAACAGGCCGGCTTCCCGAGCTTGATTAATGGCTATCTGCAACCGATGTACCGCAATGGGGTATTCGGCACGGACATAGACATAGCCCTGACTTGCGCCGATGGAATACCCGGCAATGGCCATGGCCTCTATAATGACATGGGGGTCGCCCTCCAGCACCGAGCGATCCATAAACGCGCCGGGGTCGCCCTCGTCGGCGTTGCAGCAAACATACTTAACGCCCTTGGGCTGTGCCGCTGCAAACGACCACTTGCGCCCGGTGGGGAACCCGCCGCCGCCGCGTCCCCGCAGGCCGGAGTCGGTGATGGTCTGTACCACCTGCTCGGGGGTCATTTCGGTCAGGCACTTTGCCAGCGCCATGTAGCCGTCGTAGGCAATGTACTCGTTAATGTTTTCGGGGTCGATAACGCCGCAGTTCCGCAGAGCAACACGCACCTGCTTTTTGTAAAACTGGGTGTCGTTTAGGCTTTTTATGGTATCTTCCTGTACCGTTTCGGCGTACAGCAGTCTCTTGACAATTCTGCCCTTCACCAGGTGCTCCTCAACAATTTCGTTGACGTCCTCCGGCTTTACCTGAGAATAAAATGCGCCTTCCGGGTAGACCACTACCACCGGACCCAGCGCGCAAAGGCCAAAGCATCCGGTTTTAATGACCTTTACATCATTGCTTAGCCCCGCTGCCTCCAGCTCTTTGTCAAACGCGGTAACAATGCGTTCGCTGCCGGAGGAGGTGCAACCGGTTCCGCCGCAGACAAGAATATGGGAACGAAACACTATAAATCTCCTCCTTACTTTTGGGCTGCGCCAATGGTCATCTCCGTTACGGGAGTGCCGTTGACGATATGGTTATTGACAATGGTGGGCACCATGCCGGCGGAAACCTTTACATAGGTAACCTTTTCCTGCCCGGGGACATACACTTCTACCACCGGCTCGTACTGGCAGATGCCAATGCAACCGGTCTGCTGTACCGAAACATGGGTCAGGCCGCGCTTGGCGACTTCTTCGGAAAAAGCCTGTAGTACAGGGCGTGCGCCGGCGGCAATGCCGCAGGTAGCCATTCCGACCACGACGCGCACAGCGGTATCGTTATCGTGACGAATGCCAATTTTGCCCTTCATCTGTTCTCTTAACGCTTGCAGTTCTTGAATACTTTTCATGTCAAACCTCCTCATTGTTACTTCTTAATTCGTCCAGCCCGCCACGAAGGTAATCGCCAATAAAGGCAAGCACCTCGGGGCTATCCAGCGGGACGTCCTCCAGCACCTCGCGGAACTGGCGGGTATCGGCAATCAGCTCATGGCCGGGTAGCCGATGGGTATACACAAAATCAATGCCGGGACTGCCCTGAATCAGGGTGGTCATGGTGGAGGCAATATCTCCCAGCGGCATTCTGTCAATGCTGGACAGGCCGAACACGGCGGTAACGGTTGTCCCCTGCCCCGGGGTGCTGTCAATGGAAAGCCCGCCGCCGGTCAGCTCGGCCGCCATCTTAAAAAACGGCACGCCCAAGCCCACGCGCCGGGTGGTGCGGGTGGTAAAAAAGGGGTCAATGACATGGGTTACCTGCTCGGCGGTCATGCCGCAACCATTGTCGGTAATGGCAATGGTCAACCGATCCGCCTCGGGTTGCTCGGTCACGGTGACGGTAATCAGGCTTGCGCCCGCCTTCACCGAGTTTTGGGCAATGTCCAGAATGTTCAGTGACAGCTCCTGCATCATTTGTATTTTGCCAAAATGGTATCGATATCGTCGGGAACTAGGCGGCCGAACACCTCGTCATTAATGGTCATTACCGGGGCAAGTCCGCAAGCACCAATGCAGCGGCAGGCTTCCAGTGAAAACTTTCCGTCAGCCGAGCATTCGCCGCTGGCAATGCCCAGACGCTGGCTAACCCGGTCAAACACATCCCCCGCACCCTTGACATAGCAGGCGGTGCCCAGACAAACCGAGACCTTGTACTGTCCCTTGGGGTTCAGGCTAAACTGGGAGTAGAAGGTTGCCACACCGTAAATTTCCGCAAGCGGGATATCGGTCGCCAGCGAGATCATCTCCATCACCTCGATGGGCAGATAGCCGTAAATGGTCTGCGCATGTTGCAGAATTGGCATTAGTGCGCCGGGCTGGTCCTTGTGCTTTGCAATGACTTCCATCAACTCGGTTTTTTGTGCCGGGGTTCCCTGAAAGGGAATTTTGCAAATTTTGTTTGCCATATTGTTCGTACTCCTTCTACCGCTCTGCGCCGGTGAATCGTGATGGGGAAAAAGCCGCGTCCGACCCGCAGAGATGATCAGCAGACGCTTTTATGCAGATGAGACATGATGCCCCATTCTGTTTGTTAACATTGTAACATAAGCGCATATAAAATACCAGTAAAAAGATTGCAAAACTACCTGATTCCTATAATTTCTACATTTTATGCAATTGTCTTTGAGATTTAATGATGGTATACTGTAGATTGTATAAAACTAGGGAAGCGGGGGTACAAGAACCATGACTTTGCAGGAAATACAGACCATACTGGATGCCAAGCTACTGTGCGGCGAGGAGCTGATGAGCCACGAGGTGCGCACGGCCTGTGGCAGCGACATGATGAGTGATGTGCTGGCATATGTGAAGGATCAGGCAGTACTGCTGACCGGGCTGATGAACCAGCAGGTGGTGCGCACGGCCGAGATGATGGACATGATTTGCGTCATCTTTGTGCGGGACAAAGCGCCCGATGAGGGCATTTTGACACTGGCGCGGCAAAAGGGCATTGCCATTATGACCACCCACCACCGGATGTTTACCTCCTGCGGACTGCTGTATCAGGCGGGGCTGAAGGGAGGCTTGCACCAACATGAACTCTGACGAAGGAATCCTCTATCACTATGTTGTGCCGGGAGACGACTTTACCCGGGCGGGCGAGGCCTCCGGCAGCATCAAGGGTGTGCTAAAAAAGCTGGGCGTGCGCCCCGAGGTTGTGCGCAAGGTGGCAATCTCCATGTACGAGGGCGAGATTAACATGGTCATCCACGCCGGCGGCGGCGAGATTGATGTAGAAATTGACCCCACCTATGTGGAGATGAAGCTGATTGACCACGGCCCCGGCATTGCCGACATTGACAAGGCCATGGAGGAGGGCTTTTCCACCGCCACGGCACAGGTGCGCAACTTGGGCTTTGGCGCGGGGATGGGGCTGCCGAACATGAAAAAATACAGTGATACCATGGCCATACAAAGTGTGGTTGGCACCGGTACCACTGTAACCATGCGAGTAAACTTATAGGGAGAATTGCCGATGAAAGACCGCATTTCTTGGGATAATTATTTTATGAAGATGGCGTACCTTGCCACCGAGCGTTCCACCTGCCTGCGCCGGCAGATTGGAGCGGTACTGGTCAAGGACAACAAGGTGATTGCCACCGGCTACAACGGTGCTTGCCGAAAAACCGTGGACTGTCTGGAGCTGGGCTGCCTGCGGGACGAGCTGGGCATTGCCTCCGGCACCCGCGCCGAGGTCTGCCGCGCCGTACATGCCGAGCAAAACGCCATTATTCAGGCGGCGCTTTCCGGCGCATCCACCCAAGGCGCCACCATGTACTGCACCCATACCCCCTGCATTATCTGCGCCAAAATGATGGTGAACGCGCAAATTTCCCGCACCGTCCTCAGCGAGCGCTACCCCGACAACGAGTTTGAAAAGTTGTTTTTGGAATCTGGCATCGAGATTACCTATCTACCACATCCAAAGGAGTGAGTCGGTTGGACAAGGAACCCTACTTCCACTCGGTCAAGCTGGACACGACCGCCTGCAAGGGCTGTATTAACTGCGTCAAGCGGTGCCCCACCGAGGCCATTCGCGTGCGCAACGGCAAGGCGAAAATTTTGCGGGAGCGGTGCATTGACTGCGGCGAGTGCATCCGCGTCTGCCCGCACCACGCCAAAAAGGCGATTACCGACCCGCTTGCGCTCTGGGAGCAATACGACCTTAAAATTGCGCTGCCCGCCCCGTCGCTGTATGGGCAGTTTAACAACATGGACGACATTGACCGCATTATTGCGGGGCTGCTCAAAATGGGCTTTGACGAGGTGTACGAGGTAGCCGCCGCCGCCGAACTGGTCAGCGACTGTACCCGCAAGCTGATGAGTCAGGGCGCGCTGCCCCGGCCGGTGATTTCCTCGGCCTGCCCTGCCATTTTGCGGTTGATTCGGGTGCGCTTCCCCCAGCTGCTGGACAATGTACTGCCCCTGCACGCGCCGGTGGAGGTTGCCGCACGCATTGCCCGCAAGGAGGCCAGCGCCCGGCTGGGCATTGCCCCGGAGCGCATTGGCATCATCTTTATTACCCCCTGCCCCGCCAAGGTAACCGCCGCCAAAATGCCCTTGGGCACCGAAAAAAGCGACATTGACCTGACCGTGGCGGTCAGTGAGGTCTATCCCCTGCTGGCCGAGGCTATGCGTCTGGTGGAGGAGCAACCCCCCGAGCTTTGCCACAGCGGGCGCATGGGTGTGGGCTGGGGGCGCAGCGGCGGCGAAGCTGCCGCTACCCTGCACGAGCGCTATCTGGCTGCCGACGGCATTGAAAATGCCATTCGCATTCTGGAGGACATGGAGGACGAAAAGCTGCACAATCTGGACTTTGTGGAGCTGAATGCCTGCTCCAGCGGCTGCGTGGGCGGGGTGCTCAATGTGGAAAACCCCTATGTGGCGGCGGCGCGACTTAAACGGTTGGGGCACTACCGTCCTGTTTCGGTCAATCACATTCACGACATGGTGCCACCCCAAGCCAAATGGGACCGCCCGGTGGAGTACCAGCCGGTCATGCAGCTAAGCGAAAACCCCATCAAGTCGATGGCGCTGCTGCGGCAGATGCGCGAGATTGAGCAGCGGCTGTACGGACTGGACTGCGGTTCCTGCGGTGCGCCCTCCTGCCGGGCACTGGCCGAGGACATTGTACGGGGCTATTCCAATGAGGATGCCTGCATCTACCTGCTAAAGGAAAAGTTGGAGGTTGCCATGGAAAGCATGATGGCCCTGTCGGTGGGCAGCAACCCACTGAAGCGGGACAAGCCCCGGGAGGAAAAGGAGATAGAAAAATGACGGTCAAGGAATTTGCCGTGAAACACAATATGGCGCTGCAAACCGGCGACGGCGAACGACAGGTGACTGCGGTTTACTGCGGCGACCTGCTGAGCATTGTCATGGGACGCGCCCCCGCCGACAGCGGCTGGGTGACGGTCATGGGCAACCGCAATGCCGTAGCTGTGGCGGTACTGGCCGATGTTGCCTGCATTATACTGGCCGAAAACATGCCCTTGGACAGCGAGTGCCGGGAAAAGGCCGAAGCGGAAAATGTGGCCATTTTGACCACGCCGCTGCCGGTTTATCAGGCGGCGCGGCTGCTGGGAGATAGCCTGTAATGCCGCGCTACAGCTACGACCTGCACCTGCACAGCTGCCTGTCCCCCTGCGCCGAGCCGGAAATGACCCCGCCGAACATTGTCAACATGGCGGCGCTTAAGGGGCTGAACCTCATTGCGCTGACCGACCACAATTCCGCGCGCAATGTAGCTGCTACGGTGCGTGCCGCCGCGGGACTGCCCCTGACGGTCATTCCCGGCATGGAGCTTTGCACCGCCGAGGAAATTCACATTGTCTGCCTGTTCCCCACCGTTGCCGCTGCCGAAGCTGCCGGACGGGAGGCGGAGCGTTGCCTGCCGCCCATTGACAACCGCCCCGATATTTTTGGTGACCAAGAGGTGCGGGACGAACAGGAGCAGCTGACGGGAACGGTTGACCGCCTGCTGATTAACGCCACCTCACTGTCGATTGACGACCTGCCGGAGTTTATGGCACGGTATGGCGGCGTTTGCTACCCGGCACACATCGACAAAAGCTCCAACAGCATTTTGGCCACCTTTGGCTGCCTGCCGCCGGAGCCGGACTTTGCCGCCGTGGAGGTCGCCCATCCCGACCGATTTTCGGTCAAGGAGCATTGGCTACAGGACAGAGTGGTGATTACCAGCTCGGATGCGCACCGGCTGGAGGACATTAGCGAACCGGAGCATTTTTTGGAGCTGGAGCGCTGCGATTTTGCCTCTCTTGCTGCCGTTTTGCGGCGCAATGGGTGATTTTACAAGAAATTTACAAGGCTTTTCGGCCTGTATCTGTTATACTACAGGGGTGGCGTACTGCGCCGTAGCATCCTACTTGATAAAAGAGTTTTAGAGAATTATCAAAACTGGAGGACACCCATGAGCTTTTTTTCTATCATTAACCTGCTGGGCGGGCTGGCGCTTTTTCTGTTCGGGATGACTGTTCTAAGTAGCAGTCTGGAGAAAGCCTCGGAGGGGCGGCTGGAAAAGGTACTAGAGCGACTGACCGACAACCTGCCCAAGGCGGTGCTGTTTGGCGCGCTGGTAACCGGTGCCATTCAGTCCTCCTCGGCAACCACCGTGGTGGTGGTGGGACTGGTCAACGCCAAGGTCATTCGACTGCGGCAGGCCATTGGCATCATTATGGGCGCAAACATCGGGACGACCGTCACTGCGCACATCCTGCGGCTTACCGACATTACCTCGGACAACTTTCTGCTCAACCTCATTAAGCCCTCCACCCTAGCGCCACTGGCAGCAGCTATTGGCATTGTGCTCTATCTGGCCGGGCGCAGTGACAAGCTGAAGGAAGCGGGACACATGCTACTGGGCTTTGGAGTGCTGTTTGGCGGCATGTTCCAGATGGAGGCGGCCATGAAACCGCTGGCCGCGCTGCCCGGCTTTGCCGCGCTGTTTGCCGGCATGTCCAACCCTGTTTTTGGGGTGCTGGTGGGTGCGGGCGTGACGGCGCTCATTCAGTCGTCCTCGGCCTCCATCGGCATTTTACAGGCGCTGTCCTCTACCGGCAGCATTACCTGTGCAACAGCGTTTCCCATTATTTTGGGGCAGAACATTGGTACCTGCATTACGCCCATTCTTGCCAGCTTGGGCGCGTCCAAGGGAGCCAAGCGGGCGGCCTTTGTGCACCTCTGCTTTAATGTCATTGGCACAGCGCTGTTTTTGTCAGGGCTGTACGCACTGCAAGCAGTCATCGGCTTTCCCTTTTGGAACGACCCCATTACTAAGGGCGGGATTGCCAACTTCCATACTATTTTTAACGTACTGACCACCCTGCTGTTTATGCCCTTTGCCCGACTGCTGGAAAAGCTGGCGGAACGGGTAATTGCTATGGACGCAAGCGAAAACCAGCTGGCCGACGCCATCGGCGGGCTGGACGACCGCCTGCTGGTCTCGCCGGGGCTTGCCATTGAGCACGGACGCGACGCGGTGTTCCACATGGCGGATCTTGCCATGGAAAACTTCCAGCTGGCCAAGGCCATGATTACCGGCACCATCGACCCCAAGGCCGCCGACCGCTTGCACCAAAACGAGAGTAATCTGGATCGTTTGCAGGACAAGGTGGAGGACTATGCCATTAAAATTTCCCGCAGGCACATTACCGAGCGCAACAAAAACGAGGTTAGCGAGCTGCTGCACATGATCAGTGAGCTGGAACGCATTGGCGACCAGTGCGAAAATATGATGGATGCGGCAATGGCGCGCCCTGCGCCCTTTTCGGACGAAGGGCAGCGGGAGATTACCCACATTTGCAACGCCGTGCAGGAAATTTTGGAGCTGTCGCTGAATGCCTACCGGCTGGGAGACCACAAGCTGGCGCACCGGGTGGAGCCCTTGGAACAAGTGATTGACATTTTGGAGGAGCAGTTTAAAAACGGCCACATCGCCCGAATGCGGGATGGCAGCTGTACTGTGGATGCGGGCTTTGCGTTTGTAGAGGCTATCTCCTGCTTGGAGCGCATTGCCGACCACTGCTCCAACGTTGCGGTGTTCTTAATCACCTTTCAGGAAAAGCACGATGACTTTGACACCCACGCCTATCTGCATGCGCTGCACAAGGGCGAGTCACCGGAATACACCCGGTTCTATCAGGAATATGAGCAAAAATATCTGGTAAAATGAACACCGGAGGATACGCCCGGTACAAAAATAGCACTGCAAAGGGAGGAATCGCGGTGAAGCAAAAGTGGATTGCGCTGGTAGCGGCGGCCTGCCTGCTGACGGCAGGGTGCGGGGGTTCTCCTGCTCCGGCAGCGACCGAGGCACTGACCAATGCTGCCGCGAGCGCGTTGGTCAAGTCCTGCGAGGATGTTATCTGGCTGTACCACGGCGAAATGAAGGTCAACAAAAAAGCCACACCATACGCCGATGCCAGTCACAAGCTCTATCTGCCCTGCTTGGGCTACGATAGCATTGACGCGTTAAAAACGGCCAGTGAACAGGTACTTAGCAAAAGCTTTTGCGAAAATGTGCTGTATGCCAAGGCCTTTGACCCGGCAAACCCCAAGTTTATTGAGCACGAGGGCAAGCTGTGGGAAACGCGCAGTGTTGGCGGCATGGGCTGGGTGAATTCGCTGCTGCTGGACACCATGCAGGTGCTTTCCCAGGACCAGGACAAGGCGTTGGCCACTGCCTATGCGCAGTCGCAGGTGGACGGCCTGTTCCGGGAGGAATTTACCTTTATCCAAGAGGGCGGCGGCTGGCGGTTGGACAGCTACTTTAAGATGAACCGCACCGGCGCGGAGCCGGTGATTGGGGCGACGGTTGCCGACTACCTGCGGGGGGAGGGCGCGGTGCGCTGGCAGGGAGATGTCATTATTAGCGCGGCGCATTCCGCCACGGTGGAGCTGACCAAGCAGGAGCTGCGCGACCCGTTCTACGATGTGCTGGAGGGGTTGGAGTACAACACCGAGACGGTGGAAAACAACGCAGAATGGCCCAATACCCTCGACGAAAACGGCGGAGGGATTGAGCTGGAGGTTTCGGTGGGCGACAGTATTCACCAAGTCATGCTATTCAAGAATGGCGATGTATTTGTGCGGGATACCGGCAAGCCTGCCGCCCGCTTACAGTTAAGCTACCCCAGTGGGTACTGGGTGATAGAGCAGCTGGTCAGCGCCGCTAAGTGGGAGCTGTTCCGAAAGCCCTAAGGAGCCTTGAATGCTAGATGCCCTCCACAAACTTGACCCCCTGCATCTGGCTGATGAGCGCCAGCAGGTCGGAGTGCTCCTTGGCTTCATCCGACTTCACGGTCATAACGGCGGCTACCGTTGCGTCGGAGGTGGAGACGGACACGGTGGTCATTTCAATTTCAACCACATGGATGCCCTGCACCTTGAGCTTAGTCATAAAGGTGCTGATGTCGGCGGTGTCGCGGAACTCGATATACAAATCCATCACCTTAGAATGGCGAAGCATGTAGTGGTCGAAGCGGTGTAGCAGCGTAGAAACCAGCACGATAATGACGCAGGCAACCAGTGCGGCTTCGTAAAAGCCAATGCCCACGGCCAGACCCATGCAGGCCGAGGCCCACAGCCCTGCCGCGGTGGTCAGCCCCTTGACCTGGTGCCGGCCGGTTACAATGATGGTGCCCGCGCCCAAAAAGCCGATGCCGCTGATGACCTGCGCACCAAGGCGCGCGGGGTCGCCGCCGTACAGCTCGCAGACAAACTGGTTGGTGAGCATGGCCAGACAGGCACCCACGCAGACCAAAATGTGGGTACGAAAGCCAGCCGGACGACCCTTGCGCCCGCGCTCCATTCCAATGATGCCGCCGCACACCACCGCGATGCCCATGCGCAGTAACAGGGAAATCATATTTAAATCCATCAAAAAAGGATATTTCATTGACAGCATAGTGAATCAGTCCTCCGCTAATATAGTTGTTGTAAGGGTCGCTCTGTGTGGTTTAATAGAGAGACGGTTAGGGTTATTAAAGCATATAAAAGCGGTTCTGTCAATTCGTTTGGGCGAAAAAAAGAGGGAATGGACAAAAAGACCTTGACAATTGGCCGGCGGGTGTGATATAGTAATCAAGCGCCATTATTGGAAGCTGGATAAGCTGGTGTAGCTCAGCCGGTAGAGCAGCTGATTTGTAATCAGCAGGTCGGGGGT
>JAVVRO010000024.1:13562-16052 GCA_036654695.1 Angelakisella sp. | reverse complement strand
CCGTAGTTTTCATGCTACGCTTGGAGGCCTTTTGTTGGGCAAAACAGTGGTGCCGGTTACAGGTACTGCTCCCCGGTGCCGTAGTGCTCAATGGCATAATCCAAATCCTTGTCGCCGCGGCCGCTCAGGCAGGCCAAAATGGAGCCAGCGTCCATTTCCTTGGCGCGCTTCATGGCATAGGCAACCGCGTGGGCGCTTTCAATGGCGGGAATAATGCCCTCCCAGCGCGACAGCAGGTAAAACGCCTCCATGGCCTCCTCATCGCTGATGGTGGCGTACTGGGTGCGGCCAAGGTCGTGTAAAAACGCGTGCTCGGGACCCACCGAGGGGTAGTCCAGACCGCTGGCAATGGAGTAAACCGGGGCAGGGTCGCCGTGCTCGTCCTTGAGCATCATCGACTCAAACCCGTGCATAACGCCCTTTTCGCCGTAGGTAATGGAGGCTGCATGGTCGCCCAGCGTTTCGCCCCGTCCCAGCGGCTCCACGCCGACCAGCTCGACTCCCTCATCGGCGACAAAGGGGGTGAACATGCCAATCGAGTTACTGCCGCCGCCCACACAGGCCGTTACCACATCGGGCAGCATTCCGGTCATTTCCATAAACTGCTCCCGCGCCTCAATGCCAACGCACATCTGGAAGTCGCGCACCATGAGTGGGAAGGGGTGCGGCCCCAGTGCCGAACCGATGCAGTAGATGGAGTCCTTGTAGTTTTTGGCGTAGGAGGCAAAGGCCGAGTCGACCGCTTCCTTGAGTGTTTGCAGTCCGGCGGTCACCGGTACCACCGTAGCACCCAAAATCTTCATCCGCTGGACATTGGGCTGCTGCTTGGCAATGTCCACCACGCCCATGTGAATTTCGCATTCCAGCCCAAAAAACGCCGCAGCGGTAGCCAGCGCAACGCCGTGCTGTCCCGCGCCGGTTTCGGCAATCAGGCGCTTTTTGCCCATGTACTTGGCCAGCAGTCCCTCGCCCATGCAATGATTCAGCTTGTGCGCGCCGGTATGGTTCAGGTCCTCCCGCTTCAGGTAAATTTGGCAGGCACCGCCCATGCGCTGGGAGAGCCGTTCGCAGTGGTACACCGGGGTCGGGCGTCCTTGAAACTCCTTGCGAATGCGGCGCAGCTCGTTGATAAACTGCGAAGAATGGCAGATAGTCTGGTAGGCCTTGTTAATTTCCTCAAAGGCGGGAATCAGCTCCGGGGTCAGGTACGCGCCGCCGTACTCGCCAAAGCGTCCCTCTTTGTCGGGATAATTTTTCAGGTATGTGTTGTAATTCATAGTTACCACCCTTTCCAAAAATTAAAATAGAAAACAAAAAACACCTGTCTCTGCATTGCTGCAAGGACAGGTGTAATCACCTGCGGTACCACCTTGATTGCCGTTAAAAACGGCCTCTCGTTGAGATGCAAACACATCTCGTTCCCTGTAACGTGGGCATTCCGTTGCGCAATAATCAGGCAAAAGCCCTTTGCTGCACACCCTCGGCGGTCCATTTATCTGCATCGTTTGCCGCCGGACTTTCAGCAACGCCGGCTCTCTGTGGACTCGTTTGCAGTTTTATCTCCGCTTCATCGGTTTAAAGAAGTTATAACACTTTTGCGCCGTGCTGTCAACAGGGAAGTTAAAATTTGTCCCTTTCTGCCGCAACCGGGCTGCTATATTACCATTCCGCCATTGGGGCTAAGCACCTGCCCGGTAATAAAGCCCGCCTTTTCGCTGGCAAGCCACGCCACCGCAGCGGCAATTTCCTCCGGTTGGCCAATGCGCCCCAAGGGGGTTTCCTCGCAGAGCGCGGCTAGGTCGTCAGGCGACAGCTGCCGGTTCATTTCGGTGGCCACCACCCCCGGTGCTACACAGTTGACCCGGATGTGCGAGGGGCCAGCCTCCTTGGCCAGTGCCTTGGTCATACCGATAACTGCCGCCTTTGCTGCCGAATAGGCCACCTCGCAGGAGGCACCGGTGATGCCCCAAATGGACGACAGGTTAATAATCGAGCCCTGCTGGTTGCGAATCATCTCCGGCAGCACCGCCCTGCTGCACAAAAATACACCCTTGACATCCACGGCAAACAGCCTGTCCCATGCCTCCTCGGTCAGGTCTTGGAACAGCCCCGTCGCGGCAATGCCCGCGTTGTTGACCAGCAGCGAAATTTCTCCCAGCTGTGCGTGTACCTGCCGAAACAGCTCGGTCACCTGTGCGCTGTCGGCAATGTCGCAGCCGTAGGCCGCCGCTGCCACGCCGTACTGCGCCGCCAGCTGTGCCGCCAGCGCTTTGGCCTGTACCCGGCCGGTGTGGTAGACTACGGCTACCTGCCAGCCGTCGGCGGCCAACGCTTGCGCTATGGCACTGCCAATGCCCCGTGACCCGCCGGTTACTACGGCGGTTTTTGTGTCAGTCATCGGTTATTTCGCCCTTTCGTTCAGGTAGTTTGACGCTGCAAATGCCGCCTGCGCGCCGTCAGCGGCCGCAGTTACACTCTGCCGCAGCGTTT
>JAVVRO010000024.1:0-13552 GCA_036654695.1 Angelakisella sp. | reverse complement strand
ATCCCCCGCCGCAAACACGCCGGGGAGGTTGGTGTGGCAGTCCTCCCCCGCCACAATGTAGCCGGCGTCGTTCAGCGCAAGCTGCCCACCAAAGACAGCGTTGTCCGGCTCCAGCCCAATGGCTACAAACACACCGCTGACGGGCAGTGTGGTTGCTTCCCCGGTTTTCAGGTGCTTCAGGGCAATCGCTTCCACCTTTGCTTGGCCGCTAATTTCGCTCACGGTGCTGTCGTAGTGTACGGTAATGTTCTGCCGGGCAGTCAGCGCGTCGGACAGTATTTTGTTGCCGCGAAATTCATCCCGCCGGTGTACCAGATGGACGCGTTCGCAGAGGTTGGCCAAAAACAGCGCATCCTCCAGCGCGGTGTTGCCGCCGCCCACAATGGCTACCTGCCGCCCACGGTAAAACGCACCGTCGCAGGTGGCGCAGTAGGAAACACCTTTGCCCGACAGCCGCTGCTCCCCGGGGCAGCCCAGCAGTCGTCGCTTTGCGCCGTTGGCAAGAATAACCGCTGGCGCAGTCAGCCGCCCGCCGGCAGTTTCTACCCACTTTTCCTCCCCTGCCAGATGGTACGCAGTGGGTGCTTCCAGCCGCACCTCCACCCCCAAGTCATTGACCTGCTCAAACATGGCCATGGCCAGCTCCGCACCGCCGATGCTCTTAATCCCGGTGTAATTTTCCACCTCGGGGGTATTCACCACCTGCCCGCCGTAAATACTGCGTTCCAGCACCACCGGGGTTAATCCATAGCGCTTGGCGTACAGCGCGGCAGTCAGCCCCGCCGGACCCGCACCCAGAATGATAATATCACAGTTCATGGACAGTCCTTCTTTCCTCGGTACCACCGTATTGTAGTGTTTGTGGTTATTGTACGGAGCGAAGCGTTTTGGGACAATTACCCTCCCCGAGCTCCGCGAGTGGGGACATCACCGTGTAATAGCCGATTAAGGCTATTATACCGCAAACGCAGTGCAGTGGTATAATTGTCCTCCCCGAGCTCCGCGAGTGGGGACATCACCGTATAATAGCCTCGCTGAGGCTATTATACCCGCTTTTTGTGTCACTGACAAGAACTGCCTTACAAAAGCTAAAAAAAGGGGTGCAATTGCATAGAAGATGTGCTACAATAATCTGGTATGCAAGCAAGCAAAAATAGGAGGATTATTGCCGTGAATGAGATAAATCAGTTTAAAGTAGTACTGCGTGGATATGAGCGGGAGGAAGTCGATGCCTGCATTCGCAAGCTAAAGGCCGAATGCCAGCGCACACTGGACGAAAAGGACGCGGAGCTAAGCCGTCTGAACGCCCAAGCGGAGGACTTAACTGCGCAATTGCAGGAGGGCGAGGCACTGCGCAACGAAATGCAGACCGCCATGACCGGTGCGCAGGACTTTATTAATGCCCAGGCCGCCCGCGGCAAGGCCACCGAGCGGGAGCTGGAGGATACCAAAAAGAAAAACGCGCTGTACATGGACAAGCAGGAGGCACTAACCCGGTTACTGGCCGAGGCACAGTCGAAATGCACCAAGCTGGTGGAGGAAGCCGAGCAGCACAGCCAGCACATTGTCGAGGAAGCAGAGCGGCAAAAGGCCGAGATTCTGGACAAGGCGCATGCCAGCGCAGCCAGCATTATCGGGGACTCCAAGCGTGACGCGGACGCGGTGCAAACCCAGCTGCGTAACCGCTTTGCCACCATTACCGACACGGTTGCCGCCATCCGCCAGTTGACCGGTCAGGTATCGGTCTGTTGCGACGCGGCTGACCAGATGATTGCCGAGCCGGACAGCTTTTTTTACAACGATACTGAGGAAACCGTTACCAACTGATAAGCAAATGAGGCTACCGCAGAATGTTTGGTTCTGTGACAGCCTCATTTTATTTATGCTTTTGCCGGGTTGGTTCTTTGCAGCAGCTTGTAGAGCAGCGTGACTACCACCGCGGTAATAATGGTTTCGGGAATCATGTAGCTGCCGTTGTAAACCAGCGAATGGAGCCATGCCGGCCAGCCCTCCGGCGCGTAAATACCCCAGATAGCAATTCCGCTGACAAAATGGCAGAGGTAGCGCAGCAGTGTGACTGACACGCTGGCCAGCGGTACGGCAAAGCGATTTTTGCCATAGAGCTTAAAGAAGATTGAGGCCAGTCCCAGCACCGTATAGGCCACCACATAGTCCAGCAGCACCACCAGCGCGTACCACAAAAAGCTGGTAACCGGCGGCGGAGCAATGCCCTCCAGCAGCATCTGTAGCAGGCTAAAGACAAAGCTGGACAGAATCCCCCACTTCCAGCCGTGGCGTAGCGACAGCAGCACCAACGGTGCCATGGCAGCAACGGTAATCGAGCCGCCCTGGGGCCACGGGGCGAATTGCAGCTTGCTTAGTATGACCGCAATGGCCGTCAGCAGCGCGCATTCCACGAGGGTTTTTGTTTTTTCGTTTCTCATTTGTTTTGACATCCTTTCTTGTGTTTGGCAGCGCATCACAAAAAAATAGCGCCTTGGGGTATAATACCGCAAGACGCAAAGCATCGTTTTACGCTTCCTACGCTGGCATTATCCAGATCAGGTTTAAGGGTCACGGAATCAGTTCCGAATCTCAGCCCGCCGTTAACGAGCCCCCCTGTATATTGAACGGTTCAATTCACTTGAACCGCTGTCAGTATACCGCAGATACACCAATTTGTCAACACGAACTTTGTGAACCATGCTTTTTTACTTGACAATCCGGGCAATCAATATTATTATAATTGTTAACTTTAACCATAATAAGGAGGTACCTCGATGGAAGTACGGTTATTGGAAATTGCGCAGCGAATTAGAACGCTCCGGGACATCCTGGAGCTTTCCGAGGAGCAAATGGCTCAGTCCTGCGGCCTGACTACCCAGCAATACCGCGAAAAAGAGGCCGGTAGCGAGGACTTTTCCTTTTCATTTTTGTTGCAGGTTGCCGAAACACTGGGAGTCGACATGGTGGAGCTGATTACCGGCGAGTCCCCCCGTCTGTCCGGCTACAACATTGTTCGCCGTGGCGAGGGTCTGCCCATTCAGCGGCGCAAGGGCTTTCGCTACAACCACCTAGCCTACCTGTTCAAGGGGAAACGGTGCGAGCCGCTCATGGTGGTTGCCCCCTACTCCGCCCAGCAGCAGGACGCGCCCATTGAGCTGTCCCGTCACCCCGGTCAGGAGTTCGATTTGGTCATTAGCGGTAGCCTGAAGATGATGTTTGAGGACAAGGAAGAGCATCTGGACGAGGGCGACAGCGTCTATTATAATTCGGCCTGCGGTCATGGCATGATTGCTACCGGCGGGCAGGACTGCACCTTTTTGGCAGTCGTTTTAAAGGAAGAATAAAGGGGTTTTCATCATGAAAGAGGTAGAAGAGCTTTACCGCCGCTACTGCCGGGAGGAATTTGACCGGCATGGCGTGCTTTGTCATTGGGAACCGGTGGTTCCCCAAAACTTTAACTTTGCCTACGATGTGGTAGATGAGATTGCCGCCCTACAGCCCGACCGCCGCGCCATGCTGTGGTGCAACGAGCAGGGCGAGGAGCATTGCTTTTCCTTTGACGACCTGCGCCGCGCCAGCAACCGCACCGCCAACTTTTTTGCCGCCAAGGGCATTCAAAAGGGGGACAAGGTGCTGGTCATCCTGAAACGCCATTATCAGTTTTGGTTTACCATTCTGGCGCTGCACAAGCTGGGAGCCATTATTATTCCCGCCACCCACCTGCTAACCAAAAAAGACATTGCCTACCGACTGGACGCCGCCAAAGCCACCGCTGTCGTCTGCACCGCCGACGGCGAGGTGTCCACTGCCGTGGAGCAGGCCGTGGAGGAGCTCGCCCGCCCTGTGACAAAAATTATGGTGCGCGGGTGTCAGGACGGCTGGCTGGACTTTGACCGGGAGGTTGCTGCCGCCGACGAGCACCGGACGCGGATTGTAACCCAAGCGTCCGACCCCATGCTCATCTTTTTCACCTCCGGCACCACCGGCTACCCCAAAATGGTGGTGCATGACTATGCCTATGCCATTGCGCACATTGTTACTGCCAAGTACTGGCACAATGTGCAGCCCGACGGCCTGCACTTAACCGTAGCCGACACCGGCTGGGGCAAGGCGCTGTGGGGTAAGCTGTATGGGCAGTGGTTCTGCGGCGCAGGGATTTTTGTCTTTGACTTAGAAAAATTTCAGCCCGCTGTGCTGCTGCAAAAGATTGAGCAGTACCACATTACCACCTTTTGCGCCCCGCCGACCATCTACCGCTTTTTTATTAAGGAGGGCATGGAGGGCTACGATTTATCCAGTCTGGTTTACGCCACCACCGCGGGCGAAGCGCTGAACCCCGAGGTGTACAACCGCTTTTTGGACTACACCGGCCTGCCGCTGATGGAGGGCTTTGGACAGACCGAAACCGCCCTGCTGCTGGCAAACCTTGTAGGCAGCAGCTGCCGTCCCGGGTCGATGGGCAAGCCCTCGCCGCTGTTTACGGTGCGCATTGTGGATGACTCCGGCAAGGAGTGTCCCGCCGGCGAGGTCGGCGAAATTGTTGTGGCGGCGGAGGGTCGGCAGACCGGCCTGTTCACCGGCTATCTGGACAACCCGGAGCGCACCGCCGAGTCGTGGCACGACGGTTGGTACCACACCGGTGACACCGCGTGGCGGGACGAGGCCGGTTACTACTGGTATGTTGGCCGCACCGATGATGTCATTAAATCCAGCGGCTACCGCATTGGCCCCTTCGAGATTGAAAGCGTGCTGATGGAGCACCCCGCCGTGCTGGAATGTGCCATAACCGGTGCCCCCGACCCGGTGCGCGGCACGGTGGTCAAGGCCACCATTGTGCTGACCAAGGGCTACACCCCCAGCCCCGAGCTAACCAAGGAGCTGCAAAACTATGTGAAGCACCAGACCGCACCCTACAAGTACCCCCGCATAATTGAGTACCGGGACGAGCTTCCCAAAACCATCAGCGGCAAAATCCGCCGGGTGGAGCTAAGGGAGTGACCAAGCACGGTACAAAAAAGGCGATTGCCGCAAACGCGGCAATCGCCTTTTGGTTATACTACTTTCCTTGGAGAATAGTATTACTGTTCGGTGAATTCTATCTGGATAGCACCATTGCTTGTGTGTACCTCCAGCTGCTTTGCACCACCCACCATGGTCTCCGGCAGGTTGCTCTCGCTGTTGCTGGTTCTTACGCTTCCGGTAAAGTCACTAAGCCTACCGACAATGCTCCCCATAATTGCGCCGTTGGAGGAGGTTAAGGTCAGTCCCTGCCCCGCCGCAAGCTCGTTCAAATGAATTGCGCCGTTGAATGTTTGGGCGTCGATGGCGTTCTGCGCGGTTACGTTTTGCAAGATGATTGCGCCGTTGCTGGTGTCGATGGCAATGCTTTGCTGCGCGGCCGCATTTTCTAGCTCAATTCTGCCGTTGGTAGAGCTAATCGCCATCGCTTGGGCACTCCACCCGCTGCCAAGAATTGCACCGTTGGAGGAATGTACCTCCAGCTTACCAGCCGCTTGCAGGTCGGACAGCGTCACCTGACCGTTGCTGCTTTCCACACTGCACAGTCCGCCGACCCGCAAGCTGTCTGCGTTGACCTGCCCATTGCTGGTTCGTAGCCGCAGCTCCTGTGCGACCAGCTCCTGCACCTCAATTGCGCCGTTGGCGGTTTTGACGATAATGCTGCCCCTGTAGTTTTTGGGTACCAAAATAGTCATTTTTGTTTCTTGCAGGCTAAAGTTAAAGAAATGGTCATACCACGCCCAGTGGGTCATTTTGGCAAACGACAGGGTGCTGCCGTCCTGAATTTGGTAAAATTCCTTCTCGTTTTCGTAGTAGGTCACATGCACGCGGCTGTCAGGAGAAACTCCAAAGGTCAGTGGCATGTTGCTGTCGTCAATGCGAATCTGTTCCACCGCGGCGGCCGACACAAACTGCTTTTCCAGATAAGGCGGCTGGGTACTCAGCCGGGTGATGTCAAACCCGCCCAACGCAAAGGCGAGGAAAAAGATGGCAGTGCCCACACCAAGCAGCGCCGCACCCCAAAGGGTCGATTGTTTTATCTTCATTTAAACCGCCTCCCCTTTTTGTACAAACAGACCCTTTGTCTTTTTTAACAGCAGCACCGAGACATGCGCCAGCTTCTTGCACAGCCAGTTGACCGGCGCAAGGCAGAGTACGGCCAGCCCCGCGCACCCCAGCGCCATTCCCATAATCATCAGCCCGGCCACCGGGCCGGTTACAAAGCACTGGAAAACCCCGCCCAGCAGCCCCACACTCCCCGCCACCGCAAAGGCCAGCAGCACCGCGTAGAACGCCAGAATTAAAATCCAAACCGTCAACCACAGCACCAGCACCACCAGCGCAAAGGCCAGTGCTACCGGCAGCCAGAGCGGCGACCCGCAGATGGCCAACACTACCCACAGCGTCTTGTTGCTTGCCCGCTGCTTGTTGGCCTGAATGCTGCTTTTGACCAGCGTTGCAAAGGGCAGCTCCAGCTCAATGCCCTGAGCAATCTGTTCAATTTCGCCCAAGCTTGCCACCGCCTGTTCCTCGCTCATGCCGTCCTCCATGCGGTCGTCGATGCTCTCCTTGTAAAAGGTCAGCGACTTTTCCACCTCTGCTTGTGGCAGATGCCGCAGGCGATATCCCAAAATGTTGCAAAATTCAGTCTTTGTCATGACTGTCCACCCCCTTGATAAATTCGTATACCCGCGTGACCTCCTGCCACTCGTCCAAAAAATCCTGAATGCGCTGCCGCCCGCTGTCGGTAATGCTGTAGTACTTGCGCAAGCGGCTGTTGTGCTCCACCGTGTAAACCGCAAGCTGGTTGTCGCCCTCCAGCCGTTTTAAAATGGGGTAGAGCGTCGATTCCGAAAGCTCAATGCAGGGTGAAATATCCTTAATTATCTGGTAGCCATAGGAATCCCCCGCAGTAAGCACCTTGAGTACACAGGCCTCCAGCAGGCCGCGTTTGAGCTGTGCGTCCATTTTTCATCCCTCCCGATGTATAGTACTATACACTGCATAGTACTATGTGTCAAGTGGTTTTCGCAAAAAAAATAAGGACAGCGCGTTTTGCACTGTCCTCAAGGTCAAGGGAACCCCCAGCGGGTTACTTTTTAATTTTATCCCAGTAGGCCTTGCCGGCCTGCTCCACCTTGTTTTCGCCGTAGTGGTAGTACACCCGCCCCACAAGGTCATCCGGCAGGTATTGCTGGGGGGTGTAGTGGTTGGGGAAGTCGTGGGGGTACCGGTAGAACTGCCCCTTTTCGGCTACCTCGGCGCCATCGGCGTGCTTGTTTTGCAGACACCGTGGAAAGCCCGTGCCCCGCCCGGCTTGAATGTCGGCAATCGCCCCATCCATGGCCAGATAGGAGCTGTTGGACTTGGGGGCGGTGGCCAAAAATACCGCCGCTTCCGCCAACGGAATGCGTGCCTCCGGCAGCCCCAGCTGGATAGCCGCATCGACACAGGCCTTGACCACCGGCATTGCCTGGGGGTAGGCCATACCAATGTCCTCGGCGGCAATGACCAGCAGTCGCCGACAGGGAGAGAGCAGGTCACCCGCCTCCAGCAGCCGCGCCAGATAGTGAATGGCCGCATTTTCATCCGAACCGCGAATGGACTTTTGCAGCGCCGAAAGCAGGTCGTAGTGCTGGTCGCCGTCGCGGTCGTACCGCATGGCGCTGCGCTGCGCTACCGTCTTGGCATCGTCCAGCGTAATGCGCTTGTCGCCCTCGCTGGCGGCAGCCGCCAGCCAGCAAAGCTCCAGCGCGTTCATCGCCTTGCGCACGTCGCCGCCGCAGCAGGAGGCAATGTGCCCCAGCACGCCGTCCTCCAGCTCCACAGGGGTATCCTCCCCCAGCAGGGCAGTCACCCGACGCAGCGCCTGCTCCACCTCGGCAGCCTCCACCGGCTTAAACTCAAAGACGGTGCAGCGGCTTAAAATAGCGTTGTAGATGTAAAAATAGGGATTTTCGGTGGTGGAGGCAATCAGGGTAATCGACCCGTCCTCGATAAATTCCAACAGCGTTTGCTGCTGCTTTTTATTCAGGTACTGAATCTCGTCCAGATAGAGCACCACCCCACCAAGGCCGGCAAAGCTGTCCAGCTCGCCAATGAGCGCCTTGATGTCGCCGGTGGAGGCGGTAGTGCCGTTAAGCTTGTACAGCCGCTTGCCTGCCGCGCTGGCAATGATGCGTGCAGCGGTGGTTTTGCCCACGCCGGAGGGGCCGTAAAAAATCATGTTGGGGATGTTGCCGCCCTCGGCAATCCGCCGCAGCAGCCCTTTTTCTCCCAGAATATGCTGCTGCCCCACCATCTCGCCAAGGCTCTGCGGCCGTATCTTGTCCGCCAGCGGCGAGCTCATGGATGACTCCCCCTCCCAAAATTTTACAGTCCTACACTGCGCCGAGCACTGAACTACCCAGTCAACACCGGGGGTGGTTATTCGTACAGCGGGTATTTGGCGCACAGGGTGTCCACTGCCGCGCGGATGTTGTCGCCCTCGGTTTCAAAGGCGGTAGCGGTCTTGTAAATGCAGTCGGCAATGACCTCCATGTCCCCTTCGACCAGCCCGCGGGTGGTTACCGCAGGGGTGCCCACACGGATACCGCTGGTAATAAACGGACTTTGCGGGTCGTGGGGAATGGCGTTTTTATTGACAGTAATGTACACCTCGTCCAAGCGCTTTTCCAGTTCCTTGCCGGTGATATTCATGTTCTGCAAATCCAGCAGCATCAGGTGGTTGTCGGTGCCGCCCGACACCAGCCGGAAGCCCCGTGCGGTCAGCGCCTTGGCCAACGCCTGCGCGTTTAGGACAATCTGGTGCTGGTAGGCCTTAAACTCGGGACGCAGCGCCTCGCCGAAGCAGACCGCCTTGGCCGCGATGATGTGCTCCAAGGGGCCGCCCTGGGTGCCGGGGAAGATTGCCTTGTCAATGGCCTTTGCCAGCTCCTCGCGGCAAAGAATCATGCCGCCCCGGGGGCCGCGCAGGGTCTTGTGGGTGGTGGTGGTGACTACATCGGCATAGGGCACCGGGTTTTCGTGTTCTCCGGCGGCGACCAGTCCTGCAATGTGCGCCATATCTACCATGAAGTAAGCGCCGACTTCCTTTGCAATCTCGCTGATGGTTTTAAAGTCAATGGCGCGGGGGTAGGCGCTGGCACCGGCGACAATCAGCTTGGGGTGGCACTCCTGCGCCTTGGCACGCAGCGCATCATAGTCAATGCGCTCGGTGTCGTCGTTCAGGCCGTAGGAAACAAAGTTGTAGTATTTGCCGGACATGTTGACCGGGGAACCGTGGGTCAGGTGGCCGCCATCGGCAAGGCTCATGCCCAAAACAGTGTCGCCGGGGTGAATTAGCGCAAAGTAAACTGCAAGGTTCGCCTGTGCGCCGGAATGCGGCTGCACATTGGCGTGGTCGGCTCCAAACAGCGCCTTGGCACGGGTTCTGGCAATCTCCTCGACAATATCAACCTTTTCGCAGCCGCCGTAGTACCGCTTGTTGGGGTAGCCCTCGGCGTATTTGTTGGTAAGCACGGTTCCCATGGCCGCCAGCACACCGGGCGATACAATGTTTTCGGAGGCAATCAGCTCCAAATTCCTGCGCTGACGCCCCAGCTCGGCGCGCATTGCTGTGCCGACCTCCGGGTCAACGCCCTCCACAAAACCAATGGTGTCCATCATAGTACGAAACATCCTTCATTTCCCCTTCCCGTTATTATGTAAGAAACACGTTCATTGTAGCACGATTGTTCCAAAAAGTGAAGTCCAAAAATAACAGAGTCGCCAAAAAACTTGACGACTCCGCTTGGGAACCTTATACTGCACGCAGCTTATCGAGTATCTCCCGCTTTTTGGCAGCGGACAGCGCGTCCCCCGCCATGGCAATTGCGGTGTTCAGGGTAATTCGACCCGCCATATGGAGCATCGGGTGCCGCGCCAAGGCGGGAAATTCCCGCAGCAACAGCTCCCGCGCGGGGGGATAGGCCAAAATCTCGCCAATGGTAATCATGCCGTCTTTTAAATTCATAGCGTCACCTCCATAGGCATTGTATGCGCAAAGTGCCCCAAACGTGCCGGTTAAGTTACCTTTTGCTGGCTAATTAGGTGAAACCCCTCGCCTTGTATCTCGTTCGCTTCCAACGTCAGCACAAAGGCATCCGGGTCCAGCTGCTTAATTATCTCCTCCACATTATAGTACTCGGTAGAACGCACCGCGCACATCAGCACCTGCTTTTGCTTCCCGGAGTAGGCGCCCACACCGTCCAAAAAGGTCACTCCACGGTTGAGCTTTTCCAGAATCTCCTTGGCAATCTCCTGCTGGTGGGGGGAAATGACCAGCAGCACCTTGCCGGTATACATACCATACAGAATGCCATCCACCACCTTGGAGGTGGTAAAGATGGAAATCATGCCGTACAGTCCCGCTTCAATATTATGGAACACCAGCACCGAGGCCAGCAGCACCATCATGTCAAAGAAGAACATCATTTTACCAATGGGCACATGGCGAAACCGCAGCTGCACCAGCCGCGATACAATGTCGCCGCCGCCGGTGGTGGAGCCGCGCATGAAGACCAGCGCCAGCGCGCCGCCTATGAGTACTCCGCCAAACAGACCCGCCAAAATCGGCTCACCCCGATAGGGTGGCAGGTAGGGCGCGGTAACATTGAGAATCATCGTTTGAATGGCCACGGTCTTCAGGGTATTCAGCGTAAAGGCGCGCCCCAAAAACCGCCATGCCAACAGCAATAATGGAATGTTCATGCACATCATCAGGGTGCCCAGCTGGAAGCCGGTCAGGTGCCGTATCAGCACCGCAATGCCGGAAACGCCACCCGGTGCAATCTGGTTCGGCGCGGAAAAGCAACCGAGTCCCACGCTGAACAGAATTGCCGAAACAAAATCGAATACCAGATCCACAGCCAGTTTTTTGTAGTTAGGGAGCAGCTTTGGCATGCAAAATTCCTCCTTTTACTCGGTAGCTCGCTGCTCAGTGGCAGCTAGAATTGCAGCAAACAGTTCGTCAATGCGTTCGGTGCGGTTCACCAGATACAGCCAGCCGAACAGGGTTTCCACCCCGGTGGCGCGGCGGTACTGCGCGGGGTCGCTGTGGCGGGGCACTCCTGCGGAGCTTGCGTTGCGGCCTCGCTTAAAGAAGCCCTCCTCCTCCTCGGTCAGCAGCGGCAGCAGCACCTCGGCAGCACGGGACTGTGCTTCGGCGCAGACCATGGCCACCGTCTTACTGTGCAGCCTGCCCATGGGCATACTACCGCGGGCAGCTAAATGCTGCCGTACCAGCAGCTCGTACACCCCATCCCCCACAAAGGCAAGGTTCAAGGGGCTTAACAGCTGCGGGTCGGGAACCATGGGGGAAAGTGTCATCATTGCCAGCCTCCAACGCTAAAATTAAGGAATCCTCCTCGTACTTTGTACCATCAAAGCCTATGATATGGCGCTGCTGCCTTTTAACAGTACCAAGCACTAATTAATAAAGTTAAATTCGTAGCCCAGAACCCGCACGGTGTCGCCCTCCTGAATGCCCAGCTCCAGCAGGCGGTCAATAATACCACTGCTGCGCAGCACCCGCTGGAAGTATTGCAGTGACTCGTAGTCGTCCATGTCCACCATGCCCAAGCTGTGTTGCAGCCAGTCGGCGTCAATCTCGTAAACGCCGTCCTCCACGGTAATCTCGAAGTGGTTTTTGTCCAGCTCCTCGCTCGCCGGCGTGGGGTCAGGCTCGTAGCGCACAATGGGCGGCAGTTCTCCAAGCTGGGCAAACACCGCATACATCAGCTCCCGGGTGCCCTGCTGCGCCGCCGCCGAGATGGGATAAAAACGGTAGCCCTTGCCTTCGACATAGCTTTGAAATCGGGCAATCTGCTCCGGCGTGGCAATGTCGCACTTGTTCCCCGCCACCAGCATGGGGCGGTCGGCCAGCTCCATGCTGTAGTTTTCCAGCTCACGGTTAATAATCTCGAAGTCCTCGATGGGGTCGCGTCCCTCGCAGCCGGACACATCCACAATGTGAACAATCAGCCGGCAGCGGTCAACGTGGCGCAAAAACTGGTGTCCCAGTCCCACGCCCTCGCTGGCGCCCTCAATCAGTCCGGGGATGTCGGCAATCACAAAGTTGTGCTCCTCGTCTATCTTGACCACGCCCAGCACAGGGGACAGGGTGGTAAAGTGGTAGTTTGCAATCTCCGGCTTGGCGGCGCTGACCACCGAAACCAGCGTGGACTTGCCCACATTGGGGAAGCCCGCAAGCCCCACATCGGCCAGCAGCTTTAGCTCCAGCTCGACCTCAAAGTGCGCGCCGGGCAGCCCGCCCTTGGCAAAGCGCGGGATTTGGCGGGTGGGGGTGGCAAAGTGCTGGTTGCCCCAGCCCCCCTTGCCGCCGACGGCGACCACCACCGGCGCATCGTCGGAGATGTCGGCCAGAATGCGCCCGCTGTCCTTTTCGCGGATTACCGTGCCCCGTGGCACCGGAATGACGAGATCGGGCGCGCCCTTGCCGGAGCACTGACGTGTCCCGCCGTTTTCGCCATTTTGCGCAAAGTAGCGCTTTTTGTATTTAAAACTCAGCAGGCTGTTGACATTGGTATCGACCACAAACACGACATCGCCGCCCTTGCCGCCATCCCCGCCATCCGGTCCACCTGCTGCAACATATTTTTCGCGGTGAAAGGAAACTGCGCCGGCTCCGCCGTCGCCTGCCTTAATGGTAATACTCGCCTTGTCGACAAACATCCGGCGAACCCCCTTTATGCCTTAATTTTGAAGCTGTCCTACTAGTGTTCCCTAAAAATTATAGGGGTAGACGACGTCCACCCCTACAGTTCACAAACTATTACACGGTTTATGCGCCGTAGACCGAAACCTTTTTGCGGTCCTTGCCCATGCGCTCAAACTTTACCTTACCGTCAACCAGAGCAAAGAGTGTGTCGTCCGAACCGATGCCCACATTGTTGCCGGGGTGGATATGTGTACCTCTCTGGCGAACCAGAATGTTGCCGGCCAGTACTTCCTGTCCGTCTGCTCGTTTTACGCCCAGTCGTTGTGCTGCACTATCGCGTCCGTTTTTTGTTGAGCCTACTCCCTTTTTATGTGCCATTGATTACACCTCCTCTTTACTTAGAAACTACGTCGGTGATTTCCACCTTAGTATATGGCTGTCTGTGACCCATTTTTCTCTTAGAGTCTTTCTTTGCGCGATAGGTCAAGATGGTAATCTTCTTGCCCTTACCGTTTTTGATGACCTTGCCGGTCACCGATGCACCCTTTACAAAAGGAGCGCCGACGGTCAGGTTGCCTGCCTCGCCAATCGCAAGAACCTTGTCAAAGGTATAGGTGGTGTCAGCGTCTACGTCCAGCTTTTCGATGTAAAGCACATCGCCGGCTTTGACAGTATACTGCTTTCCGCCAGTTTCCAGAATTGCGTACATGTGGTATCCTCATTTCTTATCAGACTCGCTGCGAAAAAACAGGCGGCGCAACAAGGCGCACTTATAGCCAGCCGCATGCGGCGATAATTAGTTTATCA
>JAVVRO010000023.1:0-16521 GCA_036654695.1 Angelakisella sp. | reverse complement strand
GCTATGCGCAACTGTCCGCCTAGCGGCGGCAGTCTTATGCGCAATTGTCCCAAAACGCTTCGCGTTTGTGGTACAATAGGTAAAATGAAATTCACACGCTACAAGAAGGAGTCATTATTATGCTGACGGATATCGAAATTGCAAAGCAGGCGCACCCAAAGCCAATTGATGAAATTGCACAGATGCTGGGTATCCCCTTGCCCGAGCTGGAGCCCTACGGCCACACCAAGGCCAAAATTTCCGAAAATTTCCTGCGCAGCGTGGAAAACCGCCCCAATGGCAAGCTGGTGCTGGTAACCGCCATTAACCCTACCCCCATGGGCGAGGGAAAAACCACCACTACAGTGGGCTTGGGCGAGGCCATGCAGGTCATTGGCAAACAGGCGATTATTGCCCTGCGGGAGCCCTCGCTGGGACCGGTGTTCGGAGTCAAGGGCGGCGCGGCGGGCGGCGGTTACGCGCAGGTCATCCCCATGGAGGACATCAACCTGCACTTTACCGGCGACATGCACGCCATTACCGCGGCCAACAACCTGCTGTGTGCGTTGCTGGACAATCACCTGCAACAGGGAAATCTGCTGGGCATCGACCCCCGGCGCATCCTCTTTAAGCGCTGCATGGACATGAACGACCGTGCCTTGCGCAATGTCATTGTGGGCTTGGGCGGCAAGCCAAACGGCGTCCCCCGGGAGGACGGCTTTAACATTACCGTTGCCAGCGAGGTAATGGCCATTCTCTGCCTGTCCGCAGACCTTGACGACCTTAAGCAGCGGCTGGGGCGTATCCTGATTGCCTACCGCTACACCGGGGAACCGGTCTATGCCGCCGACCTGAAGGCCGAGGGTGCCATGGCGGCGCTGTTGCGGGACGCGTTAAAGCCCAACCTGGTGCAAACGCTGGAAAATACCCCCTGCCTGATGCACGGCGGGCCCTTTGCCAACATTGCCCACGGCTGCAACTCGGTGCGTGCTACCAAGCTGGCGCTTAAGCTGGCCGACTACACCATCACCGAGGCAGGCTTCGGGTCCGACTTGGGTGCCGAAAAGTTTATGGACATTAAGTGCCAGACCGCCGGCCTGACCCCCAGCTGCGTGGTGCTGGTTGCCACCGTTCGGGCGCTAAAATACAACGGCGGCGTCAAAAAAGCCGAGGTTGCCACCCCCAATGTGGCAGCACTGCAAGCCGGACTGTGCAATCTGGGCGCGCACATTGACAATATGCAAAAGTTTGGTGTGCCGGTGGTGGTAGCCATTAACCGCTTTATCGCCGACAGCGAGGAGGAGCTTGCCGCCATCGAGGACTACTGCACCGCGCGCAGTGCCGACTTTGCTTTGTCCGAGGTGTTTGTCAAAGGGGGCAACGGCGGCGTTGCGTTGGCGCAAAAGGTTGTAGCTGCCTGCGAAAAACCGTCCCACTTCTCCCCCATTTACGACTGCAAAGCGGGCACCATCGAAAGTAAGCTCAACGTAATTGCAAAAACGATTTACGGCGCGGGCGAGGTGGTGTTTACCGCCGCCGCGCGAAAGTCCATGAAGGAGATTTCGGCCTTGGGCGGGGATAGTCTGCCGGTCTGTGTGGCAAAAACCCAGTACTCCCTGTCGGATGACGCGGCACTGCTGGGCAGACCCACCGGCTTTTCCATTACCGTCCGGGACCTGCGGCTTAGTAACGGCGCGGGCTTTGTGGTCGCCATGACCGGGGACATTATGACCATGCCCGGGCTGCCCAAAGCGCCTGCCGCCGAAGTGATTACCGTGGACGAGCAGGGCGAAATTCTAGGATTGTTCTGAGGGGCTTTATCATGATAATTCACACCAACAGTGCCGAGGAAACCATTGCCGCCGGGGAGCGGCTTGCCCGGCTGCTGCGCCCGGGTGACCTGCTGGCTTACCGGGGCGGCATGGGCGCGGGGAAAACCACCTTTACCATCGGGCTGGCGCGGGGGCTGGGCTTGGACGCGTGGGTTTCCAGCCCCACCTTTTCGCTGGTACACGAATATGAAGGGGCACTGACCCTCTGCCACTTTGACATGTTCCGCATTACCACCCCAGACGACCTGTATTCCACCGGCTTTTTTGACTACCTTGACCGCGGCTGCGTGGTGGCGGTGGAGTGGAGCGAAAACATAGCCTTTGCGCTGCCCCCCGGACACATTACCGTGGACTTTGCGGCGGGGCTGGACGACAAGCGCACTATTACAATAACCGGAGATGAACGCTTTTGAAAATTCTTGCATTGGAAGCTTCGGCCACGGCTGCTTCGGCAGCGGTTTGCACCGAGGATCGCGTCATCGGCGAATACTTTTTGGATACCGCCCAAACCCATAGTCAGACCCTGCTGCCCATGGTGGAGCAGCTGCTGGCGGCAACGCAGATTCCGCTGGAGGCACTGGATTTTCTGGCAGTTTCCACTGGGCCGGGGTCGTTTACCGGGCTGCGCATTGCTATTTCCGCCGTCAAGGGCATGGCCATGGGCGCGCAAAAGCCCTGTGTCGGAGTTTCCACGCTGGAGGCGCTGGCCTACAATCTGCGTGGGTTCGACGGAATCATTGTTCCGGCAATGGACGCGCGTTGCGGGCAGGTGTACACCGCGCTATTTACCTTCGAGGGCGACACCCTGCGCCGCCTTGCCCCCGATGAGGCGATTTCGGTGCAGGAGTTGGGTAAAATGTTGTCGGATTTCCAAAAACCGCTATTTTTAGTTGGCGATGGGGCGGAATTGTGCTATAATATTTTATTGGAAAGTTTGCCACTGTTGCGCTTGGCACCACCACATTTGCGGCGGCAGCGCGCCGCGTCGGTTGCCGCTGCTGCCGTTCACCGGTATGGGGAGCAGGGCGCGGTGGACTGCGCATTGCTGCTGCCCGGCTACCTGCGGCTGCCACAGGCCGAGCGGGAGCTGCTGCAAAGGCAGCAGGACGGCAAAACCGAATAAGTACAGGAAAGCAGAGGAAGATGCAGCATGAACAAGCCCTTTATTATGGATCACCCGCTCATCCAGCACAAGCTATCGATTTTACGAGATGTTTCCACCGGCTCCAAGGAGTTCCGCGAGCTAATCTCCGAAATCGCTACCCTAATCTGCTACGAGGCCACCCGTGACCTGCAACTGAGCGACGTGCAGATTACCACCCCCATGGGGCCCTGCGTTGCCAAGGCGCTGACCGGCCGTAAGCTGGCCTTTGTCCCGATTTTGCGTGCCGGACTGGGCATGGTGGAGGGCGTACTGAAGCTGGTGCCCGCCGCCAAGGTAGGGCACATTGGCCTGTACCGGGACCATCTGACCGCCGAACCGGTGGAATACTACTGCAAGCTGCCCGCCGACATTCACGAGCGGGAGGTTATTGTCCTTGACCCCATGCTGGCAACAGGCGGGTCGGCCATTGATGCCATTACCCAAATTAAGGCGCGGGGTGGCACACACATTAAGTTTATGTGCATTATTGCCGCTCCCGAGGGCATGGACGCGCTGGCCAAGGCGCATCCCGATGTGCAGGTGTACTGCGGCGCGGTGGACAGCCACCTGAATGAAGACAAATACATTATCCCCGGGTTGGGCGACGCGGGCGACCGCATCTTTGGCACCAAATAGGGGAACCGGCAAAAAGGGAGGCACTGGATGACAGACTACAAAAAACTGCAAAACGGCAGTGATATTCGCGGCGTTGCGCTGGAGGGGGTTGCCGGGGAACCGGTTACCCTGACCCCCCAGCTGGTTTGCGACATTGCCGCTGCCTTTGGTCGCTGGCTTGCCGGACACTGCGGCAAGACCGCCCACGCGGTGACCGTTTCGGTGGGGCGCGACTCCCGCCTAAGCGGTGCGGCGCTGGCGGAGGGTGTGTTCGGCGGTCTGGGTGCGGCGGGTGTGCGCGTCGCCGACTGCGGCATGGCCTCTACCCCGTCGATTTTTATGTCGACGGTGCTGCCCGGCTTTGCCTGTGACGGCGGGATGATGATTACCGCCAGCCACCTGCCCTACAACCGCAACGGGCTTAAATTTTTTACTGCCGAGGGCGGTCTGGAAAGTAGCCAGATTGCCGACCTGCTGGCCGATGCCTACCCGGTAGCGCCGGTGACGGCGGCACGGGTTACCGCCCCGCTCATGGACGCCTATTCGGCGCATCTGCGCGAGGTTATCCGGCGTGGCATTGACAGCAAGGTTGCCCCCGACCGTCCCTTGACGGGGTTCCGGATTGCGGTGGATGCAGGCAACGGCGCGGGGGGCTTTTTTGCCGCCAAGGTGCTGGAGCCTCTGGGCGCGGACTGCTCGGCCAGTGTGTTTTTGGAGCCGGACGGCCACTTCCCCAACCACATCCCCAACCCCGAAAACAAGGAAGCAATGGCTGCCATTGCCAAAGCAACGGTGGCGGGCGGCTGCGATTTGGGGATTATCTTTGACACCGATGTAGACCGCGCGGCGGCAGTGGACAGCACCGGCCGCGAGCTGTCACGCAACCGACTCATTGGGCTGCTGTCTGCCATTGTAGCCGAGGAAGCGCCCGGCTCGGTCATTGTCACCGACTCGGTGACCTCCTCCCAGCTCAAGAAATTTATTGAAACCCAGCTGGAATGTGTCCATCACCGGTTCCGTCGGGGCTACAAAAACGTCATTAACGAGGCAATTCGCCTGAATGCCGCAGGGCAGCAGTGCCTGTTGGCCATTGAAACCTCCGGCCACGGCGCGCTGCGGGAAAACTACTTTTTGGACGACGGAGCGTACCTGTCGGCAAAGATAATTATTCAGCTGGCACGGCTGCGCGGCGAGGGAAAAACCTTGGGCGGTCTGCTGGAGCAGCTGGGAGAGCCGCTGGAGGCGGTCGAGCTGCGGGGGAAGCTGTGCTGCCAAAACTTTAAGGAGTATGGCGCAGCGGTAGTTGCCGACCTTGCCGCCTATGCTGCCACCCGCCCCGACTGGCAACCCGCCGCCGACAACTACGAGGGCTTTCGGGCAACCGTTCCGGCCTACGACGGCTGGTTTTTGCTGCGGATGTCGCTGCACGACCCCCAGATGCCGCTGAACATTGAAAGCAATGTCCCCGGCGGCGCCAAGGCCATTGAGCTACAGCTGCGGGAATTTTTAGGTCGCTACGGCGAAGTTCAGTTCTAATGCTATGATTCGATAACCAGAAGGAAGGCAATGCCGCACTGGGCATTGTGCGGTATGGCCTGAGGCCTCGCTTCCTCTGGAAATAAGGGAGCGCCGCTGCGCGTTACAGCCCATAGGCGCTTTGGGGGCAAAACAAAAAAATCCGCTTCTGCAATGGCTTTTTAGTCCATTGGGAGCGGATTTTTTGCGTTGTGGGGGAGAAAAGAAAGTCCCAAAAGCACGGCTATTTTTTAAGGGGCGCAATCTTAACATATTTGCGGTACAGCTCGCAGTAGCGCCCGCCAAAGCCCACGGTCACAATGTCCTGCAAGGGAACGGTAGTTTCCTCGGGATGGACAGTGCCGTTGGCATCCACCTGCCGCAGATACAAAAAGTTTGGGTCCAGCCGTGCAATGGAACCAAGATAAAAGTAACTGCCCTCCTCGGAGCTGGCCTCCACGGTCAGCCAGCCGCCGTAGCTGGCCTGAATGCCGCCAAACAGCGCATGCCAGCTGTCACAGCCGGTCAGGCGGGGCGCGGTTACCTTGTCGTAAACTCGCTCGCCGGTCAGCAGCTTGCGGACAAACTCATTGTCGTCCACCTGTTCCGCTTCGGTAATGTCCTCTAGGCGCACCGCAAGGTAGCCATCCACTGCAAAGTCATTTTCCCGGGCAAGCACCGCCAGCAGCGGCCCCGTTGCCACCGCAAACCCGGTGGGGTCGCCAAAATCGGGCAGCTCGTCGCGGTACAGCGCAACCAAGCTCTTTTTGACAACCGCCCCATTCAGCCATACCTTTGTCTCGTTTTTGGTCATGAGTTATTCCGTCCTTTCGTCTGCCAGCAGTACCAGCAGTCTGCCGGTCGCTACTGAAACTGTTGCTTGCGGGGTGTTGACACGGTTGCTTACTCCCAGCGGGAAGCTGTTGGTCAGGGTGTGGTTGTCCAGCGGGTAGGCCACCCCTTGCAGGGTAACGCCGGTACAAACACTGTCCAGCGCAAAGACCGACAGGTAGCAGTCCCCCAGGCAGGGGTAGCCGTCGGCGGTTAGTACCAGCGGCTCGCCGGGGCGCACGAGGGTAATCAGGGTGTGCCGGTCACAGAGAACGCCTCGGGGAGCAGTGCCACCGGTAGCCGGTTGCTCCCACAGCCAAGCCAGCGACTGAATGGCCGCCAGCGTGTGATCCAGCCGACCGCCGGTAGCGCCCAGCAGGGTAAAGCGGTTGCAGCCGCGGGCAATGCCCTCCCGCAGCGCCAGCATACAGTCAGTGTCGTCCTTGCGGGCGGGGAACACCAGTGTTTCTACCGTGGAGTCCGGGCGCGGCGCGGAGTCAAAGTCACCTACAATTAGGTGGGGGGTCAGCCCCAGTGTGCGGCAGTGCAGGTAGCCGCCGTCAGCAGCAATAATCAGTCCGTCGGTGCGCACCTGCCAGCGCGTCAGCGTTGCGGGGTGCAGTGACCCGGCGCATACCACCAGACAGTGGCAACCGCCTACAGTTCCCATTCCTTCACCTGCTTTAGCTCGTCATAAATAGCGCAGTAGCTTTGGTAGCGGCTGGTTGGAATCTCGCCCGCTGCCACCGCCGCCCGGATAGCGCAGTCCCGCTCGGCGGTATGACTGCACCCGGTGTAGCGACACTGTTGCAGGTAGGGAGAAAACTCCGGAAAACAGCATTCCAGCTCCTGAAAGGCCATGCGCTCCAGCTGCAAAAACTCCACCGCCGAAAACCCCGGCGTATCGGCAATGTACCCGCCGTGCCCAGTGTCATACAGCTCCACATGCCGTGTGGTGTGCTTGCCCCGCCCCAGCTTTTTACTAATCTCGCCGGTAGCAAGGGTCAGCGCCGGGAACAGCGCGTTTAACAGGCTGGACTTGCCCACGCCGGAGTTGCCGCAAAAGACGCTTACTCCCTGTTGCAGTGCGTCGCGCAGCGGGGAAACCCCCTCGCCGGTCAGGCTGTTGACCTCCCAAACCGAAAAGCCTGCCTGCCGGTAGACCGCAACCAGCTCCCGGGGCACCGGAAGGTCAATTTTGCTAAACACCAGTACCACTGGAATGCTCCTGCGGCAGGCAATGGCGGTCAGCTTGTCAAGGATGAGCACATTGGGGACGGGCTCGGCGCAGGAAACCACCAGCACCAAACGGTCAAGGTTGGCCACCGACGGTCGTAACAGCCAGTTTTTGCGGGGCAAAATATCCACTACGGTGCCGTACCCCGGTTCAGTGGGTTCCACCGTTACCCGGTCGCCTACCATGGGCGGCACTTCTTCGCGGCGCAGCAGGCCGCGCCCGCGGCAGCTCAGGTCCCCCGCCGGCGTACGGACATAGTAAAAGCCGCCCAGCGCCTTGAATATCAGACCCTCCACGATATGCCCCCTTTATTCCACCTTAAAGTTTGCCGACTTGTCTTCCAAATCGGTATAGGTAGCGTCCTCCCCGTCGAAATTGACGGTGTAGCTGTGGTACAGGTTGCCGTTAATTTTAACCGCAATGACGGTGGTGCCGCTTTCTCCCGGAATCTCAATGGCCACAACCCGTTTGTCCGAAGGAACTACCATCTGGTTCAAAATCTCCACGCCGTCATGCTCCACCACCAGACGAACCGACTTTTCAATGTCAATGGGCAGCATACACAGAATGGAAGCCGTCTTTTGACCCTCCACGACTTCTACATCCGACGCAATGGTCAGGTTGACCTTGCCGCCGACGACGACAGGGTCGGGGTAGTTGGGCTTTTGCGCCAGCACCACACCATTGGGCAGGTCGCTGACCTTGTGGGCAATGCTGCCAACCTCCAGCCCCTTGGCCTTTAGAATTTCCCGGGCGGTGTCAATGTCCTGTCCGGTTACATCAGGAACCTGTACCTTGGACTTGCCGTTGCCGCGACTGACCATCACCTTGACGGTACTCCCTATAATGACAGTCTCGTTGGCGCCCGGTTGGGTGCTTACCACGTTGCCCTCGGCTACAATATCGCTGTTTACCAGCTCCTGCTCTGGAATTAGCCCCATTTCACTTAGCTTTGCCATGGCGCTGGTGGCTTCCTCGGTGGCTAGGTTCGGCAGTGTGGCGGTCTGTTGCCCCAAGCTGACCTTTACCTTAACACGGATGCCCTCCTTGACGCTTTTGCCGGCGGTGGGGTACTGCTCATAGATTTCGCCTTGGGCGTAGGTGGCGCTATATTCCTGCTCAATTAGCTCAAACTCAAAATGGGTCAGGGCTTTATCCTTGATGACATCCTCGTACCGACGTCCAATTAGCCGTGGCATGTCAACCTCCGGCACTGCCGCAAAGGGGTTGTGCTGATACAGCATCCAGCCCACAAAGCTGATAGTACCGATGATGAACGCGCAGGTAATGCCCAGTAGAATGGATAAAAAGGTAACCGGCCTGCGCTCGCGGCGGCGAGGCGGCTCGGGGGGCGGGGTTGCCGGTCGTCTGGCCGTAGGCCGCGTCGGTGGAGTTTGCCGTACTGGTGTCATGTCGTTGCCTCCGTAGTTTTTGTCCGGTTTGGATGCCTCAGCCGGTGTCCGTTGATGATACCCAAAGGTGATTTGAGGGTTTTGCATAAACTGTTCAAAATCAGCAATCATCTCGGAGGCCGACTGGTAGCGGTCGTCAGGGTGCTTTGCCATGGCGCGCTGGACAATCTCCTCCAGTCCGCGGGGAATGGAGGGGTTAATGAGCGAAAGCGGCGTGGGCTGCTGCTCAATCTGCTTCATTGCCACTGCCACAGGGTTTTCCCCCTCAAAGGGCAGGTCGCCGGCCAGCATCTCGTACAGGATGACCCCCGTAGAGTAGATGTCGCTGCGGTGGTCAATGACCGTGTCCCCCCGCGCCTGCTCGGGGCTGGTGTAGTGGACGCTGCCAATGGCACGGCTGGTAATGGTGCGGGACTGGGACATGGCGAATCGGGCAATGCCAAAATCCATCACCTTAATGGTGCCGTCTGCCAGTACCATAATGTTCTGGGGCTTAATGTCCCGGTGGACAATGCCGTTATCGTGGGCGTGCTGCAAGGCGCGCAACAGCTGTACTGTCAGCGAAACCGCGACCCGAATGGACACCGACCCCCGCCGTTCAATAAAGTCCTTGACGGTAATGCCGTCCACATACTCCATGACAATGGCGGGGTTTTGGGAGTCAAGGATAACGTCAAATATCTTAACAATATTGGGGTGATTCAGGGAGTAAATGGCACGGGATTCGTCCCGGAAGCGGCGCAAAAACTCATCACTTTGGCAGTATTCATCCCGCAAAATTTTAATTGCAACCGGCCGGTGCTCTACCCGGTCATAGCCCTTGTAGACATTTGCCATGCCGCCAACCCCGATTAATTCCTCCACAAGGTAGCGGCCGTCAATGGTGCGTCCTAAAAATTTATCCATGGCAGGGTACCTCCCCGTCGGTAAGAATGGTGACAACGGTAATGTTGTCGTGTCCGCCGCGGCGGTTTGCCTCGTCAATGAGCAGCTGGCAGTCCTCGCCGGTTGCCACCCGGGCGATTAGCGTGGTCAGCTCCTCTGCTTCAAGGCTGCCGTACAGGCCGTCGGAGCAGAGCAGCAGCAGGTCATTGGGAGCCAGCGTCACCTGTGTAAAAAACGGCATGACCTGTGCGGCAACACCCACCGCCTTGGTCAGGTAGTGCCGCTGAGGGTGGGTGCGCGCCTGCTCCGGGCTAATTTCGCCCCGGTCAATGAGGGTTTGCACATGGGTGTGGTCAACGGTAAGCTGGGACAGCGTACCGTCTCGCAGCAGGTAGACCCTGCTGTCCCCCACATTCGCAATGTAGCAAACCTCGTCGCAGAGCAGGGCAAGACTAACGGTAGTACCCATGCCAGAAAGCTCGGGGTTTTCGCCCGCCCGGGCAAACACAATGGTGTTCGCATTGGCAACGGCTGTTTCCAGAATGTTGTAGACCGTTTTTTCATCCAGCTGCGGCCGGTAGGAGTTTTCTACGGTGCGGCGAATTTCTTCGCAGGCCAGCGTACTGGCAATGCTGCCGCCGTTTTCGCCGCCCATGCCGTCGCACACCAGCGCATACCCGTAGTGCTCCTCCAGCAGATTTCCCGCATAGCGATCCTCGTTGTGCTCCCGCACCATACCACGGTGGGTCACACCCTGTATTTTAACCATAAAGCATCCATTCCTTTCAGGGAAGTAAAGCTGTTTTTCCAAAACAAAAGCTATTTTTCAAGCTGATTTCTGCGGAGCTGCCCGCAAGCGGCGTTAATGTCGCTGCCCAGCTCCCGCCGGACAGTTGCGTTTTGTCCAAGGCTTTCCAGCAGTGCCGCAAAGCGCTCCACCTGGGCGCGGGTGCCCCGGCGGGTACCACGCTCGGCCACCGGGTTTACCGGAATCAGGTTGACGTGGCAGGTTTGCCCGGCCAGCAGCGCCGCCAATCGCCGGGCGTGGTCGGGGCTGTCGTTGACCCCGGAGATTAGGGCGTATTCGTAGGAGATGCGCCGGCCGGTCAGCTGAAAATAGTCCTTGCAGGCGGTCATTAGCTGGGCAATGCCGTATTTGCGGTTGATGGGCATAATGGAACTGCGGGTCGCGTCGTCGGCGGCATGCAGCGAGATAGAAAGCGTCAGCCCCAGCTCCAGCTTGGCCAGTCGGTAAATTTCGGGCACAAGCCCGCAGGTGGACAGCGAAACATGCCGCAAGCTCAGGTTTTGCCCCTGAGGGCTGGACAGCAGCTGCAAAAACTTTACCACAGGGTCAAAGTTGTCCAGCGGTTCCCCAATGCCCATGAGCACCAGGGAGCTGATGCGCTTACCCATCTGCCGCTGCACCTCGTAAACCTCGCCCAGCAGCTCCCCCACAGTCAGCCCCCGCAGCAGTCCGCCAATGGTGGAGGCGCAAAAGGTGCAGCCCTGCCGGCAGCCCACCTGTGTTGAGATACAAAGACTGGGGCCGTGGTTGTATTCCATCCAAACAGCTTCGACGCAGTTGCCGTCGGGAAGCCCCAGCAAAAACTTGTTGGTACCATCCAGCGCCGAGGTCAGGCGGGTTACGGTAGTCACCGCTGGAATAAAGCCATGGTCGGACAGCGTTTGCCGCAGTGTCAGCGACAGATTAGTCATCTGGGACAGCTCCGCAACCTGCTTGTCGTGGAGCCAGCCGTACAGCTGCCCTGCGCGAAAGGCAGGTTCCCCCAGCGACTTGACCCACGCGGTCAGCTCGGGCAGCGCCAGCGCGCAGAGGTCGATTTTTTCGGGGGCTACAGTGGGTTCCTCCGGCATAGCGGCACAGCTCCTTTCGGGGGGACTATCGTTTTTCCAGCACGGCATAGAAAAAGCCGTCTCCACCGTCCCGTGTGGGGAAAATGGTGATTGGGGCACCGCACAGGGCAACGTCGCTGCGGGTATCCAGCAGTCGTTTGATTACTTGGTCGTTTTCGGCGGGGTTCAGGGTACAGGTGGAATAAATCAGCCGTCCCCCCACACCCAGATACACGAATGCACTATCCAGTATATTATACTGTATTGCAGGTAAATCGTCCAGTGTTTCCAAGGGTTTATATCGAATTTCCGGCTTGCGGCGCAGTGTCCCGAAGCCGGAACAAACGACATCGCAAAGGACACGGTCAAAAAGCCCCAAGGAAGGGTTCGGCTGGGTGGCGTCGTTTTGCCGGGTCGTAATGGAGTTTTGCAGTCCCAACCGCCGTGCGCCTGCCTCCACCAGCATCAGCCGGTGGTCGTACAGGTCACAGGCCAGCAGCTCCCCCCTGCCCTGTAGCTGCTGTGCCGCGGTAAAGGACTTACCCCCCGGTGCGGCACACAAATCCAGCACCCGCATCCCCGGTGCAATGCCCGCCGCTAGCACACAGCGCTGACTGGACAGATCCTGCACATGGTACAACCCCTTGGCAAAGCTTGGCAACCGCGCCACTCCGCCGGGTGCGTACACCCGCAGGGCGTTGGGAACCTCCGGCACCAGCTGGGCGGTACAGCCCTCTGCCGCCAGCGTTTTTACCAGCGCTTCCAGCGTGGTTTTGGTGGTGTTCCCCCGCAAGAACAGCGGCGGCGCGTCCTCCATTCCCTCCAGAATATCCACAGCAGTCTGGTGACCGTAGCCCTTGCGCCACAGCTGAATTAGCGGCATGGGGACGCTGTACTGCACCGACAGCGCGGTTAGCTTGTCCTTGGGCACCGGCACGGCGCACCCTGCACGCAAAAAGCTGCGCAGTACGGCGTTGACAAAGCCGGCGGCGCGTTCCTCGCCCAGGGACTTTACCAGCTTGACCGTTTCGTTGACAGCGGCCGATTCTGGCACGTTTAAAAACAGCAGCTGGCAAAAGCCGCAGCGCAGTGCTGTTAGCACCTCCGGCGACAGCTTTTTCAGCGGCTGACTGCTGTAGGCCGCTATGGCATGGTCAAGGGTGAGCATCCGCTGCATGGCAGTGTAAAACAAAGCAGCACAAAAGGACCTGTCCGCCGGGGACAGATCCTCTTTCTCCAGAATATTGTCAAGCACAAGGTTGGAGTAGCCTCCATCCTGTGATACCGCCAACAGCGCTTGCGCTGCGGCTTCCCGCGCAGTTCTACTCATAGGCCTAGTCCCTATCGTTGTTGCGGCGGCCAAAGAGCAGCAGCAACCGGAACAGCTGTGCCAGCGAAACCGCCAGCGCCGCCACATAGGTCATTGCCGCCGCCGACAGCACCCGCCGCGTTCCGGCCAGCTCCTGGGCGTCCAGCATTCCATAGCTGTCCAGCGTGGCTAGGGCGCGGCTGCTTGCGTTAAACTCCACCGGCAGGGTGACCAGCTGGAACACCGCCACTAGGGAAAACAGCAAAATTCCCGCCAGTGCCAGCGGGCCGGAGTTAAAGACCAGTCCCAGTAAAATAAGCGGCATGGACAGGGTGGACCCTGCCTGTGAAATGGGAATAATGGCATGGCGCAGCTTTAAAAAGCCGTAGCCGGTAGCGTGCTGCACCGCATGGCCAACCTCGTGGGCGGCCACCCCAATAGCGGCAATGGAAGCGTTGCCGTAGACAGCATCCGACAGGCGCACCACCTGCGTTTTAGGGTCGTAGTGGTCGGTCAGCTGTCCTGCAATGTGCTCAATGCGCACCTGCTGCAAGCCGTTGCTGTCCAGTATTTTCCGGGCGGCGTCCGCACCGGTCAGCCCCTGCCGCGCCCGGACGGCGGAATATTTGGCGTAGGTGCTTTTGACCTTGAACTGTGCCCACAGCGCCAGCAAAAGCGCCGGAACCACCAGCGTCATATAGCTCCAGTCAAAGCCGTAATACCCATGAAGCATGCGGATACCTCCTATAATAATTTAAACTCAGTATAGCCAAAAGTTGTTAACCACAAACGAACCGGCGGTTAACATTTCTGCCTATTTCAGCACGTCCCCCGCCACAAACCGCGCCCCGCGCAGGTAGTCGCCGCCGGACATCCTGCCCTTGCCCTCCGGCTGCACGGTTAGCAGCTCCAAGGCAGCTTCTCCTGTACCACAGGCGACCATGCAGCTTTTTGCGTCCAGAATGGTGCCGGGAACAGGGCAAAGGCCTACGGCGGCGGGGTGTTTGCAAACACGACTGTCATGCACCTTCAGCAGCTTTCCTTTGACGGTGGTGTACGCCCCGGGCCATGGATTTAACCCGCGGATTTGGTTGTGCAGCTGAAAAGCGTCGGCACAAAAATCCAGCGCGCCCATGGATTTTTCCAGCATGGGGGCAGCAGTGGCACGGCTGTTGTCCTGGGGGTGCCGCACTGCCTTGCCGGTTTCAATGAGGCGCACCGTGTCCGACAGGCACTGGGCTCCCAGCGGCGCTAGTCGTTCATACAGCTCCCCGCTGGTTTCGTTTTCCCCCACTGGCGTTTCCCTTGTCAACAGCAGGTCGCCGGTGTCCATGCCCTCGGCTAGGTACATGGAGCAGACTCCGCCCACCGGGTCGCCGTTGAGTACCGTCCACTGAATGGGTGCCGCGCCACGGTAGCGGGGCAGCAGCGAACCGTGAATGTTAATGCAACCGAGCTTTGGACAGTCCAGCAGCTCCCGGGGCAGAATGCGCCCGTAGGCCACCACTACCGCAAGGTCGGGGGCAAGACTGTTCAGCAGTGCCAGCGCGCTGCCATCCCGCAGCTTAGTGGGCTGGAACACCGGAAGTCCGTGCTGCACTGCCAGCGCCTTGACCGGCGGGAAGGTGCTTTGCAGGCCGCGTCCGCGGGGCTTGTCGGGCTGACAAAACACCCCGACAACCTCGTGCCCATCCTCTAACAGGCGGGTCAGGCACGGCACGGCAAAGTCCGGCGTCCCCAGGAATACGATACGCATACAGGGTCACTCTCCCTCATTCTCCATGTCATCCAGCTCCTCCGGAGTTAGCATCCGGTCGGCGCGGTCAACATACACCACTCCGTCCAGATGGTCGTATTCGTGACAGACCGCCCGCGCGAACAGCTCGCTGCCTTCCACCTCAAACCAGTGCCCCTTGCGGTTCTGGGCACGCACCTTCACCCAGTTTGGGCGGGTGACAATGCCCCACTTGCCCGGAAAGGACAAGCAGCCCTCGCTGCCGGTTTGACTGCCGCTGCGTTCCAAAATTTCGGGGTTTACAAACTCGGTAACCTCGTCTTCAAAGCTCAGAATAAAGACGCGCTTAAGCACGCCCACCTGTACTCCGGCCAGCCCCACGCCGCTATACTGCTCCAGCGTGTCGGCCATGTCGTCCAGCAGTTGACCCAGCTTAAAGTCAAACACCTCGACCTTTTTGCTTGTTTTGTGTAAAATTTCGTCACCCTCGGTGCGCATGTTACGTTTTGCCACTGAATAGCCCTCCAATATCGATTCTCTTTTGTAGTTTGCTGTTATCCGTTGGGGTCAAGGAAGACCGAAACCCCGGCAGCTACCGCCTTGCCGCACCAAGCCAGCAGCTCGGCGAACAGCTGACGAGTGCGCCGGTTCTGCTTTACCTTAACTAAAATGTGGTAGCGGTAGCGCCCCGCCACGCGGTACACTGCGTTTTGTGAAAGCCCCAGCACCCGCACTGGAATATCGGTATAACGCTCGGCCAGCAGGCGGGTCAGCTCGGCAAGGGTCAGCTTGGCCGACTCCACGGTGGCGCGTTCGTCCACACCGGTAATGCCCAAGGAGAACAGCCTGCAAAACGGCGGGTAAAGCAGCAGCTTGCGTGCCGCAATTTCCTCGTGGAAAAACTGCGGATACTGCTGCCTGGCCGCCAGCAATAAAATAGGATTTTCGGGAGTGTAGGTCTGCAACAGCGCCCGACCGGGTTTTTCGTTGCGGCCGCTGCGCCCCACCACCTGTGTCACCAGCGAAAAGGTGCGCTCGTAGCTCCTAAAGTCGTCACCGTACAGGTACTGGTCAACGCCCAGCACCCCCACCAGCGTAACGTTGGGAAAGTTCAGCCCCTTGGCAACCATCTGGGTGCCCACCATAATGTCATATTTTCCCTCCCCAAACTCAGCCAGCTTTTGCTGATGAGACAGCTTTTGCATGGTGGTGTCCGCATCCATACGCAGCACCCGCGCGCTGGGGAACCGTGCCAGTACTTCCTCCTCCACCTTTTGCGTGCCCAGCCCGGTGTAGCGCATGTATTCGCTGCCGCAGGCGGGACAGGCCGTGGGCATGGGGCTGCTATAGCCGCAGTAGTGGCATTGCAGCCGCCCATTGGCCGAATGGTACTTCAGCGAAATGGAACAGTTGGGGCAGGTCGCCGGGGTGTGACAGCTCATACACTTGACCTGTGTGGAGTGCCCTCGACGGTTCATCAGCAGAATGGTCTGCTCGTGGTGCTCCAGATTGTACAGCATCTGTTCGCAAAGCTCTTGGGAAAGCCCCTCCCCGACCATCTCCTGACTGCGCAGGTCAAGGATGGTCACATCCGGTAGGCGCGCGCCGCCATAGCGTTCGGTCAGCTCCGCCAACAGGTATTCCCCGGTCAACGCGCGGTGGTAGCTTTCCACCGAGGGAGTTGCGGAGGCCAGCAGTAGCATTCCTCCGTTATATTTTACCCGCATTTTGGCCGCGTCGCGGGCATCAAAACGGGGAGAGCTTTCGGACTGATAGGTGTGCTCCTGCTCCTCGTCAATGACGATGAAGCCAAGGCGGGGCAGCGGGGCAAACACCGCCGAGCGGGTTCCCACCACCACATCCACCATACCGCGGGCAATGCGCTTCCATTCGTCCTGCCGCTGGGTCAGCGACAGCGCACTGTGCAGGACTGCTACCCGTTCCCCAAAATGCCGGTGGAATACCGCAATGGTTTGGGGCGTTAGCGAGATTTCCGGCACCAGCACAATGGCCTGTCGACCATCGGCAAGCACCCGGTGACAGAGCTCCAAAAAGACCTGTGTTTTGCCGCTGCCGGGCATGCCGAACAGCAGAGCAGGACTGCCGTTCTGGGCGAGGTGCCGCGGGCGCCGCTGCTGGGTAGCCGCCGTGGGCGCGTGGGTGAGGGCGG
>JAVVRO010000022.1:0-16638 GCA_036654695.1 Angelakisella sp. | reverse complement strand
CCAGCACGCCGTCCAATTCCGGCAACCGCTATGCCTTTTACTACCGCAAGGATTATGCCAAAGCGCTGGGCTACGACTTTTCCCAGCGAGTGACTTGGCAGATGCTGTCGCGCTACTGCAACGATGTTGTGACAAAGGACCCCGACGGTAACGGGAAGAACGATACTACCGGAGTTACCCTGCTGGCCGGCGGACAGCGCATGTTATTTGACACGCTGTACGAAAGCTATGGAGTGCGGGAATGGATGTATGAGGACGGACGATGGATTCCCGGCCTGCTGAGCCGCCGCAGCAAGGAGCTGACCCTTGGCATTAAAAAGCTGTATGAAACAGGGGCGGTCGACCGGGACTATTTTAGCATTACGGCCAAGGGCAGCAGCGAAAAATTTGCGACTGGCAAGGTGGCAGTGCTGCTGGCACCCGCCGACCTTAAGTCTGCCGGGGATGATTTTCGCATGAAGTACTGGTCAGTAATCCATCCCACCCTGCCCATTGAGGACTATGTGGGGCTAATGACCTGTCCCATGGACAATCAGGGCAAGCGCTACAATAAACCGCAAGCGTATGATACTTCTACCTTGTTTTCTGCGTCGGTCAGCGACCAGACTATGGACAAGGTGTTGCGGTTGATGGAGTTTTTGTACACCGAGGAGGGCAGTCTGCTGCTGCGCTATGGCTTTCGGGACGAGCATTACCGGCTGGACGGGGACGAGATTGTCTCACTGGTAACCAATTTGGAGGGGCAGCCCATCCGGTTTGCTGATACCTGCCCGGACTTTTCGCTACTGGAAAACCTGTCTAGCTGGCGGCTGAATTGCTACACCCGCTACACGGAGCCAAGCTACACGCTCTGGGACTTCCAGATGGACAGCACCCTGCGCAGCGAATACTGGAGTAATAACAGTAAACCGTTGTGGACAGATTATTTGGATAGCGGCTCCCTTGCGCAGTTTTCCATCATCGAATATGCCAACGAGCGCCTGTCCCAGATGATTACCACCCCCAAAAACTATACGCAAGACTGGCAGCAATACCTTGACGACGCTTACGCCGACGACACGGTGCGCATGGCGGTGGAGGAGGTCAATGCCCTAGCATTCCAACGGGACATTCATCCGGCAGATTACGGCTTTGCGGAGGCGGGGGAATGAAAAAAAAGAAATCCTTTAGCAATGAAGCTATTGTTTTTTTGGCAGTAGTACTTTTGCTGTATCTGTTCAGCCAGTTTGTAATCTATCATTTTAATAGCAACATTATCCGGCGGCAGACCGAGCAGGCCAATAGCAACCTGATACTGCAATTGGTTGATCGGCTGGATCAGCACCACAGCAGTGCGCGGGCTTTCGTGGATACCATTGTTGAAACGGAGTCACTGCAAGACTTTTTTGCGGCCAACAACTACATGGAAAAGGGCGAGAAGCTAAACACCGTGTATGGTGTCATGGAAAACTATACGCTCCTAAATAGCAACATCCAGAGCATTGTCTTTTTTGACAGCGAGAATTTGTATGACAACAGGGACACCCGCGGCAGCTATGAGCAGATTCGCAAGCTAAATTCTCAGTTTGTGCAAAATCCCGCCCTGCCCATGGCAGGCAGCCTAAATTTGGACACTGGGAAATACAGCTACGCTATCAAGGCAGATATTTTTGACCATCAGGCCATTGGCCGGCGTGCCGGTGCCTGTATGCTGGTCATGAACCTTGATGACATCGAGCTGTCTTTGCACGAAATGCAAGCGGCCTCCGGCGGCCTGATTTTGATTGCCGATGCCATGGGACAGGTTGCCCTGTCCAACCAGCCGGAGTACTGCAATGCCACCGTGACCGCTGACGGACAGATAATTATGAAGGGCAGTGGCAAGACGCTAAAATTCGAGGACAGCCTGACAGTCAGCCAGCGGAGTCAGCTTTCGGGTTGGACGGTGCTTTGCATGACGCCCTACGACCAGCTGCTTGCCGACCTGAACGCCTCCCGCAACCTGAGTATCCTCATCGGACTGCTATTCATCGGCTTTTTCATGTTGCTGTACTTTGGCTTTTTTCGCGAGGTTATTGCCTTTGTCGGACTGCTTTGCAACCGGATGGGTCTGGTGGGCAAGGGCAATCTGGATATTCGCATCGAGCAGTCCTTTGACAATGAATTTCAGGTGGTGGCGGATGGCTTTAACGGAATGATGGACACTCTTGTCCAGCTGACCGATGATAACCTGCGCCAGCAGAGCGACATCTACGAACGGGAGCTTGCTGCCCGACGTGCAAACCTTGTGGCGCTGCGCAGTCAAATTAATCCGCACTTTTTGTACAATACGCTGGAATGTATCGGCAGCATGGGCATCTATCACCATGTCCCGGAGGTGGGGGAGATGTGTACCTCGCTGGCGAACATGTTCCGGTATTCCATTAAGGGTGACAGCGAGGTTGCCGTGTCCGAGGAGCTTACCAGCCTGCAAAGCTATGTCAAAATTCAGCAATACCGGTTCTGGGATCGGTTTGATGTCATTTATAATGTCCCCGAGGCGCTGCTGACCTACCGTATTCCCAAAATGGTGTTGCAGCCCTTGGTGGAAAATGCTATTTCTCACGGAGTCTGTCAGCGTCCGTCCAAGGGTCGCATTACCGTAAATGTCTGGCAGGAACAGCAGGTACTGCGGTTGTCAGTGACCGACGACGCCAAAAACATGACGCCCGAAAAATTGGCCGAGCTGCGTGCGACCTTTGAGCAGCAGCTGGATGAGATTGCCACCGACAGTATCGGGCTGCAAAACATTAACAGCCGGGTACGCCTGATGTATGGTAAGCAGTATGGATTGGATATTTCCCAAGACAAGCAAGGTGACACGGTAGCCACCGTATCGGTACCGGCGAGAGAGGAGGGGGTGCAGCATGTATAAAATCATGTTTGTAGATGATGAGTTTTGGATTTTAAATGGGCTAAAGCAGCGCTTTAATTGGTATGAGTTAGGGTTTGAGGTGGTTGCGGCCGAAACTGATGTCTACCGCGCACTGGACAGCTTTAAAGCCTACCGACCGCAGGTGGTGTTTGTGGACATTAACATGCCCGGCATGGACGGCATTCAGCTGAGCGAGGAGCTGCAAAAGCTTAGCCCCGAGGTACACATCGTAATTTTGTCGGGCTATTCCAGCTTTGACTACGCCCAAAAGGCCATACGGCTGGGCGTGCGGGAATACATGCTCAAGCCGGTGGACAACAACGAGCTGCTGCGCATTGTCACCAAGCTGCGCGAGGAACTGGACAAGGAGCACAATGCCACACAGGAGGCCACCGAACAGGCCGCCGCCGAGTTTCCGGCTGTTTACAACTGCCGCCGGGATGTTTCGGTCATTCAGGACTACATTCGCCTAAACTTTCGACAAAATATTACATTAGCTGAGCTTTCGGATCGATTTCACCTTGACCCCAGCTACATCAGCAAAATATTTAAGCAGGAGACGGGTGAAAATTTTTCCGCTTTTTTAACCAACTGCCGAATGGAATATGCCTGCAAATTACTGAAAACTACCGATACCCCCGCCATTCAAATCGGTGGACTTTGCGGCTACAGTGAATACCCGTACTTCAAAAAGGTATTCCGCAAGGCTTACGGTAAAACTCCCCGGGAATACCGGGAAGAGCCTACAAAACAACTTGACTAAGCAGTCGCAAAAAGAAAGGAATTATACTTTATGAAAAACTTTAATCTGGAAATTTTACCATTTTCCCGCTGCGGTTCCTTTTTCGCCGTGTCACCCAACCCCGAGGGACGGCTGGCCATTCGTGATACCCGCACCGGCGAACCCTATGCCAAGGAAACTTTTTTGTTCTATCTCGACTTTTATCAGGATGGGCAGCCTGCCGAGCATCAGGTGATTGCCGAGCCATACCTGTTGACCTTCAAAAACGCAACCGGCTATGTCAAGCTCTGCTTCGGCGAGCACAACACCATCAATATTGAGGCCAGCGGTGCGCAGCTCTATCTGGAAGCTGAAAAATCCCGCTATGACAGTCTGGTACCTTGGGGTGACCACGAGTGGGAGTACCATTCCTACAAAAAGGACATTAAGTACCGGATGCGTCTGTTTGACGCTGCTGCGCAGGTGGATGCCCCGTGGCAAAAGGTTGGCAACGAGTACATCAAGATGCTGTTTACTCCGGATACCGGCAAAAAGCTGTATCTGGAAGTTGAGGCCAGCCGCGTTGTAACCGGCGGACAGGTCTTTGCGACCTTTGACCAAGCCGCCGCCAATGTCAAAAAGCACTTCCTCGACTTTACTGCCAAGATGCCGCGCTACCCCGCCCAGTACGCCGAGGCCGCACAGACTGCGCAGTACATCATCTGGTCCTGCATTGTCTACAAGTACGACCGACTGACGCGGGATGCAATCTATATGTCCAAGAACTACATGCTCAACATTTGGAGCTGGGATAACTGCTTTAACGCCATGTTTGCCGCCAATGTTGACCCCAAGCTGGCGCTGGATCAGCTGCTGATTTTTGCAGACCATCAGGACGAAAGCGGTGCTTACCCTGACTACATCAATAATGCCAGCATGGCATTTGGCTGCGTAAAGCCGCCGGTACACACTTGGGCGTATTCAAGACTGATGGAGCGGTTCCCGCTATTCCGCCAGCCGGAGGTAATGCAGGAAATGTATGACACCCTGTCCAAGAACATTGGCTACTGGCTGAACTTCCGCGACGGCGGGGAGGGCAAGCTGCCCTTTTACAACCATGGCAATGACTCCGGCTGGGATAACGCCTCCATCTTCCTGCTGGGAATGCCGGTGGAAAGCCCCGACCTTGCCGCGCACCTCATTCGCAGCTGCGACAAGCTCAGCGAGCTGGCGCTGGTGCTGGGACGCACTGCCGACAGCCACTACTACAAGCAAACTGCTGACACGCTGTACAAAAACATGATGGAGCGGTTGTATGTAGATGGCAAGTTTGTAGCACGACTGAACGGCGCGATTATTCCCAATCAGGACAGCTTGATTTTGCGGTTGCCAATTATGATTGCCTACCGGTTCCCCAAGGAAGTGACTCAAAAGCTGGTTTTTGACCTGCGGCAGAATTTCCTGTGCGCGGCAGGCGTGGCTACCGAGTCGCCTGACAGTGCCCAATACGAGGATGACGGCTACTGGCTAGGCCCGGTATGGGCACCTACCACCTATATTGTCTGCGACGCGCTGGAGCAGTGCGGCGAGCATCAGCTGGCCAAGGAGATTGCCCATAACTTCCTCCATGCTGGCACCATTGGCGGCATGGCGGAAAACTTTAATGCCAAGACCTGCCAAAGCCAGAGCGACCCCGCGTTTACTTGGACATCCAGTGTCTACCTGATGCTGGCGGAGCAGTACGGATTTGAAGAATAAGCAGATTGATTTTTTTGTGAAAGGAATTATAGAATATGAAAAACTACGGACCTATCAGTGATAAAATTAGCCATATGCTGCACGGCGGCGACTATAACCCCGACCAGTGGCTCAGCTTTGAGGGCATTGTCGGTGAGGATGTACGGCTGATGAAGCTGTCGCACTGCAATGTCATGGCGGTCAACATCTTTGGCTGGGTAGCCTGCGAACCCCGCGAAGGCGAGTTTACCTTCGGTTGGTTGGATGAGATTATGGACACCCTGTACCAAAACGGAGTTTACACCATTCTGGCCACACCCTCTGGCGCGCGTCCGGCATGGCTGTCCCAAAAATATCCCGAGGTACTGCGAGTCAACGAGTTTGGTGTGCGCAACTACCATGGCAGCCGCCACAACCATTGCTACACCTCTCCGGTTTACCGGGAAAAGGTGCGCATTATGAATACTCAGCTGGCGCTGCGCTACAGGGAGCATCCGGGACTGCTGGCATGGCATATTTCCAATGAATACGGCGGAAACTGCTACTGCCCGCTGTGTCAGGAAGAATTTCGCAGCTTTTTGAAACGCCGCTACGGCACACTTGACGCGCTGAATTTGGCTTGGTGGACAGGCTTTTGGAGCCACACCTATACCGACTGGTCCCAGGTGGAGGCGCCCTCTAAACGCGGTGAGGACGGCGTACATGGACAGACGCTGGACTGGCATCGGTTCCGCAGCGAGCGTACGCTGGACTTCTACCAGCATGAGATTGAGCCGCTGCGCAAGTATACCCCCAATACGCCCATTACCACCAACTTTGACCAATTCGGCTCTGTGGAGGAGGGCGCGGATTACTGGCAGTTTGCCCCCTATGTCGATGTTGTTTCTTGGGACAACTACCCCTACTGGCACGGAGAACGCCCCACCCATGTGGAAGCGGGCATGCGCGCATTTATCCACGACATCAACCGTTCCCTGAAGCACGGCAAGCCCTTTATGATGATGGAAAGCTCGCCCAGCGCCACCAACTGGCAGCCGGTAGCCAAGCTGCGCCGTCCCGGAATGCAGGAGCTTGCCTCGTTGCAGGCCATTGCCCACGGGTCGGATACGGTGCAGTACTTCCAGTGGCGCAAGGGTCTGGGTTCCTCCGAAAAATTCCACGGCGCGGTGGTGGATCATTATCCTACCGAAAATACGCGGGTGTTCCGGGAGGTAACCTCGGTGGGTGAGGTGCTCAGCAAGCTGGATCGCGTGGTGGGTACTTCGGTACAGCCGGAGGTTGCCATCCTTTATGATTGGGAAAACAACTGGGCCATAGCCGACACCCAGGGCCCCCGCAAGGAAAAGAAGGACTACTACCTTACCGTACAGAGCCATTATCAGTCGTTCTGGAACATGGGCATCCCCTGCGATGTCATGAATGAGGACTGCGACTTTTCAAACTACAAGCTGGTGGTTGCCCCCATGCTGTACTTGATGCGCCCGGGTGTTGGGGAGCGCTTGACCGAGTTTGTCCAAAATGGCGGTACGCTGGTAACCACCTACTGGAGCGGGATTGTCAACGAAAGTGACCTTTGCTTTACCACCGGCCGTCCGGGACCGTTGCGCAAGGTTATGGGCATTTGGTCGGAGGAGCTGGACGCTTTGTATGACCAAGATAAAAACAGTGTTTGCACCAACGGCAGCCTGCCCGACATGAAAAAAAGCTACACCGCACAGATATTCTGTGACCTGATTCACGCCGAGGGCGCGCAGGTACTGGCCACCTATGGGGAGGATTTTTATGCCGGTATGCCCGCGCTGACCAAAAATAGCTTTGGCAAGGGGAGCGCCTACTACATTGCGTTCCGCAGCTACGACAGCTTTTTGGATGATTTTTATGAGACACTGGCCAAGGAAATGGGTCTGACCCGGTGCGTGGAAGCCGATTTGCCCCGGGGCGTAACCGCACAAACCCGCTACGATGACCAAAACCGCTTTATCTTCCTGCAAAACTACAATGGTACGCAGCAGCAGCTAGACCTAGGCAAAGCGGTCTATACCGACATCCTGACCGGCAAGACAGTACAGGGGACAGTAACGCTACCCCCCTATGGATATTACATTATGGAGCCTGTAAAGTAATTTGGCATTACAGGCGTGAAGGAGGATTATATGACCAAGGCCCTAGGAAATCCGGGTCAAAAGATGGTGATTCGGAAACGCATTTTTGCAATGATTTTCCCAATTGTCATCGAAAACGTATTACAGCTTCTGGCAAGTCTGGTTTCCATGGGTATGCTGGGAAGAATCAGCACCATTGCAGTTTCGGCACAGGGCGTTGCTTCACTGCTAACTGGCATTATCTGGAACCTGTTTAAGGGCATTACCATCGGCGCAACGGTGCTCATCGCCAATGCCTACGGTGCGCAGGATGAAAAGCGCATTCGCGTCGTAGCGCAGCAAACGTTACTGTCGCTGGTAGCGGTGGCCTTTGTACTACAGTTCATCGTTCGCTGGTCGGCGCGTCCGCTGCTGTCGCTCTTTAATCCCGACCCGGTCATTATGGATAACGCGCTCATCTACTTAAAAACGGTCACCTACGGCTTTCCCTTTTTGGCCGTGATGCTGTGCGTAACCGGATTTTTGCAGGGCAAGGGCGACGCGAAAACTCCCATGTACATTGCACTCATCATGAACGTGGTCAACATTATTGTCAGCAGCGTGCTCATCTTCGGGTGGTTCGGCATTCCTCAGCAGGGGCTGCGCGGTTCGGCGCTGGGGCTTATCTGCTCCGAAATTTCCGGCGCCATCTGCGGCTTTTATGTGCTGTTCCGCAAGGGTGGCATGTTGCACAAGGCCTTTACCCGCGAAAACTTTTCCTTTCAGCCCAAGGTCATTGCGGAGGTGTTCCGCGTGGGCTTTCCCTCGGCGCTGGAAACTATTTTTTGGCACATGGCATCCATCATTCTCAGCCGTGTTATGCTCTCCTTTGGCGATGTGGCCTTTGCGGCAAACCAGCTGGGGCTACAGGCCGAGTCCATCTCCGAAACTCCTGCATTGGGCTTTGGGGTAGCGGCTACCTCCTTTAGCGGACATGCTATTGGTGCCTGCGACAAGGAGCTGGGCAAGCAGTACATCAAGGAAATTCAGCGTGGCGCGTTGCTGGTTATCAGCGTGGGTACCTGCATTCTGCTGTTTTTCCCCTCGCAGGTTATGAGCATTTTGACCAATGACCCGCGGGTCATTGAGCTGGGAGCCATCTATCTGCGGTTAATGGGACTGATACAGATTCCGCAAAACCTGCAACGAGTGTACTCCGGCGCGCTGAAGGGCGCGGGCTACACTAAAATCCCCATGGTCATTGCGGCCGTCGGACTATGGGGAATCCGGGTGCCGCTGTCGCTGATTTTGACCGGTGTGTTCCACGCCAGCATCGTTGCGCTGTGGGCAGTGGTCTGTGTGGACCAAACGGCACGGTTTGTACTCAGCTACATCTTCTACAAGAAAAAGAAAATCTGGGAAAACAACGAGTAACAAAAGCGAGTCCGCCGGCAGCCTGCCGGCGGACTCGCTTTATCCATACAGGGGGAGAGTTTATTGCTATTGCGGCCTGTACCATAACAAGGAAATATGCTACAATGGTGGTAACAGAAGCCCCATTTGCGAAGCGCGGGGAGGACAAACGACAAGGAGAATTACTGGAATGAAAACGATTTGCGCCGCTGACTATGGCATACTGCCGGATACCGGCAAGGATTACACCGCTGACCTTTCCACGCTGTTTGCCGCGAACAAAGAGGATACCGTGATTACCCTGTCCCCCGGGCGCTACGACTTTTTTGCCGAAAACGGCATTCAGCGCAGCTGGTCACTGTCCAACACCGATTTGGTGCCCTTTGTACGCATTGGTCTGTTGCTGGAAACCATGCGTGGCGTGGTGCTGGAGGGCGGAGGCGCACAGCTGGTGTACCACGGAAGTATGATTCCCATTGCGCTGTCAGGATGCCATGAGGTCACGGTAAAAAACCTGACCATTGACTGGGACATCCCCCTTTCGGCCGAGGGTCAAGTGCTAGAAAGCGCCGCGACTTGGTTTGACATTGCCATTGACCCTGTGGAATATCCGCACCTAGTGCGGGGGGACACCCTGATTTTTACCGGCGAAAGCTGGCAGGAGCCCCTGCGTAGTGCCATCGAATTTGACACACATACCAACAAAGTTCGGTACGGCACCGGCGATGTATTTTCGCGAATGACCGCGCAGCAGCGGGACACCGGCGTGGTGCGTCTGTTTGGTGACTTTGCAGTACCGCCCCAGCCGGGCAACTGGATGGTGCTGCGTCACACTCCGCGGGTGCATTCCGGCATCTTTGCCCAGGACAGCAGCAACCTGTCGTTTCAGGAGATTGCCATCCACGGTACCGCAGGGCTGGGTGTGTTGTGCCAATTCTGCGAAAATCTGCATTTTAAGGTGGTACGGCTGGTACCCAATCCGGCGCGTGGGCGCAGGTTCCTGTCCGGGCACGACGACGGCCTGCACCTTTCCAACAACCGCGGTGCCATTGTCGTTGAGCAGTGCAGCTTTTTTGGACTAATGGATGACTCGATTAACGTACACGGTACGGCCGCACAGATTGTTGAGCTTTGCGACGAGCATACCCTGCGGGGTCGGTTTGTCCATCCCCAATCGGTTGCGTTTCCCAACTGGGCAGTGCCCGAGCAGGAGATTTCTTTCCTTGACCACCTGACGCTGCAAGAGCTTGGGCAGGGAAAGGTGAACGCCTTTACCCTAGACTCCACCACCGACTTTACCCTTGCCTTCGACTGCCCCATCCCGAAGGACGTGCGCGTGGGTGATGCGCTGGAAAACAGCAGTAACACGCCGTCGCTGACCATTCGCAACTGTCATTTTGGCAGCTGCCGCGCCCGTGGTATTCTCATTACCACCCCAAGGCCGGTGCTGGTGGAAAATAATCTGTTCGAGTCCTCCGGTGCGGCAATTTTGCTGGCAGGCGACGCAAACCAGTGGTTTGAAACCGGCGCTTGCAGGAATGTTGTCATTCGCGGCAACGTGTTTGCCGACTGCTGTATGACCAGCGACTATCAGTTCTGTCAGGCCATCCTTACGCTGGAACCGGAAATTCCCCAGCCAGAACGGAACCGCGCATTCCACCGGAACATCTGCATCTGCGATAATGTGTTTCATCTGTCCGCAGTGCCGCTGCTTTACGCAAAATCTACCCAGTGTCTGGTCTTTTCTAACAACCGCATTTACCGCAGCGACCTGTACCCCCACCGCGCAGGGGTGCGGGATGCGCTGTTTGTGCTGGAGCACTGTCAAAGCGTCACTATTGGCGGCAACCTGCTAATTGACGAGCCCTTTACCCGTCAGGTGGTTCAAACCGACTGCGAAGGGGTGGAGCTTAGCCTTTAACTGCGGCTGCCCAACCCCGCGCCGGCAGGCGCAACAAAATACCGGATAGGTACAAAAAATGGCTGCTACAAAGTGCCTGTAGCAGCCATTTTGGGTTTTTCGCTTACTTTAGCAAGCTATCCCGCCCGGCAATTCTCCACCGGGCGTACTCCTCGTGGATAAACACCGCGCCGTAGCGCTCTGCCAATGCCGCCAGTTCCTCAAAAAACGGCTCAGCCCGGGCAGGGGTGTCGCGGCTGTTGTCGTACTGGTCAACACAGCGGTAAAACAGCTCTTGCAGCCGCACATAGGCGCGCAGATAGTCCAACGACTGCGCGGCAGGCGAGCTCTCCGCAAAAGCCACACTGTCCAGCTGCCGTTCCAGCTGTTCCGTGACCTCTTGGAACCGCGCATGGTGGGCGGCATCCAGCGCCGTGCTGCGTTGTGCGGAGTCGCTTTTTAAATGGCGCGGCGCAAAGGGTTGCCGGCTCCAAAGGGTCTGATCTTGCAGCTCCGTGAATATCTTCATGAGAATATCGGTCATCTGCGCGGCCTGTGCGGCTCCAAACAGCTCAGTCGCCAGTGTATGGGTAACCTCCTCGACAGTGGCAGTGGGGTTAGCATAAAACCGTGCCAAATAGTAATAGTTTAAGCTGGACTGCCACCAGCTGGTAACAGGCAGATAGAGCGAGACTACTCCGCGGTAGCCATAGGCGGCAAAGGTATTGACCAGCTCGCGGCAGTAAAAAGGATTTATCCACAGGTTAGCGCAAAAACGATAGTGGTCGCCGGTACGGTAATCAAAGTAGAACGCGCCGCCGCCGTCCTTGGTGCGCTGTCCCCATTCGTAAGCTGTGTGGTCGTTTGCGTCACACACCAGCACGGTCATGTTTTTGGGAAGCGGTTGCTCCGGCCGGGTAAAGCTCTGTGGGGTGTAGGCCAGATGCTCCACCAGCAGGTCGGGGCGCACCTGTTGTACCGCGGCGGCAACTGCCATGCTACTGCGCAGTACGGTCAGCGGGTCGCGGCAGGCCGCGCACTGGCAGTAATCTCCGCCATCCAGCGGCCAAACCCCCAGCCACTGGAGCTGGTGGTTTTTTTTGGCAAATTCAGCGTAGCTGTGGGCATATGCCTGCACGGCATCCGCGTTGGCATAGCAAATCTGCCCGGCGGTGCGCTTTCCGTCAATAAGCGCGAACCAGTCGGGGTGCTGCGCAAACAGCTTTTCTCGGGGAAAGAAGTAGTCGGTGGAATGCTCGCTCATCTCCACAGCAATGCCGCGCTTTTGCAGCTGAGGGAACAGCTCGTCACCAATTTCATCCCACAATATTGCATGAACTTCGCCGATGGTGTCATCCTTGCGGTGAATGGAGGTCAGCAGCATGTTGTAGCTGCTCTTGGCCATCCAGTCTACCGCGTCCAGTGTTTCAGGCAGGGTTTTGGCGGTGGTGTCGTACAGGCACAGCCCGCGGAACTCAATCCATGGTGACTGCTCGGTGACACCCTCTGGCAGTGTGCAATGGGTCAGGCGCGGGATGCGTTCACGCTCAGCGCCGGGAAAGACAAAGCTGCACCCCAGCATCCGTAGTAGCCCATACACACCGTACAGCATACCGCGTTCCTGCGCCGCAGCGATGGTGACACTGCCGCTTAAAACGGTGATGCGGTACCCGTCAAAGCGCAGCGGGGTGGTGTCGGATAGCTCGTCGGTGAACAGCACCGGCAGTGACGAAGCACTGGAGCCTGATGCGCCAAAAATTTGTTCCAGATAACGGAGAAGCTCCGCCTCGGCAAAATCCAAAATGACCGACGGAGCCACCAAATGGTGTAGCTTCCGGGTTACCTCTGCCCGGACAGGCGCGGATAGCAGCATGAAAAAAACCTCCTACCACAATGTTATTGATACCAGTATACAAAAAATGCTTTCGCCCTGTCAATGGCATAAGTTAGGGTACCATGCCAACTTTTACGATTTTTAATGGCTGAAACAGAAAATTAAAATTTTTAAGTTAATAACTTTTGTCATTATTTCATAATTTTTGCTATGTACAAAACCTTCAAAATTTTCTAAAATAAAAGCAGTGACACGGAAGCCACAGCGGCAGCCGGCCGTAAAATGGGGAATTGAGGTGATGGCCAGTGAAACAGGCAACAGCGGAAAGCGCCGTGCGACCGACCTTCTTACAGCGGAATGCGGATCAGATTCAGATACAAAGCATGGTGTGGCCGGGACTCATTTTCCTATTTGTTTTTGCCTATCTGCCAATGTATGGCATTATCATTGCATTCAAAGACTACGGGCTGATGTCCACCATGCAGACGGCTCCTTGGGCGGGGCTCAAGTATTTTCGCGAATTTTTAAGCGACCCTGCGTTAATGAAGACGGTTCGCAATACCTTGGTGATTAATGGGCTTGCGTTGTTTTTTTCCTTCCCAGCCCCCATCCTGTTGGCGCTGCTCATCAATGAAATTAAGTTTGTGCGGTTTAAAAAGATAGCGCAGACCATTTCCTATCTGCCACACTTCCTTTCTTGGGTCATCTTTGGCGGTATTATTATGGAAATGCTGTTGCCGGGGGGCTTGGTGGCCAGTGGACTTCATCTCCTAGGGCTGTTCCCGGAGGACATTAACCTGATGGCCAAGGGGCAGTATTTTTTCGTCATCTACACCATTGTCAGTATTATTAAGTCGGTGGGGTACGGCTCCATTTTGTATGTAGCCGCCATTACCGGCATCGACCAGGAACTGTACGAAGCCGCCACCGTGGATGGTTGCAACCGTTTTCAAAAGATGATTTACATTACGCTGCCCTGTATTGTGGGTACCGTTGTTATTATGCTTATTTTCCAGATTAGCTCTATTTTGAACACCGGATACGAACAGATTATTTTGCTGCAAAATCCCATGAACTTGGCGTTCAGCGAAACCATCGATACCTATGTTTACAAAACCGGTATTGCGCAGACGCGCTTTTCCTACGCAACGGCAGTTGGGGTACTCAAATCGGGGCTTTCGGTGCTGCTGATGTTAATTGCCAACACCGCGTCCAAAAAACTGCTTGACCGTGGTTTGTTTTGAAAGGAGTAGCTGGAATGAAATTAAAAAAATCGCGCCTGCTGCCCTTTGACTATGTAAACCTTGTCCTGATGCTGCTGATGATGCTGGTGATGGTTTATCCCTTTTGGTACACCTTGGTCGGCTCACTCAACGAAGGCTCCGACTATATGCGGGGCGGTGTTTGGCTCTGGCCGCGTAAGTTTACCCTATACAATTATCAGGCTGTTTTCATGGATAAACAAATTTTGCAGGCGTTTTGGGTTACGTTCTGGAAGGTGTTTGTCGGCACGGTTACCAGTGTGCTGTTTACTGCAATGGTATCCTACGGCATTACCCGCCCCAAGCTCAAGTTAAAAAAGATTTATATTCCGTTTATTATGGTAACGCTCTTTTTCTCGGGCGGTTTAATCCCGTATTTTATTCTGATTAAGGATATTGGCTTGTACGACAGCTTTTGGGTGTACATCATCCCATCGCTGTTCAGCGCTTACAACATGGTCATTATTCAGTCATTTATGCGTGACCTGCCGGAATCGCTCATCGAGTCGGCCAAAATTGATGGCGCCAGCGAGTATCGTGTGTTTTTTCAAATTATCCTGCCGCTTTCCAAGCCGGTACTGGCAACCATTGCCCTGTTTACGGCGGTCAACCATTGGAACAGCTATTTTGACTCCATGATGTATACCAGCTCCATTGAGCTGCAAACCATTCAGCTGTTTTTAAAAAAGGTCATCACCGACCCCTCGGTGGCGCGTTCCTTAAGCGCGGCGGCAGCCACCACCATCCCCGAACAGGCGGTAAAAATGACCCCGCAGACCATTAAGCTGGCAACCATGATGGTTACCGCAATCCCTATCGTTATCATTTACCCATTTTTGCAAAAATACTTTGTTAAGGGTGTCACCATGGGCGCTGTCAAAGGATAGCTATCCAAAGGTCTTAATCCGTCTGGATTTTGATAGAGGTTTAACGTATAATTCTAAAAGGAGGAGTTTTATGAAAACGAAAAGAATGCTTACCCTGCTTCTAGTCATTGCAATGGTGTTGGGAATCCTTTCCGGCTGTGGAAGTCAGCCTGCTCCCTCCGCTTCGGTTCCGGCTGCTCCGACCACGCAGCCTGCCGCCTCGGAGGCCGAAAAGCCCAAGTTTGCCACCCCCAGCTGGAAAACCGATACTTCACCCTGTAACATCCAGTGGTTCTTCGGCTACGACTGGTATGGTAGCAAATTTACCCCCGAAACCAACCTGTTTCACAAGTGGATTACCGACGAAACCGGCTGCACCATTGAGATACAAACCGGCGATGTAGATAAGCTAAACGTGCTCATTTCTACCAATTCGCTGCCGGATGTAGTTACCTATGATGCAAACTCCACCCAGCGTACGCTGCTAGAAGATAACGGCAAGCTGTTGCCGCTGAACAAGCTGCGGGAGGAGTACGCCCCCGACATGATTGTCCCAGAGTCGATGATGGACTGGTATACCGCCAAGGATGGTAACTGGTACGCCTACACCAACTTCTATTATGGCGACGACAACGTTCCCGCGAACAAGGGCTTTTACGAAACCCATAACCAGAACTTTGCCCGGAAGGACATTTTGGATCAAATTGGCATGAAAGCCGATGATATGCGTACCAAGGAAGGCTTTGTGAAGGCACTGCGTGCGGTAAAAGAAAAGGGCATTACCTACGGTGGACAAAAAATGATTCCCTACATGGCACTGTTCGCCGACCGTGCCGATGAGCAGATGGCCGAGCAATTTGGCGCTTCCATGGAAACCAAGGAAGGCAAGTATCAGTCCATCTACCGCGCTCCCGAGTATCTGGAGGGTCTGCAATTCTTTAACCAGCTGTATCGCGAGGGCTTAATGACAGATGAAAGCTTTACCGCTAAAAAAGATCAGGTAGAACAGAAGGTCGCCTCGGGGCAGCTGTTTGCGACAACCCGCTGGACTAACGTTTCCAGCGTGCGTGGTACTCTTTACGCGGCCGACAACAAAGCGTTGATGCTTTACTGCGGCGACATGAAGGGCGATACCCATGACAAGGTTGCGGTACAGGGGAATAACAATGCCGGTTGGGCCGCCACCATGATTACCAGCAATGCCAAGCAGCCGGGGCGTATTGCACAGCTCTTTGCCTTTATGACACAAAAGGAATACTACCTGAACAACGTTTGGGCAATGGATGGCTACACCGTTGAGAATAACCAAGTAGTACGCAAGCAGGAATTTATTGACATGCAGATGAACAATCCCAAGGAATATAGCGCCAAGTACGACGGCTTTGACTGGGTTTGCGATTACACCATCATTCAGGGCACATGGCCGAAGGCCTCTACCGTGTTTGATGAGGATTCTGAGCTGAAGACTCACGATAAAAACGTGATAATCTTTGATGACAAGTGCTTCTCCGCAACCTCACCGGAGGCTGGCAGCGAGATTGCTTCCATTGATGTGCGCATTAAAGAGTATATGGCGCAGGCGCTGGGTCGCATTGTTACCGCACCCACCGCGGATGACTGCAAGAAGCTGTATGCCGAAACTATGGGCGAGCTGGAAAATCTGGGACTCTCCAAGCTGGAAGCTTACAAGGATACAAAGTTCCAGGCCAATAAGACCAAGCTCGGGATTAAGTTTGCACATCCCTTTAACAAAAAGTAGTCTAATACCCCCGGAATGCGTTTAAGCCACTGTACCATAAACGCGAAGCGTTTTGGTACTGCGCATAGGGACGCGAAGTCGTCCTGCGCATCGCCCCGTACACTAGCCGATTACGGCTAGTGTACCATAAACGCGAAGCGTTTTGGTACTGCGCATAGGGACGCGAAGTCGT
>JAVVRO010000021.1:4351-16695 GCA_036654695.1 Angelakisella sp. | reverse complement strand
GGCCAGCTGGTCGGCTTTAAAGCTAATGCGGGTATTTTCGGTAATCCGGAAGGTCATGGAGGGCGCGCCAAAGTTTGTGCCCTTAGCCTGCGTCAAGGTAAGAATCAATTCGTTCAGGGCGTCCCCTTCCTTGGGGGTGCCGGATACCACCGAGGTCACGGTGCCACGGTATATTGCTGCATCTGCAACCATAACATCCTCCTTTTGCTCTGTCACCTTGGGTAGCACAGGCGGCTGTACCTCAGGGATGGACACCGGTGGCGCAACCTGAGGTTGCGAAAACTCCGCTACCGACAGGGAGGGTGTACTGGGCGCAGCAGAGCTAACGGAACCTGTGGTTGCCGCGCCGGTTGCGGAACAGGCAACTACTGTGAGCGCCACCGACAGCGCACAAAAAGTCAAAAATAGCTTTTTCATTTGATTCCTCCTGATTTTTTAAAAACGGGCACGAATTGCCGCGTCGTTGAAACAAAAATTGCGCAGAAAAGAATAGGCTTCCTGAGTATCGTTTCTATCCATTCAGTGCGGCAAAAGAATCAAATTGTTGCATTTTTTAAAAATTTCCAAGAACTTGTAAAGGCGCCGGTCAAACGCGATACAAAAGGTCGGTGTAGGTGGGAATTGGCCAGTGCTGGCGACCCACAATGGTTTCGGCATAGTCGCAGCTGCAACGCAACGCAACCATGGCCGGCCGGACAGCATCGCGAATGTAGGCGGCGCGTGCGGCGTGGTCACTTGGCTGTGCCGCAATAGCTTGCTCCAACCCATCCAGATGAGCGGCAATGTCGTCCAGCACCTGGGAAAGGTCACTGAGATGCTGTTGCAGGTAGCGCTGCTGCTGTCCGCTGGAGGCCAGCGCAAAGTTCTTGGTGTTGCGGGCAACCAGTCCGGTGTACTCGGCGGTGGCAGGCAGCAGCTGACGACGTACCATTTCCACCAGCGTGGCAGCTTCAATCGACACCGTTTTGTTGTAGCTTTCCAGCGAAATTTCGTACCGGGACAGGCACTCGGTGCGGGATAGCACGCCAAACCGCTCAAACAGCCGGATGTTGCGGTCGTCCCGCAGTGCTTCAAAGGCATCTACCGAATCGTGGATAATGGGCAGTCCCCGGCGTTCGGCTTCCACCAGCCATGCCTTGTCGTAGTTGTTGCCGTTAAAGATGACCCTGCCGTGGCGGCTCAGCGTCTCGGCAATTACCTGCGCAATGCTGTCCGGGGTAAAGCCGCTTTGCTCAAAGAAGTTTGCAAAGGCGGCAAAGCTGTCCGCCATCATGGTGTTTAGCACCGTGTTAGCCATGGCAATGGACTGAGACGAGCCCACCATGCGAAACTCAAACTTGTTGCCGGTAAAGGCCAGCGGTGAGGTGCGGTTGCGGTCACAGTCGTCCTTGGCAAACTGCGGGGAGGTAGCGACACCAATGTTAAAGAGCCCCGCCGCGTCACCCTCCGGCAATTTTCCCTTGGCGGCGGTGGTCAGTACCTCCACCAGTCGATCCCCCAAAAACATTGACACCACAGCAGGGGGCGCTTCGCCCGCGCCCAAGCGCAGGTCGTTGCCCGCGCCGGCGGCACTTAACCGCAGCAGCTGGGGGTAGCTGTCCACCGCGCGGATAAAGGCGCACAGGCTGATTAAAAACACCGGATCCTTTTCGGGGCAGGAGCTTTGCTTAAACAGGTTTAGCCCGGTGTCGGTGGCCAGGGAGTAGTTGTTGTGCTTGCCGCTGCCGTTGACTCCGGCAAAGGGCTTTTCATGCAGCAGGCAGGCCAACCCCTGCTCCTTGGCCACAATGCGCATAGTCTCCATAATCAGGTGGTTGTGGTCGCAGGCAATGTTGCAGCCCGCATAGAGCGGGGCAAGCTCGTGCTGGGCAGGTGCGGCCTCGTTGTGCTTGGTCTTGGAGGGCACACCCAGCTCCCACAGACGGTGGTCAACCTCCCGCATAAACGCGTCAATGCGCAGACGAATCCGTCCCAGATAGTGGTCGTCCAGCTCCTGCCCCTTGGGGGGGCGGGCGCCCAGCAGGGTGGTACCGCATATTTTAAGGTCTAACCGCTGCTCGTACTGGGCACGGTCAACCAAAAAATACTCTTGCTCCGCACCGGCTACCGGTTCGACGCGGGTCACCTCCGTCAGTCCCATGGCATGACATAGGCGGGTTGCCTCGCGGTTGACCGCCTCCATCGAGCGCAGCAGCGGCGTTTTGGCATCCAGCGCCTCCCCGGTGTAGGAACAAAAGGCGGTGGGAATGTACAGCGTATCGCCCTTGACAAAAACCGGCGAGGTGGGGTCCCATGTGGTGTAGCCCCGGGCTTCAAAGGTGGCGCGCAGGCCGCCGGAGGGGAAAGAGGAGGCGTCCGATTCGCCCTTAAACAGGCTTTTGGCCGAAAACTCGGTAACCGACCCGCCTTGCCCATCGGGGGAGACAAATGCGTCGAACTTGCCGGCGGTAATGCCGGTCATGGGCTGGAACCAGTGGGTGTAGTGGGTGGCTCCTTGGGAAATAGCCCACTGCTTCATGGCATCGGCCACTGCCTGCGCAATGTCAGGGTTCAGGCTGCCACCGGTATGGGAGCATTCCTCAAACGCTTTGCAAACCTCGGGGGGAAGCAGTCGTTCCATCACTTTTTTGGAAAACACGCGGGCGGCAAAATTTACCATAGCTATGCGCCTGTCCTTTCATTTTCGATTACAGCAGATGTACGCCGTGCGCCGCGCACTGTGCCAGCATTTCCTCCGGCCATACCGAGGACTGCACCTCGCCAATGTGTACCTTTTCCAGCAGTGTCATGCAGATGCGCGACTGGCCAATGCCGCCGCCCATGGTCAAGGGCAGCTTTCCGTCCAGCAGCAGACGGTGGAACTCCAGCGACTTTTTATGCTGGTGTCCGCGAATGTCCAGCTGCCGTTCCAGCGTAGCCGGGTCAACGCGAATGCCCATGGAGGACAGCTCCACGGCGCGTCCCAGCGGTTCATACCAAATTAAAATATCGCCGTTAAGCGACCAATCGTCGTAGTCGGGTGCGCGCCCGTCATGAATCTGTCCGCTGCGCAGCGCGCCGCCAATCTGCATTAAAAACACCGCACCGTACTCCTTGGAGATGCAGTCCTCCCGCTGCTTGGCAGTTTTCTCCGGCCAACGATCCTCCAGCTCCTGACTGGTAACAAAGGTGATGGCATCCGGCAGATACCGGGCAATCACCGGGAATTTATTGCAGAGCACCCGCTGTGTTTCGGTAAACGCCGCCCATATTTTTTCCACGGTGCCCCGCAGGGTGGCCATGGTGCGCTGTTCCTGGGTAATTACCAGCTCCCAGTCCCACTGGTCAACATAAACTGAATGGAGGTTGTCCAGCTCCTCATCCCGACGGATGGCGTTCATGTCGGTATACAGCCCGCGCCCCGGCTCGAAGCCGTAGTTTTTAAGGGCAAGACGCTTCCACTTTGCAAGCGACTGAACAATCTGAACATCCGCCCCCAAGTCAAGGATATCGAACTGAACCGGACGCTCAATGCCGTTCAGGTCGTCATTCAGCCCGGTTTCCGGGCGGACAAACAGCGGTGCGGATACTCTCGTCAGGTTCAGCGCCTGTGCAAGACGCTGCTCAAAGGTATCCTTTGCCAGCTTAATGGCAATCTCGGTTTCAATGACGTCCAGCTTGGACAGGTATTTTTCCGGGATGATAAGCCGGCGCTGGGAAGCGGGTGCGGGACTGGTCATGGCGGTCAGATCCTTTCTGTCAGGTTTTCCTTAAATTCATTGCGCATAGCTGATTTTCCATAGTACGATAATAATACTATTCTCCAAGGAAGGTAGGCGGTAGAGATAGCATTGACGGTGCGGTTTAAAACTTATCGATAAGCTTTAAAACGAAATTAGTATAACGTACGGTTATTGTAACATACTGCGGAACGGTTTACAAGGAAAAAACAAGCCTGACACCTCCTAAAAAAGGTGCCAGGCTGCTGCGTGAGCTTGTGGTTAAGGCCGGTATTTATTCACAATTTGCTGCATTTCGTCCCACCGTTGTTCCATCTCGGCAACCAGCTTAAACTGGGTGCGCGCACGGTCAAGGTTGTGCCCCTCCCGGTGAATCTTAAAATAGGTGTCACCGTTCAGGTGGTCGGCTAAAAAGCGCATTCCGCATTCCAGCGTCATCAGCTTGGAGCCAACTCGCAGGCTGTCAATTTCGGCAGGGGTCAGCGCCGCGCCCGCCACCTCTAGGTAGCCCTTGGTGTAAATGTCGAACAGCGCGGGAACAAAGTGCACCTTGGAAAGATCCTGCTCGTCCTCCTCGGCGGAGCTTGCGCCAAAGCGGATGGAGTCGCCGAAGTCGTAGGCAGACAGCCCGGGCATTACGGTATCAAGGTCGATGACGCAGATGCCCCGCCCGGTGGTGCCGTCAATGAGAATGTTGTTTAGCTTGGTGTCATTATGGGTGACCCGCAGCGGTAGCAAGCCGGCCTTTTGCTGGTCGACTAGCAGCGAGCAGTCCTGCTCCCGGGACAGCACAAAGTCAATTTCGGGCTGTACCTCCTTGGCACGTCCCAGCTTGTCGGCAGCCAGCGCCTCACGGAACTGGCGCAGGCGGTCGGGGGTGTTGTGGAAGTTTGCAATGGTTTCATGCAGTGTTTCGGCGGGATAGTCCGCCAGCAACCGCTGGAAATTACCAAAGGAACGCGCTGACTCGTAAAAGTCGTTTGCATCCTTGACCAGCTGGTAGGAAATGGTGTTTTCAATAAACAGATAGACGCGCCAGAACTCGCCTTCGTCGTCCTGCCAGCAAACCTTGCCGTCCTTGGTAAGCAGCATCGTCAAGGTTTCCCGCAGCGGGTCGCCGCCGGTCTTGACAAGCTGCTCGCTTAAAAAGCGGGTAACTCCCCGAATATTTTCCTGTACCTCCAGAGGGTGCCGGAACACATCGCTGTTAATGCGCTGCAAGATGTAACGCTTGGTCTTGTTTGCGGGTTGCTGCAACACCACCGCAAAGGTGTCGTTAATGTGCCCGCTACCATAGCGCGCCACCGAAACAAGCTCGCCGTCAAAGGGGAACTGCGCGGCGGCAACCAGCGCCTGCCGTTCATTAATTTTAGTCATGTTGAATGCCCTCCCACAAATATTCAGGGTACACACCTTCGGCGTGGAGCTTGGCAATGGCGGCCTCTACCACTGGCTTATCCTCCCGGTAGGTCACGCCATACCAGCGATCCGCTGAGGTTAGCACCTTGACGGTTGCTTTTTGCTCCTTGAGCAAATTATCCACCACCGTGGGCAGGAAGAACTCGCTTTTCAGCGGATTTTCCACCAAGGCACCGGACAGCCACAGCGGGAAGCGAACCTCCAGCTCCCGCAAGATGCTGGGCGTAAAGCCCCAAAGGTTCATGGAAACGGTGCTGCCCACCGGCAGAGATGTCCAGTGCTCGCCGTCCTCGGTAAACTGTGCCCCGTCGGCGCATTTTTCAATGCGGGTACGCTCCACAATGTCGGCAAGGTTGCCGTCGGCAGTCAGGCTGCAAACGCCCCGCGCCACATGGCCGTGGTCGGTCAGGGTGTTTTCCAGCCGGTAGCCCACCATGGCATAGCGGTACCGCTCCTCCTCCTCTTGGTGGTGGAGCAAAAAGTCATAAATGAGCTGGAATGCGTGAGCGCCGTAGTAGTCATCGGCGTTAATGACGGCAAAGGGCGCATCCGCCAGCTTGCGGCAGGCCAGTACCGCGTGGCCGGTTCCCCACGGCTTACCGCGCCCCTCTGGTACAGAAAAGCCATCCGGCAGATCCTCGACCTCTTGAAAGGCATACTCTACATCGAATATTTTGGAGATACGCTCGCCGATGACCTCGCGAAAATCAGCCTCGATGGCCTTTTTGATAATAAAAATGACCTTGCGAAAGCCTGCCCGCCATGCGTCATAGAGCGAAAAGTCGATGATGATTTCGCCGTGGGCGCCAACAGGGTCAATCTGCTTCAGCCCGCCGTACCGACTGCCCATCCCCGCAGCCATTACTACCAGAACCGGTTGCTTCATAACGAACCCTCCATTTTTTATAATTACGGTTACCATTCTATTTTAACGCCCAGCGGCGGGAAAAGGAATACCAATTTGTTGATAATATTTGCACAAACGAAGTCGTTTCCCTCATTTTGCCTTGATGTCAATAAATTCCGCCCGGTATTTGGAATAGACAATTTTTTGTTCGCCGTACAAGCCGCTGTAGCCCGACAGCATGTAAGCCACCGCCGCCGCCAGCCCAAAGTAGAGTAACCCCTGCGCGCCAAACAGCTCGACGCTTAAAAGAATAGAAGTCAGCGGGCAGTTGGTGACTCCGCAAAACACGGAAACCAGCCCCAGTGCCGCGCCAAAGGAGGGCTGAAGTCCCAGCAGCGGCGCCGCCACACAGCCAAAGGTAGAACCGGTAAACAGCACCGGCACAACTTCGCCGCCCTTGTAGCCGGAGCCGAGGGTGATGGCGGTAAAAAGTATTTTTAGCAAAAACGCGGCAGGAACGGCAGTCCCCGCCATCGCCCGGGCGACCACCTCCATGCCGGCACCGTTGTAGTCACGGGTGCCCAGCAGCAGCGTCAGCAAAACAACAGCCCCACCGCCCACCGCCGCCCGCAGGTAACCATTGGGCAGGTACTTCCTAAACAGGCGGCGGGTATGGCGCATCCCCTGACAGAACAAAATGCTGACCAGTGCCCCCAGCGCCCCCAGCAGGGCGACCTGCAAAACAGGCAGCACGGCAGTTGGGGGAATGCCGCTAATGAAAAATGCAGTGGGACGAATGCCGGCCGCTTGTGCCAGCATGGCGCCAAGGACGGCTGCCACGGTACAGGGGACAATGGCAGCGTAGTACATTAACCCCACGCTGACCACCTCCAAGGAAAAAACCGCGGCGGTAATGGGCGTGCCAAACAGCGCCGCAAAGGCCGCGCTGGTGCCGCACATAACAATAATGTGGCTATCCTTGGCATCCAGCCGCAGCAGCTTGCCCAGCTGGCAGGCAATGCTGCCGCCCAGCTGTAACGCCGCGCCCTCCCGCCCGGCCGAACCGCCGAACAGGTGCGTCAGCGCGGTGCCCAAAAAGATGAGCGGCGCGGTAGCTGCGCCAATGGAGCTATCGGAGCGGATGGCCGACAGCACCATGTTGGTGCCGTGGTCGCCGCTGCCAAAGGCTTGGTACCCCCACGCAATGAGCAGACCGGCACAGGGCAGCAGCCAGAGCAGCCAGTCGTTTGCCACGCGGGTCGCGGTACACCATTCCAGCACAAAGTGAAACAGTACACCGGCACCGCCGGCAACCAGTCCCACTAAAACGGAGATTGCCACCCAACGCCCAAAAACAAGGAGCGGGGTGGCGGTAAAGGACAACTTTTTTTCTGGATTCTCCAAGGGTTGCATCATTCCTTCTATTCTTCGGCAACAGCAGAACCGGTGGTACCGTCGGCAACCTCGGAGCGGCTTTTTACCGAGGAGGAGTATTCCGACGGAGTCATGCCTGTCACTTTTTTAAAATGCCGGGAAAAGTAATGGATGGAGGAGTACCCCAGCTGATGGGCGATTTCGGTAAAATTGTTAGCATTTTGCCGAATATCCTGTTTGGCGGCCTCAACTTTAAGCCCGCCGAAATACTCCATTACCCCGCCGCCGCTCTTTTGACGAAAGATTTTTTGCAGGTAGGAACGGCCAATCAGGGTATCGTGGCAAATTTGATCCAGCGTCAGCCTACGGGCAATATTCTTTTCCATGTAGCTGAGGACTTGGCGGTAGGTAGCTTCCTCGGTTTTTTCTCGGTTGGCAGTGCAGGGTGCTGCTGGTGCAGACAATCGGTCACTTAACCCGCTGCGCACAAAGCGAATCAGCAGCGTTTCCAAGGACAGCTTCAGCATCTGCTCCGCGCCAAAGGGTATCGTTTCCCGCCGCGTCAGGCAGCACAGCTCGGGATCCTCCAGCGGGGAGCAATAGGCGGCCTTGGCCTCCCGGACAATCTGGGCAATCAGGTCGCGCTCGCAGCTCCCCGCGCGCAGCAGCTTGTGTTCAAAAAAAGCCATGGCGGGACTGTGACTGCGAAAGGTCACCACCACCAAATTGGGCGCCACAACGCCATTTGACCGCAGATTGTGAAATTCCATTGGCTTGTGGAAAATCAGCTCGCCTTTTTTAAGCGACAGCTGGGCACTGCCTGCGGTCACTACAATTTCGCCCTTGTCAACATACAAAAATTCCCAAAAATCATGGGTCTCGCCGGGGAAAACATAGCTGCTGGTGTACTCAAAGTAATGCACCGTTACCAGCTCCTCCACGACAAGCTCCTGGTGCAGTGTCACGCCGGAGTAAAGCTCCATGCAGTTCACCTCATTTGCGCCCTGACCTGTGCTTAAGGGTTCTTTTCAGCAGTTTCGGCAGCGTCCGCTTCCTGCGCTTCCTCTGCCTTGGCCTGCTCGGTCAAGGCCTCCAGCGCAGGCTGCTTTTGCTCCTCGGCTTCGGCAGCTTGCGCGGCAATCTCCTCGTCACTGCGCACGACGTATTTTTCAATGACCGGCCACACCATAAACGAGGTAAAGTAGGACAGGAAGGAAAAGTACCCCAAAAACAGCATGGGGATAATGGACAGCGGAAAGTAGAGCATCGCCAGTGCCACCACGATAATGTTGACGGCAACGGCTGCAAGGGTGCGCCATTTGCCCAGCACCACCAGCAGCAGCGAATTTTTAAGTAGCGGGAACGCGGGCAACGTAACATTGGCAATGAGCGGAAAGAGAAAGCAACCCACCGAGGTGCCCAAAAAGGTCCAGAGGAAGATGAAAACCATCTGCAACAGGTCAATTTGCTTGGCGGCGGCGCTGAGCAGTACGCCAAAATTAATCCAGACAGCGGCGGCAACGAACAGGGTTGCGGGAATGCCGAACAAAACGCTCTGCTTAAATTCCCGCTTAAAGGTTGCCCAAAAGTCCTTCCATGCGTAGACGTTTTTGTCCCGCACCATCATGGTGGTAATGCGGCTTAGGGCGGTAGTGGCCGGTCCGATGGTGATAAGGGGGACACAGGCCAGCAGATAGGTCAGATTCAGCGCCAGCAGCGCCCAGAACTCCCGTCCGATAATGTCAAAAAAGAGCTTGACTCCCGTTTTCTTGGGAGCGTTTTTAGGAATGCCGGGACCCGGCCTGTTGTAGTTTGCGCCGAAGTTAAAAATTGACATAGTGATAATCGACTCCTCAGTATAAACTTATAAGGTAAGTATACTATTTGAGGGCGAAAAAAGCAATAAGGCAGTGAAATGTTCACTTCTGCGGCTTGAAAGAAACCGGTTTTTATGGTACAAATATACTATACATCAGAACGGAAGGTTGATTTAAATGCCGAAATACCTTGTTTCCCTTGACCAAGGGACGACCAGCTCCCGCGCGATTATCTTTGACGACCGCCAAAACATTGTGGGAATGGCGCAAAAGGAGTTTATTCAGCACTACCCCAAGCCCGGCTGGGTGGAGCATGACCCCATGGAAATTTACGCTTCCCAGTATGGCGTACTCACCGAGGTGCTTGCCAAAAGCGGCATTGACCCCCACGACTTAGCGGCTATCGGAATTACCAACCAGCGGGAAACAACCATTGTCTGGGAAAAATCCACCGGCCGCCCGGTTTACAACGCCATTGTCTGGCAGTGCCGCCGCACCGCCGCGCTTTGCGAGGAAATTAAGGCGGATGCCGCACTGACGGCCTACATTCAGGAGAGTACCGGTCTGTTGGTGGATGCCTATTTTTCCGCCACTAAACTGAAGTGGATTTTGGATCATGTGGAGGGTGCGCGCAAGCGTGCCGAGGCAGGAGAGCTGCTGTTCGGTACAGTGGACAGCTGGCTGATTTGGAAGCTGACCGGCGGCAAGGCGCATGTGACCGACTACACCAATGCCAGCCGTACCATGCTGTACAATATTCGTGCGCTGTGCTGGGACGAAAAAATTTGTGCGAAGCTGGGGATTCCCCTTGCCATGCTGCCACAGGTGTGTGACAGCAGTCACCGGTACGGCACCGCCAACATTCAAGGGGTGGAGGTGCCCATTGCCGGTTGTGCAGGCGACCAGCAAGCGGCGCTGTTTGGGCAGACCTGCTTTGACAAGGGCGACGCCAAGAACACCTACGGCACCGGTTGCTTTTTGCTGATGAATACCGGTGACGAGCCGGTACGCAGTAAGAACGGTCTGCTGACCACCATTGCCATCGGGCGAAACGGCAAGGTGCAGTACGCCTTGGAGGGCAGTGTGTTTGTGGGCGGCGCGGTCATTCAATGGATTCGGGACGAGCTGCGGTTTGTCACCGATGCCCGGGATACTGAATATTTTGCCCAAAAGGTCAGTGACAACGGCGGGGTATACCTAGTACCGGCCTTGACCGGGCTGGGTGCGCCACACTGGGACATGTACGCGCGGGGGGCTATTATGGGGTTGACCCGCGGGGCGGGGCGCAACCACATTATCCGTGCGGCGCTGGAGGCCATTGCTTACCAGACCCACGATGTGCTGGAGGCCATGCGCACCGACACCGGCATTCCCATGGGCGAGCTGCGTGTGGATGGCGGAGCGTCGGCCAATAATTTTTTAATGCAGTTTCAGGCGGACATTAACCACCAGACGATTCGCCGCCCGATGATTCGCGAGACAACAGCGCTGGGCGCGGCCTATTTGGCCGGTTTGGCAGTAGGCGTGTGGGACAATCTTGACGATATCCGTGCCCAGTGGACACTGGACAAGCTGTACCAGCCGGAGATGGACGAGCCCCAGCGTGACAAGCTGCTGGCGGGCTGGCACAAGGCGGTGGAACGGGTCAAGGGCTGGGAGGACGCGGAGCAGTAATACCATCATTCGAGGAAAGGATGTTACCCTCTTTTTCTCCGGAAAGCCGAGAGCTCCGCTGCGTTTTGCAGCGCTGGAAGGTAGCATCGACCATATAGTTGCATGGCAGCGAAAGTCCTCTTGGGGTTCACTGAATGGGAGCAGAGGCGGTTGCGGCATATCGTTTTAGCACTCTCTGTGCGAGAGTGCTAAAATTAACAAAAAAGCAAACTCTCTTGCAAATTTTCTTCACAAACGAGTTCTATACTGTAGTCATGGAAGCAAGGAGAGCCAAACAGGACGGCTCCCTTGGCAGACCATCTGTAAAGAACAAAGAAAGGTTTGGAGGAGATTTGTATGTTAGACTTAATTCCGTTTGATCGCAGAGGGAACAGTATGCTGGGCTATTTTGACAAGATGGAAAAGGACTTTTTTGGAGATTTGCTGGGCAACATGGATTCCATGGTCTCCGCCATCCGTACCGATATCCGGGAGGATGACGACAACTATGTGTTGGAGGCAGAGCTACCCGGCTTTACCAAGGAGGAGATTCATCTGGATTTGGACGGTGACTGGCTAAAGATTAGCGCACAGCACAGCACCGAAACCGAGGACAAGCAAAAGGATTATCTGCGCCGCGAGCGCAAATATGGGATGTTCCAGCGCAGCTTCGATGTCTCCGGGGTGGATACCGACCACATCAGCGCGGAATACAAAAACGGCGTGCTGGAACTGAAAATGCCAAAGCTGACGCCTAGGGTATTGACCAGTCGCAGCATCGAGCTCAAATAAGCAAAGGAGTATAAGAAGGGTGTTTTTAGGGTATCACCGTTTAGAAAACGGTGATACCCTAAATTTGTGTTATCCTCGTAATTTGTATGACATTGGAATAAACCTAACCCCTGTAACAATCTTTTCTAGATTGGTATCTTTATCGTCTGTCCCCCAAAGCTACTATAACTAATCCAGCTTGTCCCGCTGTCCCTAGGCCTTCATAAAGGTAGCCGCTACCCCAAAGCGCAGCGCCGGCGGCAGGTGCTCCTGAACATTCAGCGCCACCACCTCAGGCTGTTGACCTGCCACATAGCGCAGGATGGTCACCGAGGCGTTGCCGACAATCTGCAACCGCATCTCCTCAAACCGGTGCTCCGTTACATAGGCAAGGTAGGCCTGAATGGCAAATCCGTGGGAAACTACGGCGATGGTGCGCCCCGGGTTTTGGGTCACAAGCTCCTCCATTGCCCGTACCATTCGGGTATAAACCTCCTGCGCCGACTCCCCCCTTGGCGCCACAAACAGCGAGGGATGTCTGCGAAAGTTTTCCATTACCTCAGGAAAGCGAGCGTCATTTTCGGTGCCGGTGTTGCCCTGTAGGTCGCCGCCAAACACCTCGCGCAGGTCGGCGCAGGGCAGGGTCGTCAGCCCATGGGGCAGCGCAATGGCCTCGGCAGTTTGCAGCGCGCGCAGCAGCGGGCTGGCATAAACCCCGTCCAGCGCCACCGTTGCCAGCGAATC
>JAVVRO010000021.1:1582-4341 GCA_036654695.1 Angelakisella sp. | reverse complement strand
CTGCGCCTGAAAAAGCCCTTGGGCGTTCAGCGGAATTTGCAGCGTCCCTTGAAACCGTCCGTCAATATTAAATTCTGTGGTGCCGTGGCGCACTAAATAAACGGTAGTCGCCATCTAGCTGTGCTCCGCTGTGGCAATCAGATAGCGGTAAATCTGGGGCTTAAATTTATCGTACAGGTCAATTTCCGTGTAAAGCTGCTTGTAGTACGGGAACAAGCTCGCCTTTACCTTCATTCCGTTAATCAGGTTGATTTTGGTGGCGGTAATGCTGTTTTCGTTTTTGCGGTAGTAGTAGATGGGCGTTTTCAGCGCACAAAAGGACTGGGCATAGCGAATATATTCCAGATTAAAAAGAAAATCTTCACTCCAAGTCAGCTCCACGTTGCACCGGATGTTGTGCTCCTCAATGATACTGCGGCGGTAAAGCTTGTTCCACATTACCCCATAGTAAAAGCTGGCCGGTTCGTCCATCAGGTAGCGCGCCAAATCCTTTTGGGACAGCACCTGCCCATCGTCCAAAAAGCCGTGTACGGTAATGCGTTCTCCGTCCACGCGGCAATAATGAGCAATCACCATGTCGCTGCCGACCTCGTTCATCCGCTCCACCAGCAGGCGAGTGGCGTTGCAGTCCAGCCAGTCATCGCTGTCGGCAAACTGAACATACTCCCCCTTGGCAAGCTCCAGCGCCACGTTGCGCGTAGCGGATACCCCGCAGTTTGGCCGGTTGACCACTGTAATGCGGGAATCGACGCGGGCGTACATGTCACAGATAGACAGGCTGACATCCTCGCTACCGTCGTTAATCAGCAATATCTCAATATTTTCATACCGCTGCCGGCGGATACTTTGAATACAGTTCGCCAGATGCGGTGCGGCGTTATAGATTGGTACAATAATGCTTACCAGCGGTTGTTCGGACATCGAATTCCTCCTTTTGTTGTGCATCGTCTAATACAATGGTACACGGCTATTGTATCATAAACTATCCCGCCTGCACAAGAAAAACTATCCGCCAAAAAGCTGGGTTCCCTCCGGCATGGCGTCCCGCTGACGCATGACCCTGCCAAAGACCAGCAAAAAGACGGCGGTGCTAACGCAGCTGGCCAGCAGGTCGGCCACCGGCTCGGCATAGAATACCGCGGTGGCGCCCAACCAAACCGGCAGCAGCAGGGTGGACAGCAAAAAGGTCGACTTGCGAAATACGGACAGCCACAGGGACACCTTGGTAACCCCCAGCGCCGTCAGTCCGTCGACTAGTGCGTACTGCACCGCCATGGGAATAATGGCAAGGGTAAATATCTTGATGCCCCATTCCGAAAGCGCCAGCACCTGCGGGTCGGCGGAAAAGATGCGGGCAAAGGGCAGCGCGCAAAAGCGGCTGAGGATAAACATCAAAACATCAAAGGACACCGCCGCCAGCAAAATCGTTTTCACGCCCTGCCGGATGCGATCCGTGCGTCCCGCGCCGTAGTTGTAGCTTAAAATGGGCTGTGTGCCGCCGGTAATGCCGCCCAACGGCATACTAACCAGCAGCAGGAAGCTCTGCACAATGGTTCCGCAGGCAATCAGGCTGTCTGCCTGTGCGCCGCCGTAGCGCTTTAGGGACATGTTTAGCACAATGAACAGCACACTGTCGGTGGCAATAATAACAAAGGGGGACAGCCCAAACCGGAGAATATTGCTGACCACCGACCAGCTGTAGCCGCCAAAGGTAATGCGCACAGGAACCTTTTTGGACAGCAAAAAGCAGACCACAAAGGCACAGGAGGCCATCTGCGAAAGCACCGTGGCAATTGCCGCGCCCGCAACGCCCATGTCCAGCGCAAAGATAAAGATGGGGTCGAGGACAATGTTTAGCACCGCGCCGATGAGCACCGTGCCCATGGCGACAGTGGAGTAGCCCTGACAGATAATGAAGCTGTTAAGCCCCGTGGCCAGCAGTGCGAAGATGGTGCCCGCCGCATAGATGGACATGTACTGGTTGGCGTACAGCAGGGTAGTTTGACTGGCGCCGAACAGTAGCAGCAGCGGTTCCCGGAACAAAAAAAACAGCCCGGAAAGCACCACCGACAGCACCGTTAGCAGGGCAAAGCCGTTGGACAGAATGGCCTGAGCGCCCCGCAGATTTTTTTGCCCCAGCCGCATGGCCAGAATGGGCGCCCCGCCCAAGCCCACCAGCGTGCCAAAGGAGGACAGCAGCGTCACAATCGGCCCGCAAACCCCCACGCCCGCAAGGGCGGCATCCCCAATGATGGGAATATTTCCAATATACATTCTGTCCACAATGCTGTACAGCACACTGACAAACTGGGCAATCATGGTGGGAAGCGCCAGCCGCAGCACCAGCCCGGGGATTTTATCCTGTCCAAGGTCATTTTGCAATTTCATACTACGATGTCTCCAATGCCATTTTTGATGTAGACGGTTTTCCGTCCCATGGTAGAAGTTATCCCCCAAGCACAGCCCAAAGGTAGTACCACCCCAAGCTGAGGTAGCGCAGCGGCGCAAGGTTGCCCAACAGCGCCGTAGAAAATATTCCGCCGGAGCAAAGCACCGTTAGCCCCGCTGCCACCGGCGATACCGCCACCAGCAGCAGGTCGCCGGTCTCGTGGCCGTGGGTGTCGTTGATTTTCTTGAAGTGGTCGAGATCAATGAACAGCACCGCCGCCATGCCGCCGTTGCGGCGCGTCTGCGCCAGCAGCTGCTCCAGGCGCTGGCGCAGGTCGTCGCGCTGACTCAGGTGCGCCAGGCGCGCAGCA
>JAVVRO010000021.1:0-1572 GCA_036654695.1 Angelakisella sp. | reverse complement strand
TGATACCGCCACCAGCAGCACCCGGTAACGCCGCAGCTGCCACCCGGCCAGAGCCACCAGTGCTCCTGCCGCACCCAGTAGCAGACTGCCCCGCAGTGCCCCCAACGGCTGCGCTCCCAGCAGCAGTCCCGCGGCCAGTGCCCCCGCTGTGGAAAGCACAAACCACCCGCCCAGCAGGGGTAGCATCCTGCCCAGCACCGAAACGCCGCTGCACCGCAGGGCAAAGCTGCCGGTTTCCGGTCCATCCGCCCCCAGCAGCACCGCAAAGATGAGGAAGCCACCCGCAAACGCCGCCAGCGCCAAACGCAGCATCTGGTCGCGGGCAGGTGCCGGAGAGCCACCGGTAACGGTAAGCTCCACTTTCAACAGCGACCCCTGCGCCAGCATCTGCGCGGTGTATTCCGTAACGTACTGCTGTGCAGTTTGGGGTGGCACCGGGAATGGCAGCTTGGCCTGTTCCAAGTAGCGCGCCGCCGCCAGCGGTGCGGTAACGCGCGTTACCGCCGCACCCACTGCCTCGTTAATCAGTGCGGCCACGGCACTGCCCCGAGGGTAGTAGCCCTCCAGCAAGCCCTTGGTCGTCCCGTTTTGCAGTTTTTCTCCCGCGTCAGCCGCCAGTGCAAACCCGCAGGAAATTTCCTCGCGCACCACGGCGCGGGTCAGGGCAGCAGAGTCGGGGTAGCACCGCACCCGGTAGCCGGGCAGCTGCTCCAGCTGTGTTTCCAGCTGATGCGCCAGCTGCTGTGCCGCCGCAGTACCGCCGCCCGGGCTGCGCACCAGCCCAATGGTATCCTCGCTGTCAGCCTGTGGCAACGCCCCGAACAGCAGAACAAAGCAAGCCAAAAAGAGCCCCGCCGTGCGCACCGTGCCGCAGCGCAGTAAATTTAAAAGGTAAAGTCCGGTCATCCGGCAAAAATTCATCATTGGCGCACCCGCCGTTTCCACAAAAAAACGCACAGCACGGTTAGCGCCAGTGCCACCAGCGCCGCCGGCAGCAGCAGCTCCTCCCGCCCGGTTAGCAGCGCCTGTCCGTAGTAGGTCAGGGTGAGGGGTGCAAGGGCAGCTGCCGCCCCGGGCAGCAGCTCCGGCGGCAACAGGCAGCCGGACAGCAGCCCCATGGGTAGCACCAGCAAAATGACGGCAGTAACCCCGCCGCCCAGTGTGCCGGCGGCCAGCGCCCCAGCGCCACCCAGCGAAACTCCCAGCACCAAAAACAGCGCCAACGGCAGCGGTCGCAGTCGGGTACCCGCCGCCGCCAGCAGCGGCAATGCCGCCCCAGTCATGGCCGCCAGCACCATTGCCGAAGCCAGATAGCCCGCGGCAAAGCAGATGCCGTCGCCCCGCAGCCCGCACGCGCGGGTTCGCAGCGCCTTGGCCAGTTCCAGCGACTGTAGCAGCGCCGCAGCCGCCACGCCGGCATAGGACAGCAGCAACAGCGTCAGCATTCCGCGGGTCAAAAATGCCGTAGCGCCGCCGATGCCGTAGGGGTCGGTTATCACCGGAGTAATCGCCTTGCTCCGGTGGATAAACTGCTGCAAAAACAGCGTGTTCATTTCCAGCGTCAGGTAGTCC
>JAVVRO010000020.1:0-16790 GCA_036654695.1 Angelakisella sp. | reverse complement strand
GGATATCAGGAATTGCATGTGCTGCTCAACGAGGAGCTTGACCAGCGAAAGGAAGAAGGCTTTGCCTTTGACCGCAGCGCCTTGCAGGCGAGGATTGACGCCGCCCGAGGCAACCAGCAGGCACTCATGGCAATTTACGCCGATCTGCAAAAGCTGCCCCCCGTGGAGGATTACCCTTATGTGGAGCCCAACGACTACCCGGAGATTTTGGCGGCTTCGGCGCTGGGAAACACCGTGTCACCCCCCCCAGAGGGCGACACCCTGTACGATAGATTCTACGGCGCGTGGCTAGGCAGATGTATTGGCTGCGCCCTTGGCCAACCGGTGGAGCTGTGGAACCACGAGGGAATTGAAACATGGTGTACCAAGGCCGACGCATGGCCGTTGGCAAATTACATGCCAACCCATTCCCGTGCCGAGGCACAGGATAATATGAAGCTGAACAGCCTCAATTGCAGTGATGAGGTCATGCAGTTTATGCCCACCGACGATGATATTCGCTACACGGTGCTGGGGCTACTGCTGGTACAAAGTAATGGCAGCACCTTTGACAGCTGGGATGTGGCAAACCATTGGACCCGCCTGCTCCCCTTCCGCTTTTTGTGTACGGCAGAAAATCAGGCATACCTGAACTTTTGCAACCTTGACGCCTTCGGGCCGTGGGGCGTTAAGCCGGATAATGCCGTGGAACAAGCCAGAAGCTGTGCGACGCTCCTAAACCCCTATCGCGAGTGGATTGGTGCACAGATTAGAATTGACGCATACGGCTATGTTGCCGCGGGCAATCCCCACCTTGCCGCGAAGATGGCCTACGAGGACGCAGCCTTTTCTCACACCAAAAACGGCATTTACGGTGCAATGTTCTTTGCCGCGCTGATTGCCGCCGCCTTTACCGAAAAGAACCTTGACAAAGCTATTGCCATGGCGCTGGCAGAGGTCCCCGCCCGGTCGCGTTTTTACGAAGCGGCCGTTCGCGCAGTCGCCATCGGGCATAGCGCCACCTCGCGGCAGGAGGTTATCGAGACCATCCAGCGTGAATTTGGCGCGTACAACGCAGTACATACCATCAATAACGCCGCCCTGTGCATTGCTGCCATGACCTATTCCAAGGGGGACTTTGAAGAAGCGCTCTGCCTGTCGGTAGCCGGCGGCATGGACACCGACTGCAACGGCGCAACGGTCGGCTCGGTCATGGGGGCGCTGGTTGGCGCAGCGCAGATTCCCGCCAAATGGACTGCCCCCCTCCATGACACCCTGTATTCCCAGCTGCCGGACTACCACCCCATTGCCATTTCGGAGCTGGCCAAGCGAACCATGGACACCTATATTAAGCTAAAAGCCTAAGCGGAGATGAGCAAACAATGAAAATAGAAACCCTGTCGCTGAACCTCCCCTATGAAAAGCTGGGTGCCAACCCGGCGGAGGTTTCGCTGACCGGCTACATTCTGGAAAACTTTAAAAATTATCGTCAGGATGAAACGCGTCCCGCAGTGATCATCTGCCCCGGCGGCGGGTATGGCGCTATTTCCGAGCACGAAACCGCACCGATTGCCGAGGCCTACATCGGGGCAGGCATCAGCGCGTTTGTCCTGCTGTACAGTATCGCGCCGGTGCGCTACCCGGCACAGTACATTGAGCTTTGTGAGGCCATTGCCACGGTGCGCAGGCACAGCGCCCAATGGAATATTGACGAAAACAAAATTTTTGTCACCGGCTATTCTGCCGGCGGGCATCTGGCCGGATGCGGCGCGGTTCTGTGGGACAGCCCGGTGGCGCGGGAATACGGCTATTGCGACGGCATAAACCGCCCCGATGGTGCCATTTTGGGCTACCCGGTCATTTCCGCAGCACCGGAATGGGGGCACATCGGTTCCTTTGAAAACCTGCTGGGCACCGATGCACCTCCCGCGTTGCTGCACTACCTTTCACTGGAAAACCGCGTCAGCGAAAAAACCCCGCCTGTCTTTTTGTTCCACACCCGGGACGACACGGTGGTACCGGTCAGTCACTCGCTGGTGTTTGCCACACAGCTGCAAAAGAACAATATTCCCTTTGAGCTGCATATCTACAACCGGGGCTGGCACGGTATGTCCCTAGCCACCAAGCGCACCGCATGGAACGACGCGCTGGTACTGCCCCATTGCAGCGACTGGCTGGCAAAGTCAGTGGAATGGATGGAACTACTGTAACATGAAAAGCGCAAAGCCGGTCGGCTTTGCGCTTTTTGTTCCCTATTCTATTTGCTGCTGTAGCTGGTGTAGGTAACAAACCCGTCGTACAGCTTGCCAAGGTAGGCAAAGGACTCGCCGGTGCCAATGGCAACCGCCTCAATGGGGTTGTCGGCCAGCCGTGCGGTAATGCGAATGCGGCTGGAAATCAGCTTGTCCAGTCCCCCCAGCATGGCGCCGCCGCCGGTCATAATTAGCCCGGACTGCTGGATGTCGGCAATCAGCTCCGGCGGGGTGCGCTCCAGCACCGACTGCAACGCTACCAAAATATGCTCGCAATCGGCACGCAACGGCTCAACCAGCTCGGTGTTGCTGATGGTAATCTTTTGGGGCAGGCCGGTTACCAAGTTGCGCCCCTTGACCTCGTACTGAACAGGCTCCACGTCTTCCATCCAGACGGTTGCAATCTCCCGCTTGACCCGGTCGGCGGTGTTGTCGCCGATGAGCACATTGTAAGCACTGCGAATGTGCTTAATAATGGTGGCATTAAAGCGGTTCCCCGCCAGCTTCAGTGAAGTTTTGCAGACAATGCCGTTCAGCGAAAGCACCGCAATGTCGCTGGTGCCGCCGCCAATGTCCAAAATGGCAACGCCGCCGGGCTTGGTAATGTCGATGCCCGCGCCAATGGCTGCGGCAACTGGCTCCTCAATGAGAAACACATTGCGTGCGCCGGAGGACATTACCGTGTCGATTACCGCGCGGGACTCCACCTCGGTAATTGCCGAGGGCACGCAGACACAGACACGGGGCTTAAAGAACTTGTTGGGGCTAACCTTTTTGAAAAACAGCTTAAGCATCTGCTCCGTTACCTCGTAGTCGGAGATAACTCCTTCCTCCAAGGGACGGATGACACTGATGGAGTCGGAGGTTTTTCCCAGCATTTCCCGAGCTTCGTCACCGACGGCCAGCACCTTGCCACTGCGGGTATCCATGGCAACAATGGACGGCTCCTTTAGGACAATTCCCTTGCCCTTGACATGGATTAGCGTAGTAGCAGTACCCAAATCGATTCCTATATCATTGCTAAACATAGCAGCATTCTCCTTTATATTAAACGTATCCATTTCTTTATAGATTGTAACACAAAAAGAAGCTCTTTGTCAAAAGCTATTCTGTAGTTTATCGGTCTTATTTGTGAAAGTAAACTACTTTGCCGCTATATTCCGGAAAATATGGTAATTCCAACCACCTGTGACGCACCTGCCCGGCGCAGCAGCCGCATTCCCGCGGCAATACTGCTCCCAGTGGTGGCAAGGTCATCCACCAATAAAACACGCCCTTGCACCGCTGCCGCAGCGGCCAGCTGCAACCCCGCATCGGGACGCTTTAGGCGCATACTGCGGTTCAGGTCATGCTGGGCAAGCACATCGGACTTTTGCAGCCCGCAGTCATCCACCGGCAGTCCGCGCAACGCCCCCAACGCCTGCGCCAGCAGCTTGGCTTGGTTGTAGCCGCGGCCACGCTCCCGCTCGGGCGGCATGGGCATGTAGGTCACCACCTCAAAGGGCATTTCGCCCAGGTGTTGGGTAAGCAGGGCGGACATCTGCTGGGCGTAATACGCCACCGGAGCGTGCTGCCCATGGAATTTTAAGGCGGCCAGACTGCGGCGGCCAGCGTCGCCATACCGAAAGCAGCTGTACAGGGTGCCCTCGCTCAGTTGTCGAACCGCCTGCGTCCCAGTCAGCCGTTCCGCGGCGTCGCACCGGGTACAGCAGCCCTCACCGGGCAGCACCACCTCATCGCAAAAAACACAGCGCGGCGGGAAAAGCAGATTTTGCAGTCGTTCAAAGGCCACTGTCTTCCACTCCATTCACCGCGTCACACAGCATCTGGCGCAGATTGGTGTAGCGCAGTGTGCGTCGGTTATTTGCCACCATTTCGGCCACCGTAGCAGGACTGCCTGCCATAATTAGCCTGCGGCGGGCGCGGGTAACAGCGGTGTACAGCAGGTTGCGGTAATGCAGCTTGGGGTGACGGTTCATCAGGGGCATGACCACCGTGTCAAACTCGCTGCCTTGGCTTTTATGTACCGTAATGGCATAGGCCAGCTCCAGCTGGTCAACATTATCAAAGGTGTAGGGCGCAACCTTATCGTCAAACCGCACCAGTATGGTTTTGGAGGCAAGATCCAGCAGCTCAATGATGCCAATGTCGCCGTTGAAGATGCCCATTGCGTCCTCGCCACTGTCAGTTTTACATACAATGTCATAATTGTTGCGAATCTGCATTACCTTGTCGCCCTCGCGCAGGGTGCGGCCAAAGTAGTTAATTTCACCCTTTTGCCGGTCGGGCGGGTTCAGCGCCTCCTGCAAGCGGCGGTTTAGTTCCATGGTACCCACCGGCCCTTTTTTCCCCGGCACAATGACTTGAATATCCCACAGCGGCGATATTTTATAGCTTTCCGGCAGTCGGCGCACGCACAAATCCACCGTCAAGTCCTGCACCGCCAGCGGGTCACTGCGTTTGAGGAAAAAAAAGTCGCTGTCCCGCTGATTCAGCTCCGGCAGCTGCCCCGCCACAATGGCATGAGCATTGGTGACAATCAGGCTTTCGGCGGCCTGTCGGAACACTCGGTCAAGGTGTACCATGGGCAGTACATCGCTTTTAATCATATCCCCCAGCAGGTTGCCCGCCGAAACCGATGGCAGCTGGTCGCTGTCCCCCACCAAAATCAGCTTGCAGCTCAGCCTCATGGCGCGCAGCAGGCTTTCCAAAATCAGGGTGTCTACCATGGACATTTCGTCGATAATAATGACATCAAAGGGCAGCGGATTCTTTTCGTTGCGTTTAAAGGTCAGCGTGTCACGGTTGGGCTCTACCTCCAGCAGTCGGTGGATGGTCTTTGCTTCCCGCCCGGTTACCTCGGTCATGCGCTTGGCGGCACGCCCGGTAGGGGCAGCTAGGGCGACCTTAAGCCGCTGGCGTTCCAGCAATGTCAAAATGCCGTTTAGCGTGGTGGTTTTGCCGGTACCGGGGCCGCCGGTCAGGAGAAAGACACTGTTGCTGGCAGCCTGCTCCACCGCCTTGCGTTGCAGGGTGTCGTACTCAATGCCCAGCTCGGTTTGCAACGCGGAGATGGCCTCGGAAAGGTCGGTTGCCGGCGGCGGCGCCAGTTGCAGCATCAGGGCAAGGCGCCCGGCAATGTAGCTTTCGGCACGGTACAGGTCGGCGGTGTAGACAAAGCTGCGTCCGTCAGCCTTGTAAAACTCCACCAGTCCGCTATCCTGTAGCGACAACGTAACCTCCTCCACCAGTGCCTGGGACAGCTGCAAAAATTCGGCGGTCATGCCGTATAGCTTGTCCATGGGCAGACAGACATGCCCGCTTTGACTGTTGTGCCGCAGTACATAAAGGATTCCCGCCGACACCCTGCTGTAGCTGTCTGGGTGAATGCCGGATTCCTCGGCAATGCGGTCGGCCTCGGCAAATTCCAGCCCGATATCCTCCGCGCACAGGCAGTATGGGTTCTGGCGAATGAGCTCGGCGGCGTTCACACCCCACCGCTTCCAGATGCGGATAGCCTCGGCGGCCTGTATCCCATAGCCTGCCAAAAACAGCATCAAGCTGCGGATGCCATAGAGCTTTTGGTATTCCTGATTGATGGCTTGGGCTTTGCTGGGGGAGATGCCCCGCACCACGGTCAGCCGGTCGGGCTGTTTTTCGATGACCTCCATGGTATTATCCCCAAATTCGGCTACCAGCTTTTTGGCAATGACCGGCCCGATGCCCTTAATAGCGCCCGATGACAGATAGCGTAAAATGGCATTGGCTGTCCCCGGCAGGGTACGCTCAATAATCTGTGCCTTAAACTGACTGCCATAGGTGGGGTGGGAGGTAAAATAGCCGGTGGCTTCAATCTCCTCGCCCTCCCCAACGCCCATGGTTTCCCCTACTACAGTCACCATTTCCTCCGCGACGCTTACCAGCATTACGGTAAAGCCGCTGTCCTCGTTATAAAATACAATGTCCTCCACCGTACCGCACAGCTGGGACAGTTCCTTTTGCGGTTTTTCCAAAAAGCAGTCCTCCCAGCCTTACTATTTTTTCACCGGCGCTTGGCCAGCGCGGCATTGAGCTCGGCACCCATAATAATGGTCACCGATGTGGCATACAGCCAGAGGAGTAAAACGATAATTGCCCCAATGGAGCCATAGACCACCGAGTAGTTCCCCATGTGCTCCACGTAAAAAGAAAAGCCAACGGTGTACATGAGCCAGCAGCACAATGACCCCACCGCACCGGGCAGCGCGCGCCGCAGGGGAACAACCCTGCCCGGCGCCACAAGGTACAGCAGTAGCAGCAGCACCAGAATAACCCCGCCCAGCAGCAAAAAGCGCAGAGTGCTCCACAGCTGAATCCCCTTGAGGGACAACGGTAAAAACCGTGCGACAAAGGTAAGCAGCGGCTGTCCTGCAACCAGAATGACCATGGATACCGCAATGGCAACCACCAGCCCCACCGCCACGATGAGGATAAGGAAGCCGCGATGCAGCAGGGAGCGCTTTTCGCGGGTTTCATAGGCTAGGCAGATGAAGTCCATGAGCGAGGAAACTGCCCGCAGCGGGAAGTACACTGCAAAAATAAGGCCAAAAATCAGCAGCGGCGCAGTGGTGGACTCCCGGACATGCTGCAAAAAGCTGTTCATTAGCTCCAGAATTTCCAGCGGAATAAAGGTGCGCAGGGTTTGGGTCGAGATTGGCGGCAGCTCCAGCCGACCCAGCAGGCTGCTGACAAAAATGAGGAATGGAAAAAAGGCAAACAACAGATAATAGGTAAGCGCCGCCGCCGAGTTGCCCACGCTGTGCCGATAAAACCGATTCACCAGTTCGGCCGCCAGCGACAGGACACGACTTTGACTAATACGTTTTTTTAGCCGCTCTACCAGTTGGATTTTATTCAGCCTCATCACCACCGCAAGTCGTTTTCTGTGTGCTCCATCCCTATAGTATATACGTTGTTTCTCATTTTACCACTTGTTGCAGAGAATCGCAAGAAGTGATAGAATAATATGGCGATGTCCAATAGAAAGGCTAGGTGCTCCATGCAACAAGCAAAAAAGACCATCGGCATGACCGATATGACCACCGGCAGCCCCATCCGGCTCATCTTCTTCTTTTCGCTGCCACTGTTGGCAGGCAACCTGTTCCAGCAGCTGTACAACATGGTGGACAGCATGGTGGTCGGCCGCTATGTCGGCGACGCTGCGTTAGCTGCGGTGGGGACAGGCTTTCCCATCTTTTTTATGCTCTCGTCGCTGTTTATGGGGGTCGGCTCCGGCGCAACCATTATTGTGTCCCAGTACTACGGCGCGGGCGACATGGCCGGCGTGCGCAAAACCGTCGACACCATCTACACCGGCATGATGGTCGGTTCCATTCCGCTGACCATTGCCGGGCTGCTGCTTTCCGGTCCGATTCTCCACCTCATCCGCGTTCCTGCCGACGCGTTTCCCATGGCGCACCTCTACCTGCTCATCATCTTCGGGGGGGTTATGGGTACTCTGGGCTTTAACATCAACTCCGGCATTTTGCAGGGGCTGGGCGACAGCAAAACGCCCCTAATTTTCCTGTCGATTGCCTGTGTGATTAATGTGGTGCTGGACTTGGGCTTTGTCCTCATTTTTGACTGGGGCGTGGCGGGCGTGGCGCTGGCTACCATTATTGCACAGTTTTTTAGCTGGATTTATGGCACCATTTACATCAACAAAAAGTACCCCGAGATAAAAGTACATCCCTTTAGCATGCACTTTTGCAAGCACACCTTTGCCAAGCTCATGAAGCTGGGCATTCCCATCGGCATTCAGCAGGCGCTGTTCGCAGTGGGCATCATGGCGCTGCAAGCGTTGGTCAACAGCTACGGCTCCGACTTTATGGCTGGGTTTAACGGCGCAAATAAACTGGACACCTTTGTCTTTATGCCCATCCAGAGCTTTGCCACCGCCGCGACCACCTTTGTGGGGCAAAACATTGGCGCAAACCGGATGGAGCGGGTTGACCACGGCACCAAGGTTGCCATTAAGCTGTCCATGTGGGTCAGTGTGGGGGTGGGCATTCTGCTGCTGCTGGGCGGTCGTGCCATGATGCACCTGTTTAGCCCCAGTCCCGCCGTCATTGACGCTGGGTGGGCCTATCTGGTGCGCATTGTTCCCTTTTACTGGATGCTGGCCTGTCTGTTTTTACTCAACAGCATCATGCGCGGCGCGGGCGATATTATGGTTCCCATGCTAAGCAGCATTCTTTCCCTTTGGCTGGCGCGGGTACCCTCGGCCTACCTGCTTGACCATTTTTTCGGGCGGGATAACATGTTCTTCTGCTATCTGTTTGGCTGGATTGTCGGGCTGGCCATTACGCTGACAGCCTACCTCCGTGGAAACTGGCGGAAAAAATGTGTGATTACACGACCCGCCGAAGCTTCCCCCGACGGGACTGCCCCGGAGGTGCTCCCATGAGTGCGATACAAAAAAAGCCCTGCCGGGGCGTTGTGCTGGGCGGCGGCGGCTCCAAGGGCTCCTACGAGGTAGGAGTTTGGCAGGCAATGGTCGAGCTGGGGCTGGACTGGCAGGTAGTTACCGGTACCTCGGTGGGCGCACTCAACGGTGCGCTGATGGCGCTGGACGCGCTGGACGAAGCGCTGGAGATGTGGAGTAACCTAGACAATACCCGGGTCATGTCCGAAATTCCCGCCGCAACCGGCGACTCCCTGCGGGGGGTTTATCGAGCGTTTCTTTCCCAGATGGTAAAAAATGGCGGTGTGGATGTGACCCCGCTGGAGGAGACAATCCGCAGGCTGGCCGATGAAGATAAGCTGCGGAGCAGTCCCATTGAGTTTGGCATTGTTACCGTGGAGCTGGCAACGCTGCGCCCCGTGGAATGGTTTTTGCCCCAAATTCCCCAAGGACAGGTAGCAGACTTTTTGCTGGCTTCGGCCGCCTGTTTTCCGGCGTTTCGCCCCCGGGACATTGGCGGTACCGCCTTTGTGGACGGCGGCTATGCCAACAACATCCCCATCGACCTTGCCCTGCGCGCGCAGCACCGCCCTACCGAAATACTGGCAATTGACGTGGAAGGCATTGGTGTGGTGCGCCCGGTACCCTCGGAGGTGCCGGTGACCACCCTGCGCTGTTACTGGGACTTGGGCAACATTTTAATTTTTGACAGCGCCCGCTGCCGCCGCAACATCCGTCTGGGCTATCTGGACGGAATGAAGGTACTGGGCAGCTACGGCGGTTGTGCCTACACCTTTGCTGCCGGTGAGGTTGCCGCACTGGAAGCGCTGCGGCTGAACAGCCTAAGCCGAGTATTCCTGTTGGTGCTGCAAGAGGTTTCGCCCAACCAAAAAAGGAGCCTTGGGGCACTGCTGGCCGGACGCATCCTTGCGGCGGCCGCCAAACGGCGCATTACCACCGGCTACGAGCTGGATTTGCGGGAGCTGTTGCAGGCCAGTGGCGAGCTTGCCGCCGAGCTGCTAAAGCTGGAGCCCACCGAGCTGTACACCGCCGCAGGGTTCGAGCAGGATTTGACGCAGCGCTTTTTACTGCTGTGTCAGCAGACCGGCGAAGCGCTGGCCGGGGTAAAAAAACTGCGGGAATTAAATCTGCGCGCCCTTATTGGCAGCATTAAAAAGGAACAACTCCTGCTGCTGGCCAGCGAGCTGCTCCACCGCCAGCTAACCACCAAGGATTCCCCCGTTACGCTGGAGCTTTTGGCAACACTGCTGCCTCGGGAGTTTTTGGCGGCAATTTACTTGGAGGCACTGCTTTACCACCCCATAGCTGTAATTCCCGAAGTGTCACAATAATACTATTCTCCAAGGAAAGCACTTTTGCCGCCCCCGCACCGTCGGTGCGGTTTAAAACTTATCGATAAGCTTTAAAATGAAATTAGTATAAAAAAACAATAAAGCGCTACTCTCTTGACTGTACGCACAGCAAAAGGGCAGCGCTTTTTGCATGAAGTCCCATAGCTACAGCAGGAGCAGCAGCCCCAAGCTGCCTACCGCCGCCAGCACCAGCAGCACCAAGTCATGGAGATGAAAGCGCTTTTGCAGCCAGTGCAGCAGCGGCAAACTGGCCAGAATCAGCGGCAGACTGAGGAAGGGGGAGATGCCCTTTTCCCCGGTAATTTTAGTGGATTCGTAAATCATGGACAGCGAGGTGGAAAGAAGCATTCCGCAGATGACCGGCAGAATGTACAGCTTGAGGTTCCGAATAAGCGCCGACTGCCCGATGGTGTCATAGAGCTGCATGACCAGCAGTGCCACCGCGCTGCATGAGCCGGCTACCGTCAGTGCGCTGACCCCCGCCAGCAGCCAGCCTGTCATGGGGCTTGCCGCGCTACCCACCACAAGGCCAATGCCCGCGGCTACCTTGGTTAGCATGGGGCCGGGTAAAGCGTTTGCCACCGGCACCAGCTGGGTATAAAAAACCTCCGGCGCAATGTAGCCGCCCTGTACAAAAATACCGTCGGCTACCGAGATATAGGCCGCGCCGCCGCCAAAGGAGGTCAGCGTGGAGAGGCACACCTTGGCCAAAAACTGAAGCGACCCGCCTGTCAGCAACAGCCCCGCCCCAATGGGAACACCCAGCAGCACCGCTATGGTAAGTAGAATGCCCATGGGCAGCGGCGCTGCCGGCTTTTTTGCACTGCCCTTTTTATGGGTGGCAATGGTGTACACCATCAGCAGCAGGAAGAATGTCCCTATCAGGTGAATGGTAGAGCTGTCCGGCAGCAGCTCCATCCACTGAGGAGGCGCACTACCCATCAGCTGCCCAGTCAGCTGCCGCACCTCCTTGCCGCCGGTCAGCACAAAGGCCAGCCCGCACAGAACGGCATTGACCCAAAAGCTCCCGGCCATCACTGTGTCCTTGACAAAGGTTAGCAGCACAAACACAATAAAGGCGGTAATGCCCACCGAGGCATAGTTAAAGTACTGGATGGCCGTACCCCCCAGCAGCGAAAACAGTGCCATAATCCCCAGGGTTAGCAGCACACTGGGCAGCATTACGCCGTAGGCGGCCAGCAACGACCCTGCCACCCCGCCCAGCTGATAGCCGCAGGTAGCGCCCAGCTTAATGGGCTGTGCGCCGGGGGTAACGCTGGCTACTACCACATGCTTTAGGTATTCCTCCTCGCTCATGGCCTTGTGGTTGGTGACCAGCTCCTTGGAAACCACCGGGATAAGGGCGCTGCCGCCGCCAAACCCGATAATGCCTATTTTAAGAAAGGACAGAAAGAGTTCCGTCTTTGTCATGCTACCGTTGGCCATTTTGTTGTACCGTCCTTGCTATCTCCTCTAGTCGGGGGTAGGCGTACTGGAAAAATGCCCGGTAAGCGCTGCAAAAGTAGTTCAGTCCCAGTGTGCCATCCATCTGGTCGCGGTCACGGCGACAGCCGCCGCGGCAGAGGGAATACCAGCGGCATTGGGCACATTCCGGAGCCTGCACACGCGACTGCTCCACAAAGCCAAGCTCCTGCCGGCGCTGCTCCAGCTGCGGGAAGCTGTCGGTACACAGGTTGCCTAGCTTGTACTCATCCAGCACATAAAAATCACAGGGGTACACCCCGCCGTCGGCCTCCACCACCCATTGCTGCGAGCAAAAGCCCGCCATTCCACAGCTTTCCGGCGGCTGACCCAGCAGCATTCCCACCAGATTTTCAAAGTACCGGTTGTAGACAAATTCGCCCCGCCGGACATCCTGATACCAGCGGTCAAACAGCGTTTTTAGAAAATACTCGTAGTCGGCAGGGGTCAGCGAATAGGCATGGCCGCCCCGCTGCTCTCCCAAGGGGTCAAGGCAGGCGATGTACTGCTGGTAGCGAAATCCGCTGCGCTTGTAAAAGCCGTACACACTGCCAATCTTTTTGGCCAGCGGCGCGGTTACCACCGTCAACAGGTTATATTCCACATGGTGGCGTTCCAACAGCTGCGCCGCATGCAGCACCCGGTGATAGGTGCCGTTTCCGGCAGCGTCAGGGCGCAAGGAATCATGTAGCTCCTTGGTTCCGTCCAACGACAGCCCCACCAAAAAGTTGTTTTCTCCCACAAATTCTGCCCATTCGTCGTCAATGACATACCCGTTGGTCTGGATGGCGTAGTGAACCTTTAACCGCCGTACATTGTGCTCCTTGACCAGCGCAATCAGTGTCCTGAAAAACGGCAGACCGGCCAGCGTCGGTTCGCCGCCCTGAAACGCAAAGGTACACTCGCCGGTAAAGTAGGTCAGCGCCGCGACCACCAGTTTTTCCAGCGTGTCCCCGGTCATGATGCCAAAGGACTCCACCGCGCGGTTTTGGGTTTCGTCGGCGTAAAAGCAGTAGCGGCAACGCATGTTGCATAGCCCCGACGCGGGCTTAATCAGTAGATTTCCGGGTGGCATGGCAGTTCCCTCTCAGTCCAATTTTTTTAGTGGCGGTACCTGAATAACCTGTACACCGCGCTCGGCAAGCTGCCGTAGAATACTCTTGTCCGCATCGGTGTCGGTAATCAGGCAAGAAATTTGCTCCACCGCGCCCGACATAAAGCTGTGCTTGCGCCCAATTTTAGAATGGTCGGCCAGCAGGTAGCGCGCACCGGTAACCCGGGTCAGCATCAGCTCGTTGACCGCAACCTCCTGCAACACCGCCGTGGTCATGCCCTCCTCCAGCGTCAGCCCGCTGCACCCCAAAAAGCACTTGGAGGCCATGACGCGGTTCAGGTTGTTCAGCGCAAATTCGCCCACCATGGCCTCCTTGGGGGCGCGTAGCTCGCCGCCGGTCAGCAGCAGAATCATGTCGTCCCGGGTGTCGCAGAAAATCGCCTTGCCGTTATTGGTAATAACCGTAACCATCTTTGCGGTAATGTACCCCAGCATCAGCAGTGCCGTCGAGCTGGTGTTGATGAAAATAGTGTCACCATCCGACACCAGCTGTGCAGCGCGACGGGCAATGGCGTGCTTGTGCAGGGTATACACCGAGCTAAAAATATTATCGCTTTGCAGCTTGGTTTTCAGGGCGGCGCCCCCATGAAACCGCTCCACCACGCCCATTTTTTCAAAATAGTCGAGGTCACGGCGCACCGTCAGCGGGGAGATGGTCAGCTCCTCCGCCAAGGAATTCACACAAACCGAGCCAGTCTGCTCTAGCAGCTGTAAAATTTTATTGCGCCGGTTGTCTACAATACTCTGGCTGTTTTTCAACTGTACCGTCCCTCCCAATTCTCAGTAAAATTGCGCAGGTTGCTTCGCTCTCAGGGTACTTCCATCTTATCGTGACGTTCCCCCGCGTCTCCCTTTCATTCCTGTTAAGGGGAGACGTCATCTTGTTACACTGTCACTGTGATTATTATAGTATCTTTTTGTCATAATAACAAGGTAGGCCAAGAGGAAATCCCATTTTCTAATTTTTATGTTCGTTTTGAACATTTGCATTGTGCTATTGTGTGAATATATCGTGAACTACAAGAATCAAATACAAAATTTGGTGAAAAAAGAGATTGAATTTGTAGCTCAAGTCATGTATTATTAGGTTGTAAACCACCAATTTATCATTTTATGATTGTTTTGAATGTTTGAAAGGAGCTGTGTAACGGAACGATGGCAAAGATTGATGAAATCACCCGGGAATCTTGGGTACTGGACACCTTCCCCGAGTGGGGAACTTGGCTCAACGAGGAAATTGAGCAGGAGGTGGTAAAGCCCGGCACCGTCGCAATGTGGTGGCTTGGCTGCACCGGCCTGTGGGTAAAAACACCCGGAGACGCCAACATCAGCATTGACTTTTGGTGCGGCAACGGCAAGCGTACCAAAAAAGTAAAGGACATGGTGGCCGGTCACCAGATGGCCAACATGTGTGGCGGACGCAAGCTGCAACCAAACCTGCGCGCCAGCCCCTTTGTCATGGACCCCTTTGCGGTAAAAAAGATAGATGCGGTGCTGGCGACCCACTACCACAACGACCACATGGATGTCAACTACGCTGCCGCGGTGCTTAAAAATGTAGAGGAAAAGATTCCCTTCATCGGCCCCAAAAAGTCGGTGGAAACATGGATTAAGTGGGGCGTACCCGCCGACCGCTGCCGAATTGTAACGCCCGGCGACACCATTCAAATCAAGGATATGGAAATTGTCGTGTTGGATTCCTTTGACCGCACCTGTCTGGTAACCACCGACGGCAATGTGGACATTCGCGGGGTCTGCCCCACCGACATGGACGACAAGGCCGTCAACTACCTGATTAAAACCCCCGGCGGCAACATCTACCACAGCGGCGACTCCCACTACTCCATCTACTTTGCCAAGCACGGCAAGGACTACGACATCGATGTGGCGCTGGGCTCCTTTGGGGAAAATCCCATTGGGCTGGCCGACAAAATGACCTCCATTGACATTCTGCGCATGGCCGAGGCGCTGCGCTGCAAGGTGGTCATTCCAGTGCATTACGATGTCTGGACTAACTTTATGGCCGACACCCGGGAGATTACCACCCTGTACGACATGCGCAAATACCGTCTGCAATACCAGTTTGAACCGTTTTTGTGGGAGGTTGGCGGAAAGTATGTCTACCCCACCGACCTAGGCAAGCGCGAATACCACCACGACCGCGGCTTCCACGACTGCTTCGAGCAGGAACCGAACACGCCGTTCCGTTCCATTTTATAGTACGAAAGGGAGGAAATCGGATGCTTCGTGAATTGGTAGAACAGGGTCACACCCTGTTTGTAGACAGTGTACCCGACTGGCGCGAGGCGCTGCGGCTGGGCTGCGCAACGCTGGTTGCCGACGGCACAGTAACCGAGGCTTACGCCGATGAATTAATTGCCAGCGTAGAAAAGCACGGTCCGTACATTGTGCTTATGCCCGGTTTTGCCATGCCCCACAGCATGGAAGGCTCCGCCTGCGCCCACGGCACGGCCATTGCCTTTATGAAGGTCAACACGCCGGTGCAGTTTGACCCCGACGACCGCGACAAGGACGCCACCGTGTTCTTTACGCTGGCCTCGGTGGATACCGACGCGCACCTGAAAAACATGCAGCAATTGTTTAAAATGCTGACGAACGAGGAGCTGGTTGCCCAGCTGCCGCTGGTAACCTGCAATGAGGATTTGCTGCGGCTGAGCGAAAAATATCTGGACAACAAATAACTGACGCCGTGTGTGTACGGCGAATCATAAAAACCAGACAGAATAAGGAGGGTATTTTCTATGGAAGCAATCGGCAACTTTTTCATGAGTATCTGGACGTTCTTTGCAAACAACATCCTGACCCAACCGGCGTACTTCATTGGCCTGATGGTTTTGGTCGGCTACATTCTGCTGCGCAAGCCGTGGTACGACGCGCTTTCCGGCTTCATTAAAGCAACTGTTGGCTACATGGTGCTGGCCGTCGGCTCTGGTGGACTGGTCAGCAACTTCCGTCCCATTTTGGTGGGGCTCAAGGATCGCTTCCAGCTGGACGCCATGGTCATTGACCCCTACTTTGGGCAAAATGCCGTTACCGCCGGCATGGAAAAGCTGGGGCGTTCCTTCTCTCAGGTTATGATTCTGCTGCTCATCGCCTTTATCTTCAACATTGTGCTGGTGGCGCTGCGCAAGGTCACCAAGCTGCGCTCCATCTTTACCACCGGCCATGTGCAGATGCAGCAGGCCGCTACCGCATTCTGGCTCATTCTGTTCTGCTTCCCCCAGCTGGGCGATACCCCCATCCTACTTATCATGGGGCTGCTGCTTGGCCTGTACTGGGCGGTCGGCACCAACCTGACCGTAGAGATTACCCAAGACCTGACCGAGGGCGGCGGCTTCTGCGTCGCTCACCAGCAGATGTTTGGCTTATTCCTGTTCAGCAAGCTGTCCGAAAAAATGGGCAAGGGCAAGGACGGCAAGGCTGCCAAGCGGCTGGAGGATATTAAGCTGCCCGGCTTCCTGTCCATCTTTAACGAAAACGTCGTCTGTACCTCTATTTTAATGACCATCTTCTTCGGCGGCATCCTCGCGCTGCTAGGCAAGGACTATCTGGTCAGTGCAAAATTCCTGAAGGAAAGCCAAAACTTCTTCTTCTATATTCTGACCACCAGCTTAAACTTCGCCGTCTATCTATCCATCCTGCAGCTGGGCGTGCGCACCTTTGTTACCGAGTTAACCCAGTCCTTCCAAGGAATTTCCACCCGGCTGCTGCCCGGTGCTGTTCCCGGCGTGGACTGCGCTGTCACCTACGGCTTTGGTTCCCCCAACGCAGTTACCATCGGCTTCTTGTTTGGTGCGCTGGGTCAGTTCCTCGCTATCGGCGCGCTCATTCTGCTCAAGAGCCCTGTGCTGGTTATCGCGGGCTTTGTGCCGGTCTTCTTTGATAACGCCACCATCGCTGTTTACGCCAACAACAAGGGCGGCATCAAGGCTGCCTGTCTGTTCCCGTTTATCTCCGGCCTGTGCCAAGTGTTCGGCTCGGCCATAATTGCCAGCTGGGTTGGCCTTGCGGCTTTCGGCGGCTATCTGGGCATGTGGGACTGGGCTGTGGTATGGCCGGTATTCACCGTCATCATGAAGTACCTCAGCTACTTTGGCGTTGCCATTATCGCAATTGCCCTGCTGATT
>JAVVRO010000019.1:4262-17251 GCA_036654695.1 Angelakisella sp. | reverse complement strand
GCTAACCTCCGAGGGCATTAAGCTAGAGGAAATTACGCCCCCCTACCCCACCGAGCCGCCTAAAAAAGGCGATACCGGCAGCGAAATCCAGTTGGTACAGTACTATCTGGCCGTCATTGGCTACTTCAACGCGGCGGTGCCGCTTATCGCGGCGGATGGCGTCTTCGGGGAAAAAACCGAGAACGCCGTCCGGCAGTTTCAGCTGCAATACGGCCTGACCCCCAACGGCACCGTGGATGCCCCCACTTGGGACAAGATGCGCGAAATCTACGACGGCATCGTCAGCAGTCTGCCCGCCGGCTTCTATCAGGGAAAAATGCCCATCTACCCCGGTTACATGCTAAAAAAAGGGCTGGAAAACGAAAGCGTGCGCATGGTACAGCAGGCGCTTTCGGCACTGCGCAGCATCTATCCCAGCATTCCCTCCCTCAGCGTGACCGGCTACTTTGGTGACCAAACCGACGCGGCGGTGCGCGCTTTTCAAAAGATATTCGGCCTGCCGCAAAACGGCAATGTGGGGCCGATTACCTGGAACAAGCTGGCGACCGAGTACGACGCTTACCGTGGCTTGCAGTAGAAGCTTTCGCAAAAAAAGGCTGATGCTTTTGACAGCATCAGCCTTTTTAGGATTATTCCATGCGCTTAAGGAGGCGGATATCCTTGCCCGAAAAGCCCAGCGCGGTGTACCCGCACAGCAGCCGGGAGGAGATACGCTGCTCATAGGTAGCGGACAGCCTTGCCGCATCCAGATTGGTACTGACAATGGTGGACAGGCCGTTCATCATCCGGTCGTTGATGATGTTGTACAGCACCGACTGGGAAAAGGAGGTAACAAACTCGGAGCCCAAGTCGTCGATAATCAGCAGCTGGGCATTGCCGACCCCCGTGGCAAACTCCCAGTCATCCGAGGTAGGGTTTCGCCCGAAGCGTGTACGCTCGAACCGGTCAATGACTCCCTGCGCCGAGCTGTAGCTGACGGTGCAGCCCCGCTGTGCCGCCCGCGCGGCAATGGCCAGCGACAGGTGGGTTTTGCCCAGCCCGGTTTTGCCCATAAACAGCAGGTTCCCCGCGCCGCAGCCCACCTGCTCGGCGTACTCGGCACAGCGCGCGGCAATGCCCTGCATCACCGAGCGCACCTCCTGCCCCTTGTCATCCCGCAGGGGGTACAGCTCCAGCCGGAAGGTTGCAAAGCTGCACTGCCCATCCACTGCGGCGGCTGGCAGTCGGCGGCTGGTTTCCTGCTGGTACAGCGCGTCCCAGCAGGCGCAGCGGTGTCCGCGCACAAAGCCGGTATCGCTGCATTGGGCACAGCTGTACCGCGGTTGCAGCGCGTCGGCAGGCAGACCCGCTTGGGTCAGCACCGTAATCTTTTGGGCTTGCAGCTGCTGAATTTTGTCCTTGAGCTGCGCAATGGCCTCGACACTGTTCGGGGACAGCGCCACGGTGGCAATCTCCATAGCGGCCTGTGCCATGCCGCGCTCCAGCTCCGGCAGCGCCGGGCAACGCTGGTAGACAGTTCGTTGACGCTCCTCCGCCTCGGCCAGCGCACGCTGGCGGCGCGTCTCCAGCTGTTCCCGGACGGCTTCAGCAATCTCTTTCTGCATCGAACATACTTCCTTTCGGGAACGGCGGCCTAGCGGCTGCCATCCTGTGCGTTTCGCTTCATAACCTCGGCAATGTCCCCCAGGTCAAAGGAGGGGTCCTCCCCAAAGCGGCGGGCTTGCCCTTGCGTCTGCCGACTGGACATCTCCTCGGCGGCCTGCTGCGCGGTGCGGATTCCCTTGCTGTGCCACTGGGACAAAATCTTGTGCAGATAGGGAAACGCTATCTTGCCGGTATTGTCCACCGTGCGTTCGCAGGCCAGCTGTATCAGCGGCAGGTCAAGCTGGTATTCATCCAGCCAAAGGTGGATAAATTCCTTTTCCTTGGTGGTAAAGTCGCGCTCGCCAATACCAAACAGGTTGCGAATCAGCCCTTCGTTGGAGGTGCGCTTGGCCAGCTCCTTAATGTGCTGCTCGGCCTTTTCGTGGTCGTCAATGCCGGCATCCACCCAGCCGGTCACCAGCTTTTCAATGTAGCGCAGGTTGGTCTTTCCTTGGTTTTTGCAGTATTCCACCGCCATTAGCAGGTAGTCCGGCGTCAGGCGCAGGTAGCTGTACAAATAGGCAACCGTTTCACTTTCGGCAGGGGACAGGGTGCGTGCCAGCCGCTGTTGCAGCTCGCCCAACAGCCATGGCAGGTTGGGGTCGGTACGGCAAAGCTCGCTGAACTGGGAGGGGGTCAGCTTGCTGCGGGAATGCACCATGGTAATGCGCTGCCCCGCCGCGCCCTCGGTGGCTTCGGTAACGGCAGTGGACGGTGCTGTGGCAGCAGCTGGTACAGCGGCTGGTACCGCGGGCTCCGACACACTTCCCTCATTTTGAGTGAACACCCCCGCCGCCTGCCAGTACTCCAGCCCGTCGCAAACCTGTGTGGGTGTTAGTGCCAACCGCTTGGCAATGTACTGGGGGTCAATGGGGTTTGGCGCGTCACGCAACGCCAGCAGCAGCACCTTTAGCTGGCTTTCGCTGCACAGCTTCAGGTACCGGTCTGCAATGGCGGTAGGTACTGCAAAAATGCCGCCCCAGATGCCAAAATCAATTTGAAAGTTCATAGGCTATTTCCTTCCTTTCCGGGGCCGGTCACCGATATCGACTAAGTAATGGTATTTTACCACAGAAAACAGGAAAATACAAATTAATGTTGCGTCCAAAGTGGTAAATGGTGTATAATAAGGCACGGTTACAAATATAAATCAGGAGAACGAACAATGACCTTTAGTTACAAGCCATCGGGCGTGTGCTCAAAAAAAATTGACATTACGCTGGAGAATGGTATTATCAAGCGCGTGGCCTTTACTGGCGGCTGCAACGGCAACCTGCAAGGAATTTCCAAGCTGGTAACCGGCATGACCGCTCAAGCGGCCATTGACAAGCTAAGCGGCATTCGCTGCGGCTTCAAAAGCACCTCCTGTCCCGACCAACTATCAAAGGCGCTCCTACAGGCGCTTGCGAAAGGATGATTCGTATATGATGCTCGAAGAAGATGTAAGAATCTACCAGAATGACGAGGACGACTCCGACGACCAGCTTGGGGAAGGAGAGCGTTCCGCAGCCAGCTTTTTGCGGCACAAGGAAAATGGGAATTTGGCAAAATGCCGCGAGCTGGGGCAGCTGTTGGCCAGCACCTTTGCCGATGAAGCACACCATCTGGCGGGGGAGCCCTTTGCCGGACACAAGCAGGTGCTCATGTCTTTCCTCATTTCGGATGAGCTGGCAGGCATTATCTTTGACCAGCTGCTGCAAAAATCGGCGCTCAGCGTATTCCAGCAGACGGTGGAACAGCTTGACCGCAGTCTGTTCACCCGCATCAGCGACAGTGCGGCCTACACCCTGTACATACTGGACGACCGCAACGGCGACGAGCACAGCCTTGCGGCCACCTTTGCCGAGCTTTGTGGGCAGGAGGGCAACGCGGCGGTTCTTGCGGACGCGGTGGAGCTTATTCAGAGTTACCGCAAGCTATGCGCCGACATCATTTCCAGCTATAACTTTGAGGCGGTGTAAGCCTCCTTACAAATTTCATAAATTGCAACACGGTGACAAGGGCTTCCCCCCTGTCACCGTGTTTTTTCGTTATAGAGTTTTCAGGCACTCGGCAATCTCGCCCAGCGAGGCGAACACCGCATCCGGCTGTACCGCCGACCCCACAAGGTCGGGCAGCTGGGTTTCGCCGGTAAGCACCAGCAGACCGTGGGCACCGTTATTCACGCCGGTTGCCACGTCGGTATACAGGCGGTCGCCCACAAAGGCAACCTGTGACCGGTCAAAGCCGGTACGGTCCAGCACCAAGTCCACCGTTTCGGGAAAAGGCTTGCCCAAGTACTTTGGCTGCACACCGGTGGACAGGGTGAGCATGGCACAAAAGCTGCCGCAGTCGGGGATGTCGCCATGCTCGGTGGGGCAGTTAATATCCAAGTGGGTTGCCAAAAAGGTGGCGCCCCGCCGGATGAAGGTCGCCGCGCGCTCAATCTTGTGGTAGTTCAGGGTCATGTCGAACCCCACCACCACCAGCTCCGGGTCATCCTCCACCAACCGGATTCCCGCCTTGCGAAAGCTTTCCTCCAACACAGGGGTTCCCACAAGGTAGACCGGGCGGTCAGGGTAATGGGTGTGCAGGTAGTTAATGGTAACATCGCCGGAGGTCATAACCTCCTCGGGGGATACATGGCAGTTCATGCCCGCCAGCTTTGTGACATAGGCATCGGGGCTTTTGGAGGAATTGTTGGTGAAAAAAACAAAGCTGCGTCCGGTATCCTGCACGGTGCTTAAAAACTCCAACGAACCGTCTAAAATCTGCTCGCCGAGGTAAAAGGTGCCGTCCATATCCAGCACAAACAGCTTTATCTGCCGCAGCAGTTCCTGCTTGTCCATCATTGGTATTCATTCCTTCTAGTTTTTATTTTCACTCTCATTCTCTGTGAAAATAATACCACAAAACGCCAATCGGCACAAGGGAAAGGGCGAAGATGAAATCTTTTTTACGAAATATGGCATAACTGCAAAAGAAAGGGTTGATTTTTCCTTTGACATAGGGTATAATAATAACTCGTCGGGTATGCCGCGATATGGAGATGTCGCCTAGCTGGTCGAGGGCGCGCGACTGGAAATCGCGTAGACGCCAAAATCGTCTCAAGAGTTCGAATCTCTTCATCTCCGCCACACACTTTCAAATCCGAACTCTTTAACGCCAATCGGCGAGGGGTTCGGATTTATGCTTTTTATAGCGTAAAAATGCGGGATAGCCTGTTAAGGTTATCCCGTGTTCTATTCTCACTCTATTTCATTTTTATCTTTCATGTACGCAGTATATACATGGCAAAAAATGTATTTTTTCAGATTGTAAACGTATTCTATTTGACTTCCGTTTCTCTCATAATTTGTGCTTGCATATTCATTGTTATTCCATATTTTGCAAAAGGCTAGGTTTGAATTTTGAAGAAAGAAAACATATTTATAGTATAGGCTTTGCTTTTCTCCATTCTGAGCATTTGTATATTCATTCTGCAAACTGGCGATTATTTTGCAAACCTTATCATATTTGCTTTGTTCACTATAACTTCTAACAATGGCATCCTTCCTAATAATTTTTCTAATCTGCCATTGAGGGATTTCTTTTTTGTAATATGGAGTTCCGCCCTTATTAAAAATTCCTTGACGAGTAACGTTTATGCCAAATACCGCGACTGAAAAGGCTACAAGTGCGCCTATCATAGCAGGAAAATCACCAATAAAGTCTAAGAAAATGATATCCATATATTTTGAATGAAGAGCCAACAGATACCAAGCTATGAGTAAAATAATGTCAGCACCACAAACTGCCACTATCAATGAAACGGGAACATACCTTTGAGCATAGTCAATTTTTAATTGGTCATTATCCATAATAACACAACCCCCTCTATATTTAGTATAGAATAATTTGTAATAGTTTGCAATGTGTTTTTATCTTGTTCTGTAATGCAGTTCTGGATTTAAACTTTTATAGCTTAAAAAATTCCTCTTGCTGCTCTGCCCCCTCAATTTTTCCGCGATGCTGCCGATGGTAGTAGTAGGTCATAACATCAGTAAGAAGGAGGATATAGAATGAGTATTTTGGTAACCCCCTATTCCCGGGCAAAAAGCGAGGCCGTCCCCGCAAAAGCCGCCCCCACCAAGGCCGAAACCGCCAAGGTGGAGCAGTCGCTAAGCGGCAACCAACAGGACCGGGTGGAGTTTTCCACTCGCGGAAACGAAAAGCTGTCTGCCGAGCAGCTCCGCGGCATCAAGGAAACGCTGAGCGCGCAACAAACCCAGCTGTTACAAGCCATGGCAGGCAACGCGGTCAATCAGGCCAATAGCGCCCTTACAGCGTTGGGCAAGGCCGGCTACAAGGGTCTGGACAGCGCCAAGCTGCCGCCGCTGGCCACCACGCAGGAGGGCGCAGCCGCAGCCATTGCCGACGGCGGAGCCTATTCGGTAGACGCCGTAGCCACGCGGATTTTGGACATGGCCAAGAGCTTTGCCGGCAGCGACCCCGCTGTTCTGGAAAAGATGCGCAACGCGGTACAAAAAGGCTTTGAGGCGGCAGGGGTCGATTTTAAGCGGGCAACCAAGAGCGCGCTGCCGGAGATTTCCAACCGCACCTATGACGAGGTGATGAAGCGGTTCGACGCCCTTGCCAAGGAGCTCAACGGTGAACCCCCCTCCAAGCCGGTACCGGATAAAAAAGCCTGACTAAAGCAGGGTGATACAGCGGAATCGCAAAAACTTTCTGTGAAAAGCCTTTCGGATTAATGCGCTTTTTCTATTGTTGTGCAGGGCTTCTGCGTGCTATAATAACCATGGAACCATAGATTACTAGTATGGGCAGGCACCATTTTGGGGATTGCGCAAAAAAGAAAGGTAGGCAACACATGAAGAAAGTCTATACCGGAAAAACAAAGGATGTTTTTGCACTTGACAACGGCCACTACCTGTTGCAGTTTAAGGATGACATGACCGGCGCTGACGGCGTGTTTGACCCGGGCGCAAATACCGTAGGTGCCCACATTGACGGCATTGGCCGGGAAAACCTGAAGGTCAGCGTTAAGTTTTTTGAGCTGCTCAACAAGGCCGGCATAAAAACCCATTACATTAGTGCAGATATTGACAACGCAACAATGGAGGTGCTTCCTGCCACACCGTTTGGCAAGGGTCTGGAGGTCATCTGCCGTTACCGCGCCGTCGGCAGCTTTTTCCGGCGGTATGGCGCTTATGTTGCAAACGGTGACAAGCTGCCTGCCTATGTGGAAATGACCATCAAGGATGATGACCGGGGCGACCCGCTTATTACCAAGGAGGGTCTGGAGGTACTGGGCATTATGACCGGGGCGCAGTACGACGCAGTTGCCGCCGCCACCAAAAAGATTACCGCGCTGGTGGCCGATGAAATCAGCCGCGCCGGTGTGGAGCTGTACGACATCAAGTTCGAGTTTGGCTTTCACGGCAACGAGGTCATCCTCATTGATGAAATTGCCAGCGGTAACATGCGTGCTTACAAGGACGGACAGCCGCTAGATCCCATTGCAATGACTGCCCTGCTGCTGGGCTAAGCCGCACCTTCCGCAACAAGGAACAAGGTAGCGAATCCGCTGGATTCGCTACCTTGTTTTGCTGTTTTCTCAGTTGTGTATCTTTGGTTTTGGCAGCATCTTTGCTGCCAGCTCGCCATAGGGTTGGGGTTTGGCAAAGTAGTACCCTTGGGAAAAGTCAATGTCCAGCGAAGCAAGGTTCATCTGCGTCTCCAAATTCTCTACATACTCGGCGACCAGCTGCGCGTTTAACTGCCTGCCCAAAAACACAATGTTGGTCAACACCTTGCGGCTGATGGCACTGCCGTTGATGCCCTTGATGATGCTGGAATCAATTTTAATAAACTCCGGCTCCATGCGGGCAATTTCCATAAAGCTGGAATAGCCACTGCCAAAGTCGTCGACGGCTACCCGCACGCCATACTGCCGCGCCCGCTGAATAAAGGCATGCAGCGCATCCATGTCGTGAAAGTTTTCATCCTCCAGAATCTCGAAGATTAGGTTATCTGTGTAGCCAAGCTCATCCAGCCGTTCAAAGATAAAGTTGCGCATGGGCTCGTAGGTAATGTCGTGTACCGACAGGTTGACGGAAATTTCGGTGGTGGTATTGCCAATCAGGGTCAGCACCTTGTCCAGCATCATGTGGCTGAGCGCTGAGTACAGGTGATACCTTTTGGCAATGTCCATAAATGCCGCCGGCGGGTAGATGGTGCCGTTTTCGTCATAAATACGCATCAGCGACTCGTACCGGTCAATTTTCCCAGTTTTGTTGTTGTGAATCCCCTGAAAATAGGGCTCCAGCCAGCCATGCTCAATGACCTGATTCAGGATGCGCAGCATCTTAATCTCTTGATTGACATTTTGTCCGCTCGTGGGCGTGTTGTCACAAATAATAAAATGGGTTTGGAGGTTGCGGCTGTTGTGCAGCGCCATTAGCCCCATTTCCAGCATGTTCTTTTGATTTACCACCATGACAAACCGGTTGATAATCAGGTCGTCCTTGTCACCCAGCTTAAAGAACTGGAAGCGGTCGTACAGCGCACGGGCAACCCGCATAAAGCTAAGCTCGCTTACCTCCGGCCCGGTGGCAAAAAAGAAGGTGTTGTCATTGACCATATAGGGATGATACTGTTCCCCCTGCTCGACCGTATTCATGTAACGGCGCACTTCGATGACACCGCACCGCAACAGGTGCCAGTATCTCCGCTGCCCCACGCTGGAAAGAAGCAGGTTCGCATTTTCCACCTGTACCATGCACATTTTGTTAAACTGTAGCTGCTGGTTGTCCTCGGCAAACTTAATGGTGTTAAACAGTCCGGTGTTGGGGTCGGTGTACAGCTGTTCCTTTGCTTTTTCCTGCTGTTGCAGCAGTTTTTCCAGCAGCTGCTGGTTTTCCCGGCTCATGGCGGCGCTCTGCCGTTGCAGCACAAAGCTGTGCAGCTGTTCGCTGTCGTCCCGAACACGGTACATGTCCTCAAACGCGCTGTAGTCCGGTGCAATGTACCGCTGCTCCTCGGCAATGCCAATTATGCTACAGCAGCCGTGGAACAGCTCGTTCTGGCCGTTGACATAGCCTATTTCGCCCATCATAAAGACACCGCAGATGTTGTACTGCTGGAACGGGCGCAGCTCCCACTCGGCGCAGTTTTCCAGATAAAGCTTGCGCAACAGGCAGGAGTAACAAAACATGCTTTCCACCGGCACCTTGGCCAAGCGGTTGCAGAGGTCAAAGCATTCCTTTACGCATTTGGTGGGGCTGGTGTAGCCAATGCGAAAAGCGGTGTTGTCCGGCAAGCGGGAATGGTGCAGTGCCAGCAGCCCTTTTTTACTGTCGTACCGCACAAAGCGGCTTGCGCCAGAGTGCCCTTCCAGCATCAGCGGAAAACGAACCAGCACATCGTTGTTGGCCATCTGCTGCCAATCGGTGTATTCCTGCAAAGCATCCAGACCAAACTGGTCGCAGCACCAATTGATTGCCGGTCGGTTTTCAATTTCCAGTATCCAGCCTTCTTCCATTTTGTTAATGGTATATACCGGGCTGATCGGCTCATGGGCGGTGTTCACCTCGCTGTGAACCATCAGGGTGTCGCTGCAAAGCGCCGCGGTCACTATCCCCTGCTCCACCACGCCATTTTTGGTAAACACAAAGCCATTCAGATTGGCAGACAGAATATCCCCTGCCACACCTCCGGCCAAACGCAGTCCCGGGCACCGCTGATTCAGCTGGGCTACCAAGTCGTTTGCATCGTAATAACGGTCGCCGCACAGCAGGTGCATTAGCTTTACCGGCTGCTGCGCAATGGAAGCGGCCAGCTCGGCGGCAAGCTCGGCAGCAGTCCTGTTTGCAAAGGTGTAGGCAGCAACCAACACCTTCGTATGTTCAAACTGTTCCACGACCACCAAGGTGTCATTTTCCGACTGCTTGCCGTTGCGAATTACTCCACTGCCGGTCGCCCCGATGATGGCGGCGTTCGGCAAAGCGGAACGAATCTCCTCCGCGATGGTCACCGCCTGCTGTCTGTCGCAGGCAGTGGGGTAGATTCGCACCAGATATTCGCCCTGACTATCCAGCTTACCTTGCTGCAAAAAATTTAAGAAAGCCACTTTGCTGCTGTAAAATATACTCAGTGTCTGCATTTTGGAACCTCCTATCCGCAAAAAAGCCAGTTGTTAAAATAAGATTTCATCTCATTTTTGCAACTGGCTGACTTCCTTGGTGCTAGGCAAGTCCCTTTAGTTTTGTGTCATCATCTCACGATGATTTTACCAAATTATTTTTTAAATGAATACAACGGCTAATATAGACTCAGTATACCTTATATTGGAGCAAAAATCAAGAAAAAATTTGTAAAATCAGGGAAAAGTGGTATAATCATACTGGTATCGACATCGTACAGAGATATCCCTTGCTGTGCGATGTAACAAGGAGTACGCTTTTACCGACAGGCAGATAGATAGGGGGATATTACCATGTGGCATATGGAAGCAGAAATGGCCTCGCTGCTGTTTATGGCAGTCATTATTGTAGATTTGGTCACCAACAGCACTACAAAAACCTTAAAGGACAAGCTTTTCAATTCTCTGGCACTGGGTACGTTTGGTGCCATTCTCATCGACATTGTTTCCACCGTCACCATGATATGGTCTGACCTGTTCCCCCGTTGGAGTCTACAGGCCGGACTGGTGCTGTATTTTATCACAACGCCCATGCTGGCCATGCTGTGGCATCTGTACGCCATTGCAGTGGTCAACAAGCCCACACGGAAAATTAAAAACATCCTGCTGCTCTCTGCTATCCCCTTTGCTTTGTACGCGGGGCTTGTCCTCGCCAGCCCGCTGACGGGGTGGATTTTTTGGGTTGCCCCCAACAAGGACTATTCCCGCGGCGTTTTGTTTCCCTGCATGTTTATCATCTTTTATGGCTACGCCTTGGCAACGCTCCTGTACGCCATGGTAAAGTTTAAAAAAATAGAACGCACTACCGCGGTCATTTTAACCATTTTCCCGCTGATTGCAGGGGTCGGCATCCTGATACAGCACACCTGGCAGTCCTATTTGCTGACAGGAACCGCCTATACCCTTGTCCTGTTAATTACCTACCTGTTTTTGCAAAACCGCAAACGGACTCGGGACAGCCTGACGGGGCTGTACAACCGTCTGGCTTTTTCCGACGCCATAGAACGCCTGTCCCGGGCGGACGAGAACGGCTTTGTCATGGCCATTGCAGTGGACGACTTTAAGCTGTTTAACCAAACCTTCGGGCAGCCCAATGGGGACGAGGTGCTAAAAAGCATTGGGGAGTACTTGGTCAGCGTCTCCCCCTCCAAAACCTGCTACCGCTACGGGGGGGATATTTTCGCGCTTATCTTACGAAAATGCACTACCCACGAGGCAGCCGCCATTGCCGACGCCATTATGACGAATTTTAAGGACTTTGTGTACCGGGAGCATATCGGCTATTCCCTTTCGGTTTGCATTGGCATTGTGGAGTACCCCTATGCTTCGGACAGCAAAAAGCATTCCATTGTCACCGCGCTGGACTTTGCGGTGTACCAAGCCAAAAAGGGCGGCAAGGGGCAGATTGCCTTTTACAACGAGGAGCTGATTCGGAAGTTTAAGCGCAAGCATGATGTCGCTGCGGCACTGGAACGGGGGCTAGTGCAAAATTCCTTTGAGGTCTATTTGCAGCCGGTTTATCACATGCACCAAAAGACGTATGCCTTTGGGGAAGCGCTACTGCGGCTAACGGATGAAAAGCTCGGTGCTGTCTCTCCCGGGGAATTTATCCCCATTGCGGAGGAAACCGGCAAAATTGTGGAGATTACCTACTATGTATTGGAAAAGGTCTGCGCATTTTTGCGGGATAACCGCGCCGCCTTGCAGGATGACGTGACCATTTCGGTCAACTTCTCGGTCATTCAGTTTATGCAAAAGGATATGGCACAGCGGGTGTTGGGCATTATTTCCAGCTACGGACTGCCTCCCTCGCTCCTAAAGATTGAGATTACCGAAAGCGTGGTGGCAACCTCCTTTGACGAGATTAAGGCGGCCATGACCATGCTGCACAATTTTGGCATCCGCTTTGCGCTGGACGACTACGGCAACGGCTATTCCAACATTGCCTATCTGGTCAACCTGCCCTTTGACTTTGTTAAACTGGACAAGAGCATTTTGGACGGCATTGTGGAGGATGACCGGTTTTTAAAGGCGCTGGTGCCCATGTTTAAGGGTCTGGGGAAAACCATTATTGCGGAGGGCGTGGAAACGCAGCAGCAGGTGGACATTGTGTCGCAAACTGCCTGCGACGCAATTCAGGGGTACCATTTTGCAAAACCCATGCCCATGGAACAGGCACTAACCGTTTTTAGTGACAGCAAGGACTTGACATTCTGCGGAAAAACGATACCATAAGTAGAGAAGTCCTTTACTAATATAATTGATGGGAGAAAAAAATAATGAAGTTTTCGGAATATCCGTACACCCGCCCGGATAGGGACGCGTTATTTTTGGAGCTGGATAGCCTTTTTCAGGCCTTTGAGAACGCCCAGAGCTTTGACCAGCAGCGTACCGCCATGGCCGAGTTTGACAACATTCTTAAAAAATTCATGACCGCCGGCACCATTGCGTATATCCGGCATACTGTGAACACCACCGACAAGTTTTACGAGGCCGAGCAGGAGTTTTTTGACGAAAGCGAGCCACTGCTGGAGGAAAAGCAGAAGCAGTTTGACGCTCTGCTGCTGCATTCCAAGTTTAACCGCGAGATAACCGCAGAGCTGGGCGAGCTGGCGCTGCGCAACGCCGAGCTGGAGCAAAAGGGCTTTTCCGCCGAAATTATCCCACTGATGCAGGAGGAAAACGCACTTTGCTCGGAATACCAAAAGCTGTACGCCAGCGCGCGCATTCCGCTGGGGGGTAAGGTGTACACTGTCGCGCAGCTGGGGGCGCTCAAGGAGTCGCCTGACCGGGCTCTGCGCAAGGCTACCTACGCCGCCGAGGGCAAGTTCTTTGACGACAACCGGGAGCAGTTTGACGAAATTTTTGACAAACTGGTTCAGAACAGAACCGCACAGGCACACAAGCTGGGCTTTCGCACCTTTACCGATTTGGGCTACATCCGCCGTCAGCGGAACTGCTACGGCAAAAATGAGGTCAAGGTATTCCGGGATCAGGTCAAAGCCGACATTGTGCCGCTGGTAAGCAAGATTAAAGAAAACCAGCGGGAACGCATCGGCGTGGATAAGCTGCGCTTTTACGATGACGGCTACTGCTTTAAGGAAGGCAACGCCAACCCCCACGGCACCCCGGACGAGCTGCTGGCCGCCGGCAAAAAAATGTA
>JAVVRO010000019.1:0-4252 GCA_036654695.1 Angelakisella sp. | reverse complement strand
CTGAAATGTCGCCGGAAACTGCCGAATTTATCGACTTTATGTTCGAGCACGACCTGTTTGACGTGCTGGCCAAGGACGGCAAAGCGCCCGGCGGCTACTGCACCACCATGCCGGTGTACAAAAGCCCGTTCATCTTTTCCAACTTCAACGGCACCGCAGGCGATGTGGATGTGCTGACCCACGAAGCAGGCCACGCCTTTGCCGCCTACCAAGCCTACAAAAACACCAAGTGGCTCAAAAACGCGGACGGTTCCATGGACTGCTGCGAAACCCACTCGATGTCCATGGAGTTTTTGACCATGCCGTGGCACGAGCTGTTCTTCAAGGAGGACACCGCCCGCTACGAGTTAAGCCACATGGAGGACAGCATTAACTTTTTGCCCTATGGCTGCATGGTGGACAATTTTCAGGAGATTTGCTACGAAAACCCCAGCATGACCAAGCAGGAGCGTAACGACGCATGGCTGAAGCTGGAGCACGAGTACCGCCCCTACATTGATTTTGACAATCTGCCCTTCTACTCCCGCGGCGGCGGCTATCAGCGCCAGCTGCACATCTACCTCTATCCCTTTTATTATGTTGACTACTGTATGTCCGGTTCCATTGCGTTGCAGTTCTTTACCCTGTCCCAGAAGAATCGCGCTGACGCATGGAAAAAGTACCTGGCATTTGTCAACACCGCAGGCCTGAAAACCTTTGTGGATGCGGTAAAATCTGCCGGACTCATCTCGCCGTTGGAGCCGGGCAGCCTTCGGGAAATCTCCAAGGGTCTGACCCAGTGGCTGGACGAAAACAAGGCATAACCCCACAAACCAAAAGCACCCCCGCAGTGTCGCAGCAACTTGAACTGTGCTGTTTCACCTAGGGGGTGTTTTTTTATTGCTGTAGTCTGCGCCCGGCGCGCAGTAGCGCATCCAGTGTTGCGCAGGTCACCTGTGCTTGCAGGTTGCCTGTCAAGTAGCGGTGGCGCCCGGTGGGGGACGGTACAAAGTCGGTAACACCGTGCCTGTCCACCACAATGCTGCCCGGTGCGCTGACTGCCCAGTCCTGCCCGGCACCGCGTACCGCATACAGCACCGCCGTCAAGTCCCAGCTGTACCGACCCTTCCCCCCGCAGTAGTCGCGGTAGCAGCAGGCCAGCGGGTCGGCCGGTTCGGCCGGGTTCGCCAAAAATTGCCCGGTAACCAGCTCGTAGCCGACCTCGAAGGGCGATGCCACAATACTCCCCGGCCAGCGGTCAAACACCGCCTGTGCGGCGGGAATGTCGCAGGTAATGTTAAATTCCGCAGGATAGGGCAGGTCGCCCTCCAGCAGGTTACGGGAGCGGTCAAAGTAGCCGCCCATCAGCACCAGCTCGGCGGCGTGTGCCTCAAGCAGCTGACAGCCGCTCAGCCGGCTGTACCTATCCGGCGGACTGTCCAGCAGGGCCGCAAGGTTGCTCAGGGGGCCAATGGCCACAAGGGTTACTCTGTCTGCTGCCTCGGCCAGTGTCCGGCGCAGCAGGCTGACCGCGTCAGGCAACCGCTGTCCCTTGGGCGGGGCACTGTCCGGGAACAGGCCGCATAGCTTAGTAGCGTATTCGTCATACTGCGCCCGCGCGTGGCGGCGGCGGTTCCAAGCATGTGCCACCGGCACCGACTGCCGGTAGTAGGCGTTGAGTAAGCCAATGGCGCGCGTGCCGTTGGGCAGTCCGTTGGCATGGGCAATGGCACGAATGGACACCTCACCCAACTGTGCCAGCGCGTACAGCACCGCAAGCGCACCCACATCGTCACAGTCGCTGCCAAGGTCGGTATCCAAAATTAACTGTTTCATCGTGGCAAATCCTCCCCTGTCAGGCTTATCCTAATATTCCGTTAAAACCGCAAGGCTTTCCCCGCAGCTAGGTCGTCCAAGCTATCCCCCCTGCGCTGTAACGCCCAGCGGAATGCTCTAATTGCCAGAGGAAAGGATTATTCGGTCAGGTTTAGCTGGTCAGTAGCACCGCGCCCCAGCCAGCGGTCAATGCGCTCCCGGGACAGCAGCTGATTCATGCAGATAGACATCATCACGCCAATGCCGGTATCCACCATGCGGTTGAGGGCGTAGCTGATGTAGGCGTTTTGCGGGGTGTTAAGCATAACGATAAAGAACACCACCGAGCCGGCCTGAATGGCACCGGGGAAGTGCAGCAGCTGGCTAAGGTAGATAAGAATCATGATTCCTACAAACAGCAGCAGCAGCCGCATCCAGCGGTTTGGCAGTTGCAGGTAGACAAAGAACAGCCCCATCCCCAAAAAACCGCCGATGACCGTACCCGCAAGACGGTTCCCGCCGGTTTTCCAAGAGCTTTCCAGACTGTTGTCCATGCCAAACACCGCGCCAATGCAGGCAAAGGTCGGGTTTCGGTCGATAAAAAGGTACAGTAGCGCGCAAAGCGTCGCCGAAATGGCAGTTTTTAGGTTGCGGAGCCCAATTTTTGGCAGCCGCCGTACAGATTGTTCAGTTCTCATAGGGGTATGGATTCCTTTGCAAAAGTATTTTTGGTGCCGGGCAAAATGCGGTTGCAGCTGCGGTTGTGCCGCATTCTATCTGCCGGGATGAAGCAACCACGCCAGCAGCACCCCCACGCGGCTGTAGCCGTTTTTGGGGTCGTCGGGCAGTACCGCCTTGACCTCCCAAAGCTCGGGGTGGCCGCTTAAGGTGAGCGTGGTGTCGCTGGGCATAGTGGCAATGCCGGTGGGCAGCGCGTCCGGCTTAACCGCAAGGTCAAAGGGCTGGCGGTAGTGCAGCGTGCCGGTTTCGTCAATGTGGTCAACCCACGCGCCAAACACCAAGCTGGCAGCCTCGCCGTAGCAGTATCGCTCGAACCGGATGCGTCCGTTATGGTAGACTAAAATGCAGTCCCGATAGCGCAGGTGCTGCTGGCGCTGCTGGTGTTCAAAGCGCAGCCCCGCCTGCCAACGAGGAACAAGCCGCTTTTGCAGCAGCTTGGTCATGGAGCTTGACTGTTCCAATGCGATTCCTCCCGTACTGTTTTTACAATTTTTTTTATTGCAGATGCGCAATAACCGCGTCGGCAAATTCCCGGGTACCGGTAGTGCCCCCAAGGTCAGGGGTACGGTAATCACCGGTAGCCGCAACAGCAGTCAGTGCCCGTTCAATGCGCTCGGCGGCGTCCATCTCGCCCAGATGCCGCAGCATCATTACTCCGGAAAGCAGCAGTGCTGTGGGGTTTGCCATGTTAAGCCCCGCCAACTGCGGCGCGCTGCCGTGAATGGCCTCAAACACCGCCTGCTCGCTGCCAATGTTTGCCCCCGGCGCAACGCCAAGTCCACCCACCAGTCCCGCACACAGGTCGGAAACAATGTCGCCGTACAGGTTAGGGAGTACCAGCACATCGTACTGCTCCGGCGCTTGCACCAGTCGCATACACATGGCATCCACAATCATATCCTCGAACTGAATTTGGGGGTAGGTTGCGGCAACCGCCCGGGCTTCCTCCAAAAACATACCGTCGGTACACTTCATAATGTTGGCCTTGTGCACAGCGGTTACCTTGCTGCGGTGGTTCTTCACCGCATAGTCAAAGGCGTATTCTACAATGCGCCGGCACCCCTTGCGGGTAAAAATCTTAATGCTCTCGGCAGCGTCCTTGCCCACCATGTGCTCCACACCCGCGTACAGGTCCTCGGTGTTTTCCCGCACAATGACCAGATCCACGTTTTGATAGCGGCTGGGGATGTTAGGGTAGTTTTTGGCGGGGCGCAGGTTGGCGTACAGGTCCATCTCCTGCCGCAGGGTAACATTGACACTGCGAAAGCCAGTGCCCACCGGCGTAGTCACCGGTCCCTTTAACGCAACGCCGGTTTTGCGAATGGACTCCACCACGCTGGGTGGCAGCGGCGTTCCGCAAATGGCAATCTGGGCGGCACCCGCCTGCTCGACCAACCAGTGAATCTGTACGCCGGACGCGTCAATCACGCGGCGAGTTGCCGTGGCAACCTCCGGCCCGATGCCGTCTCCGGGAATCAGTGTTACGTCATGAATCATAGTGACCTCTCCTTATCGCCCAGTTCGCGGGTATAGTTGAGCAGTCCGCCGGCCAGCAGCATCTCTGCCTGCCGGGTAGAAATCGCCAGTACCGTGTCAATGGTTTGACCGGTGCGGCTGTTGGTAAGCACCACCGGCGCGCCGCTGACCGCCGCGGTTATCTGCCTGCGGGCGTTGGGCAGTGTCAGGGTGTCCCCCTGTGCCAGCGCGTCGTAGTCAG
>JAVVRO010000018.1:0-17501 GCA_036654695.1 Angelakisella sp. | reverse complement strand
GGCAGGACCGCAAAAGAAATATCTTTGGCCTGCCGTGGACCTTTACCAAGTACCAGCTTTCGGAAAAAAAGCTGCTCATTCAAAGCGGAATTCTTAATCGCAAGGAGGAGGAAATTCGGCTTTATCGCATTATGGATGTCACCTTGAAGCGCACCCTGCTGGATCAGCTTTTTGGAATAGGCACCATTCACTGCTGCTCGGCGGACAAATCGACTCCGGAGTTTGAGATTATCCGTATCAAAAATGCCGGTGAGGTGAAAAATCAGCTGTCCGACCTAATTGAAAAGGAACGCACCGCCCGCCGGGTGGGAATGCGCGAGTTAATGGATGACGGCGAAAACGAGGAAAACTAAAAACGTCTGCCCCGCATAGTATGGCACTATGGGGGGTGGCAGTATGGCAATAAATTGTAACGGTGTATTCGAGGGCGGCGGCGTGCGTGGCATTGGTCATGTGGGCGCCGCCTGTGGCTTGGAACAGGCAGGGTATCGCTTTGTCCATCTGGCGGGCAGCTCGGCGGGGGCAATTGTCGCCTCGCTGCTGGCCTGCGGCTATACTGCCCCGCAGCTGCGGTTGCTGCTGGAGGGGCTGGACTACCTGCGATTTCGGCAGGAAGGGCTGCTATCCCGCATGGGCACTATGGGTAAAGCTGTTAGCCTTTACACACAACTTGGGGTCTATGACGCGGATTACTTTGAGCAGTGGCTTAGTGAACTGCTGGGGAAAAAGGGCTTTACCACCTTTGGACGGCTGCGTACCCGACCGGGTGACCCGGAACGGTGGAAGCTACAGATTACCGCCAGCGATGTAACCAACCACCGGCTGCTGATTTTACCTCAGGACTTTGCTCTGTTCGGGCTTGACCCTGACCAGTGCCGGATTGCCCGTGCAGTACGGATGAGCATGAGTATCCCGCTGTTTTACAAACCCTGCCATCTACGCGGCGCCGACGGCAGGGACCACCTGATTGTAGACGGCGGGCTGTTAAGTAATTACCCGGTTTGGCTGTTTGACAATCCACAGCTGCCGGTGGGACTGCCTACTCTGGGCTTCAAGTTTGTGGACGACAAGCCCTCGGGATACTGTGACCGGCAGGGCGGGTGCAAAATCAGCTTTTGGGACTACCTGAAGCTGCTGACTGCTACTGCGCTGGATGGCGCGGACAAACAGCATATTTCCGAGGGCGGCGGCGACTTTGCCCGTACCGTTGCCATTTCCGCAACGGTGGAGGAACAGGGGGAACGTCACAAAATCAGCGCAACCGATTTTGGACTTACCCCGGAGCAAAGCCGGCAGCTGTTTCAAAATGGCCTGACCGCCGCCGAACACTTTTTGACAACCTGGAGCTTCTTTGACTGGCAGCGGCAATACAGGGCTTGACCACTCCTTTCAGCGAATCCCTAGTATTACGGTTGCGAACTGGAAGAACATCAACAAGGCGGTGAAAAAAATTGGAATCCTGTAACCTTTGCCCCCGACGCTGCGGTGTTGACCGCAGTGTGACAGCCGGTGCTTGCGGTGGCGGCGCACTGGCACGCGTGGCGGCGGCCATGCTGCATTACTGGGAGGAACCCTGCATCAGCGGTACCCGGGGCAGTGGCACCGTCTTCTTTTCGGGCTGTCCGCTGGGCTGCTGTTTTTGCCAGAACGCCAAGCTCAGCCGGGATAATTTTGGTGCGGAGGTTTCGTCTCAGCGGCTTTCCCAGATTTTTTTGGAGCTGCAAGAGCAGGGCGCGCATAACCTGAATTTGGTCAGCCCCACCCAGTATGTTCCGCAAATTATGGAAGCGCTGGCGCTGGCAAAGCCGCAGCTCACCCTTCCGGTGGTCTACAACACCGGCGGCTATGAGCTGCCGGAAACGTTGCGGCTGCTGGATGGACTGGTGGATATTTACCTACCGGACTTTAAGTATCTGGACAGCGCGCGCAGTCAAAAGTACAGCGGTGCCGCCGATTACCCCGCCTACGCAGCCGCCGCGTTGGAGGAGATGTTCCGCCAGACCGGCCCGTGCCGAATGGGGGAGGATGGCTTGCTGCGCAGCGGTGTAGTGGTGCGGCATTTGGTGCTGCCGGGCGGCCGGGCGGACAGCCTTGCCATTGTGCGGTATCTGGCTGGGCGGTACGGCAAACAGATACTGCTGAGCCTGATGAGTCAGTACACCCCCCAGCACTACAATGGGGACTACAAGGAGCTGCACCGGCCGGTATCCAGCTACGAGTACAACGCTGTGGTTGCCCTTGCCGACGAGCTGGGTATGACCGGCTTTATGCAGCAGCGCACCTCGGCAAAGCCCGAATATACGCCGGATTTTACCTTGCAGGGTGTTATTTCGTAAAAAGTACTTGCATTGCAGCTTGTATTGTGATATTATATCAGGGCATGAGAACTGCCGAACCCAAGATTTTGGCAGGTTTTGATGTTGGTTGCAGATACGCGCCAAACATTGAACCGGACAGTCCAATACTAAACTTTAGCAAGAATGGCCGGATATTTTTAGGAGGATAACACAGATGATTGATGCTCTCAAGTTGATTGCAGCAGACAGCATGAAAAGCGAACTCCCGGTAGTAAACGTAGGCGACAGCGTACGGGTACAGGTTAGAATCAAGGAAGGCGACCGCGAAAGACTACAGGCATTTGAAGGTACTGTCATTGCCAAAAAGCACGGCGGTATTGCGGAAACCTTTACGGTTCGTCGTATGTCCCATGGCGTTGGCGTGGAAAGAGTTTTCCCAATCCACAGCCCGCATGTCCACAGCGTCGAGATTATCCGTTTTGGCCGCGTTCGCAGAAGCAAGCTCTACTATCTGCGTGACCGTGTTGGCAAGGCTGCCAAGGTCAAGGAAGCAATCCGCTAATAACAGCCCAAAAAGAGGACAGTTTTGTCCTCTTTTTTGCATCTAAATTTACCGCATAGGAGGAATACCAAAATGAGCTGTGAGGAACTGTGCGACAGTCAAACAACACAGACCGACCAACTGAGCGCGGCAGAGCGATTTTCGCTGAAACGGAGCATTTTGGGTATGGTGGCCTCAGTGGTGCTGGCGATACTGCTGTTTTTTGCGGTAACAACCTTTTTTCGCCCGACCCTGACACAGGGGCACTCCATGGCACCCACCCTTGCGGACGGCGACTGCGCCATTGCAGCGGTGTTTGACTACCACCCTGCCCATGGCGACATTGTGGTCATCCACGACAGCCACCAGCAGGGCAAGTACATTGTCAAGCGGATTATTGGTCTGGCGGGGGATACCATTCACATTGACTTTACCACCGGCGCGGTGACGCGCAACGGCGTACTGCTGGATGAACCGTACCTTCCCGAGCCGACTACCACGCCCGGTGACCTGCTGTTCCCGGTGGTGGTGCCACAGGGGCATGTCTTTGTCATGGGCGACAACCGCAACCATTCCACTGACAGCCGCACCAGCTACACCGGTATGATTGCACAGGAAAACATTGAGGGCAAAGTTATCTTCCGGTTTTACCCGCTGGACAAGATAGGCGGCATTCACTAAGGAAAGGAGAAACAACATGGCTGATATTGTATCGGTACAATGGTTTCCCGGACATATGGCAAAAACCCGGCGGCTGATGGAAAAAAACCTGAAGCTGGTGGACATTGTGGTGGAAATTACCGACGCGCGCATTCCGCAAAGCAGCCGCAACCCGGAAATTGACCGTATTATTGGACAAAAACCCCGGCTACTGCTGCTGAACAAGGCCGACACCGCTGACCAAGCCATGACCCAAGCCTGGCTGGCGTGGTACAAGGCCAAGGGAATTGCCGCGCTGCCAACCGACTGCCGCAGCGGGCTGGGGCTAAAGTCCTTTGAAGCCGCCGTGCGCGAGGTGCTGGCGGAAAAAATTGCCCGCTGGAAGCAAACCGGCATGGCCGGTCGGCGGGTGCGGGTGATGATTGTAGGCATTCCCAACGTTGGCAAATCCTCGCTGATTAACCGGCTGTCACGCAGCAACGGCAGCAAGGCCAAGGTGGAGGACCGACCGGGTGTCACGCGGGATAAGCAGTGGGTGACCGTTGCAAGTGGCTTTGACCTGCTGGATATGCCCGGTGTGCTCTGGCCAAAGTTTGAAGATAAGCTGGCGGGGGAACGTCTGGCCTTTACCGGCGCGGTCAAGGATCAGATTTTGGATATTGAGCATCTGGCAGTGCGTCTGCTGGAGGTGGTGCGGCAGCGGTACAGCAGCCGGCTGGAGCAACGCTACAAGCTTACCCCACAGGAGGTCGCGGCAGGGGATGGACATCAGCTGCTGGCACTCATTGGCCGCAAGCGCGGCATGCTGCTCCCCGGCGACGAGGTAAACACCGAGCGCGCCGCCATTATGCTGCTGGATGAATACCGCAGCGGAGCCATCGGGCGCATTACGCTGGAAGCTCCCGAGGAAAAGCACACGGACGGCGAAGCGGAGCCGTTGCAGACAACACCCGACAACCAATCAGGCGAAAATGCCGAACCCGACCACAGGGAGAGCGAGAATGATGAGCTTTGAGGAGCTATTGGCCTTTGACTGCGACTGTCCGGAGTATCCGGCGGTTTGCGGTCTTGACGAGGCCGGGCGCGGTCCGCTGGCAGGGCCTGTTTTTGCCGCCTGTGCGCTGTTAAAGCCGGGCGCGGTCATTCCGGGACTGAATGACTCCAAAAAATTAAGCGAAAAGCGCCGGGAGCAGATTTTTGAACAGCTGCTGACCGGCGAGCTTGCTTGGTACGGTGTCGGGGCGGCTACCCCGGCCGAGATTGACCAAAGGAACATTCTGCAAGCTACCTTTTTGGCCATGCGGCGCGCCTATGCCGCGCTGTTGGCTACCGTGGACACCCCGCCGGCACTGGCGTTGGTGGATGGAAACCTTGACCCCAAGCTGCCGGTAGCAGTGCGTACCGTAGTCAAGGGGGACGGTAAATCTGCGGCGATTGCGGCGGCCTCGGTGCTGGCGAAGGTCAGCCGGGATCACTACATGCTGCAGCTGCACCAAAGCTACCCCCAGTACGGCTTTGACAGGCACAAGGGGTACCCCACCGCCGGGCACTACGCAGCCATTGCGCAGTACGGCATTTCGCCGGTACATCGCCTGAGCTTTTTAAAAAAGCTGACGGGGGAACGCTAATGCCGCAGACGATAAAGCAGCGCACCGGTAGCGCGGGGGAACAGGCGACGGTGGACTGGCTGGTACAGCGCGGCTACCGCGTGCTTGCGCGAAACTGGCACTGCAAGGCCGGCGAACTGGACATTGTGGCTGCAACGGGGTCAATCATTGCCTTTGTGGAGGTCAAAACCCGCCGCCCGGACGCCATGGTCAGCCCGCTGCAAGCAGTTAACTACCAAAAGCAGCGCCGCGTCATCCAAAGCGCGCAGCTGTTTTTACAACAGCGACCCTGCAATTTGCAACCTCGTTTTGATGTGGCCGCCGTCACCGGAAGCGCCGCGACAGGCTACAGCGTGGACTATTATGAAGCTGCCTTTGACGCTGGCAGCTGCTACTAGAAAGGGTGTATCTTTGCAATGAACTATATTAGTACGCGGGACAGCAGCCATAGGGTTACCGCTGCCGAGGCAATCCTCCGGGGAATTGCCCCCGACGGCGGGCTGTACCTTCCCGAACAGCTGCCAATGCTAGACGCGGCAATGCTGGAACGGCTCTCGCGAATGGACTACATTGGACGCGCCAAGGAGATTCTCTCCTTGTTTTTGACCGACTACACCCCGGCGGAGATTGCCGCCTGTGTGGAGGCGGCCTATGGCAGCGGCTTTGAGGATAACCGCCCCGCGCCCCTGTCCCGCATTGCGGACGGCAGCTTTTTTTTGGAGCTGTGGCACGGCCCCACCTGCGCCTTCAAGGACATGGCCTTGCAGCTGCTGCCGGAGCTGTTGACTGTCGCCATGCAAAAGGTGGGCGGTGGCAAGCAGGCTGCAATTTTGGTAGCAACCTCCGGGGATACCGGCAAGGCCGCCTTGGAGGGCTTCCGTGACCGCGCGGGTACCAAAATTATGGTATTCTACCCCGAACAGGGCGTTAGCCCCATGCAAAAACGCCAGATGTACACCCAGCAGGGCGACAATGTCAATGTGGTTGCCATCGAGGGCAACTTTGACGACGCGCAAACCGGCGTTAAGGCAATTTTTGCTGACCGTGCCCTTGCCGAAAAGCTGGAGCAGCAGGGCTATCTGCTGTCCAGTGCCAATTCCATTAACTGGGGTCGGTTGCTGCCACAGATTGTCTACTATGTTTCAGCCTACTGTGACCTTGTAACAGGCGAGCAGCTGGCCATGGGCGACAGGGTAAACTTCTGCGTGCCCACCGGCAACTTTGGCAACATTCTGGCGGCGCATTACGCCCGGGGTATGGGGCTTCCCATTCAAACCCTACTTTGCGCCTCCAATCAAAACAATGTGCTAACCGACTACCTGCAAACAGGGGTTTACAACCGCAACCGCACCTTTTACCCGACCCTTTCGCCGTCGATGGACATTCTCATTTCCAGCAATCTGGAGCGGCTGCTCTTTGAGCTGTGTGGGCGGGATTCCGCTGTGCTTTGCGGGTGGATGCAAAGCCTGCGGGAAACGGGTGAATTTACCATGGACGACCGCGCCAAGGCCATGCTACAGCAGGGCTTTTGGGGTGGCAGCTGCAACGACGAGGAAACCCTGCGGATGATTCGCGTGGTGGAGGAGGACTGCTCCTATCTCTGCGACCCGCACACCGCCGTGGGGGTCATGGTGGCCTCGCAGTACAAACAGGCCACCGGCGACAATACCCCCCTGGTGGTTGTCTCCACCGCCTCGCCCTACAAGTTTGCCGCCAGTGTGCTGCAAGCCTTGGGACAAACCCAGCTGCCCGACGACGACTTTGCAACGGTGCGCCTGCTGGAGCAAACCACCAAAACTACAGCGCCACAGCCCATCCTTGACCTGCAAACCGCGTCGCGTCGCTTTTCTACCGTCTGCACGGTGGACGAAATGCAGGCCGCGGTTGAGCGGTTTTTGGGAGCTTAGGGGAGGATGTCATGTCGCTCTTTGTCATAGGAGACCTGCACCTGTGCTGTTCGGTGGATAAGCCGATGGACATTTTTGGCGGTTGGGAAAACTACATGGAGCGGCTGCAAGCCAACTGGCAAGCGCTGGTGTCGCCGGAGGATACCGTGGTAATGGCGGGCGACCTGTGCTGGGCGCTCAAGCTGGAGGAGGCCGAGGCAGACCTGCGCTTTTTGGAAGCGCTGCCGGGTCAAAAGCTGCTGCTGAAGGGGAACCACGATTATTGGTGGAGCACCCGCACAAAAATGGAAGCCTATTTTGCGTCGCTGGGTTTAAAAACCGTGGGAATACTCCATAATAACGCCGTACAGCATGGGGAACAACTGCTGTGCGCCTCCCGGGGGTGGCTGTTTGAAAACGGTGCGCCCCACGACCGCAAAATTGTCGAGCGGGAGTGCTGCCGCATCAAAGCGTCGCTGGACAGCGCGCAACAGCTCTCCCCAACGCTGGAAAAGATTTTGTTCCTGCACTACCCGCCTGTTTACCGCGAACAGGAGCTGCCGGAATTTTTGGAGCTGATGGAGCAGTACGGGGTGCGCCGCTGTTACTATGGGCATCTCCACGGTGCGGCCTGTCAGGGCGCGTGGCAGGGAAGCTACCGCGGTGTGGAGTTTCGGCTGGTTTCGGCCGACTATTTGGGCTTCACTCCATTGAAAATTGGGTAAAAACGCGGTGATTACCGCGGATACATAGTTATTTCACAATCAAAACATAGAAAAACAGTAGCTTTTTACCACAGGGCATGATATAATAAATAAGATTTTTGAATATTTCTGGAGGAAAGATAATGAAACTGCTTGCAAACAAGAAAATTGACACGAACCTGTACGAGCTTGAGATCCGCGTGGACGGCGAGGAGTACAAGGCTGCGCTGGAAAAATCCTTCGCAAATAACTCCAAGAAGCTGAATGTTCCCGGCTTCCGCAAAGGAAAGGCTCCCAAGGCAATGATCATGAAGCTGGTTGGCGAGGAGTATTTTTATGACGACGCAATCAACTCCACCTATCAGGCGGCCTACTCCACAGCACTGGACGAGTCTGGCTTGCAGCCGGTTGACCGCGCCGATGTTGAAATGGGCGAGGTAACTGGGGAAGGCTATACCTTTACTGCAAAGGTTACCGTTCGGCCGGAAGTTACCGTAAAGGACTACAAGGGTCTGTCTGCTGCCAAAACTGCCGTTACCGTCACCGACGAGGAGATTACCGCGGAGCTTGACAAGATGGCCGACCGCAACAGCCGCCTAATTGACATTGACGACCGTGCCGCCCGTGACGGCGATACTGTCAACATCAATTTTGAGGGCTTTGTGGACGAGGTTGCCTTCCAAGGCGGCAAGGGCGAAAATTACGATTTGGTGCTGGGCTCTCACCAGTTTATCCCCGGCTTCGAGGAGCAGGTGGTTGACAAGAAGATTGACGAAGCATTTGATGTGAACGTCAGCTTCCCCGAGGATTATCAGGCCGAGGAGCTCAAGGGCAAGGCTGCTGTCTTTAAGGTAAAGCTCAACAGCATTAAATTTAAGGAAACTCCTGCTATCGATGACGAATTTGCCAAGGATGTCAGCGAGTTTGACACACTGGCACTGCTGCGCGCCGACATGCTGGAGAAGATGACCGAGCAAAAGCAAAAGCATGCTGACGAAGCGTTTGAAAACGAGCTTTGCGAAGCCGCTGCCGCCAACATGGAAGCGGTCATTCCGCAGGCCATGATTGACCGCAAGATTGACGAAATGGTACAGGACTTTGGCTACCGTCTGCAATCGCAGGGGATGAAGCTGGAGGATTACCTCAAGTATACCGGCGGAGACATGGACGCATTCCGCAAAAACTTTGCCCCACAGGCCGAGCAGCAGGTTAAGGTAACGCTGACACTGGAAAAGATTGCCGAGCTGGAGGGCCTGACCCCCACTGCCGAGGCAATTACCGCCGAGTACGAAAAGGCCGCAAAATCCTACAACATCGAGCTGGAAAAGGTAAAGACCTTCATTAGCGAAGAAAGCATTGCTTCCAGCCTTAAACTGAATATGGCGGTTGACCTGATTAAAGAAAATGCCGTAGTGACTGCCGAAGCGAAAGCCAAGCCAGCCTCCAAGAAGGCAGAGAAAAGCGAAAAAGAGGAAAAGCCCGCAGCGGAAAAGCCCAAGAAGGCAGCCGCCCCCAAGGCGAAAAAGGTCAAGAGCGAAAAAGACGAGTAAGTTTTGTACATAGAGGCTGTGTCGTCAGATGCAGCCTCGAAATAAATTCTGGAGGTGCATTTTTTATGAGTTTAGTCCCAATGGTAATTGAACAAACAAACCGCGGCGAGCGTTCCTATGATATTTTTTCCAGACTGCTCAATGACCGTATCGTTATGCTTTGTGAGGAAGTTAACGACACCGTTGCCAGCCTTGTAGTAGCACAGCTGCTGTATCTGGAAGGGCAGGACCCCGAAAAGGACATTAGCCTGTATATCAACAGCCCCGGCGGTTCTGTGACGGCCGGAATGGCCATTTATGACACCATGCAGTACATCAAGTGTGATGTTTCCACTATCTGTGTGGGCATGGCGGCCTCCATGGGCGCATTTTTGCTTTCCTCCGGCGCCCCCGGCAAGCGCTTTGCCTTGCCAAACAGTGAAATTATGATTCATCAGCCCCTGGGCGGTTTTCAGGGGCAGGTCACCGACATCAAGATACACGCTGACCGGATGCTGCGCATTAAGGAAACGCTGAATGAAAAGCTCGCTCAGCAGACCGGAAAACCCTTGGACGTGATTAAGCAGGATACCGAGCGCGACAACTTTATGTCCGCCGAGGAAGCAAAAGAATACGGTTTGGTCGACAAGATTTTGATTCATCACGACTGATTACCGTGCCAAATAACCGAGTAATAGGGAGTTTGCAGCAATGGCGAAAAATGACAAACAGCTTAGATGCTCCTTCTGCGGCAAGCTGCAGGAGCAGGTCGACCGGATGATTGCCGGCCCCGGTGTTTCTATCTGCAACGAGTGCGTTGAGCTTTGCTTGGCGGTACTGGATGAGCAGCATCCAGAAAAAAAGCCGGTGCATCAGGAAATTGACATCACCATCCCCAAGCCTGCTGAAATCAAGAACTATCTTGACGAGTATGTGGTGGGGCAGGATGAAGCCAAGCGCACGCTGTCAGTAGCGGTTTACAACCACTACAAACGCATCTACTTTGGGGAAAGCGGCGATGTGGAACTGAATAAGAGCAACATTTTGTTGCTGGGACCCACCGGCGTGGGCAAAACATTTTTGGCGCAGTCCCTTGCGCGGGTGCTTAACGTACCGTTTGCCATTGCCGATGCTACCACCTTGACCGAAGCCGGTTATGTTGGTGAAGATGTTGAAAACATCCTACTTCGTCTTATTCAGGCTGCCGACTTTGACATTGACCGCGCCGAGAAAGGGATTATCTACATTGATGAAATCGACAAGATTTCCCGTAAAAGTGAAAACCCCTCCATTACCCGCGATGTCAGCGGCGAGGGCGTACAGCAAGCGCTGCTAAAGATTCTGGAGGGCACAGTTTCCAATGTGCCGCCTCAGGGTGGGCGTAAGCATCCCCAACAGGAGTTTATCCAGATTGATACCTCCAACATCCTCTTTATCTGCGGCGGCGCGTTTGAGGGGTTGGAAAGCATTATTGAAAAGCGTTCTGACCGTTCCAGCATGGGCTTTGGCGCACAGCTGAAGGAAAGCCGCGAGGAGCACAAGCAAAAGCTGCTTCGTCAGGTGGTGCCCCACGATTTGGTGCGCTACGGCCTAATTCCGGAGCTGGTGGGGCGCATTCCGGTCATTTCGACGCTCGACCCATTGGACGAACAGGCTCTGGTCAGCATTTTGACCAAGCCCCGCAATGCGATTCTGAGGCAGTACCAAAAGCTGTTTACGCTGGATGGCTGTCAGCTGGAATTTGAAGACGCAGCATTGCGCGCGGTTGCCAAAAAGGCAATTGAGCTGAAAACCGGCGCCCGGGGACTCCGCTCCATTATGGAGGGAGTGCTGAGCTCGGTGATGTTTGAGGTTCCCTCCGACTGCACCATTGAGCGTGTCGTTATTACTGAGGACTGCATTACCGGGAAACAAAAGCCGTTGATTACTAAAAATCCGGCGCGAAAAGCTGTTCGGCTGGCGTTGCCGCAGCAAACGGAACGACGCAAAAAGGGCGGCATTAACGTATCTTAACGCACTTGCTACTCCTGTGTGCAGACACGGGGGTAGCATTTGTCCATAGAAAGGAAACTGTACATGACCCAGCCAAAAACACAAGAAAAAGCGGCTGTAACGGCCAAGACTGTAAAGCCCAAGCCCGTAAAATCCATCAAGCCCACCGTCAAACTGCCGGTGCTGCCTTTGCGCGGGCTGGTGCTGTTCCCCAGCATGATTTTGCACTTCGATGTTGCGCGAGAAAAATCCATGCTGGCGCTAAACGAAGCCATGTCCAAGTATGACCGCCAGATATTTATGATTACCCAGCAGGAGATTGAGACCGACGAACCCGCTGTCAGCGACCTGTACAAGGTTGGCGTAGTGGCGGAGGTACGGCAGGTGGTGCGTGCCCAAGGCGAAAGTCTGCGCGTGGTGGTGGAGGGCAAGTACCGTGCCAAGCTGACCCGCCTGTCCAGCGATGCGCCCTTTATGTTGGGCGAGGTTACGGAATACCCCATGAAAAGCCGCGTGGGCGACAAGGCGCTTTGCGATGCCATGCTGCGCACTGTCAAGGAGCTGTTTGAGCAGTACTGCACCCTGACTCCCAAAATGCCCCGGGAATTTATCACCGGCATTATGGTGTCGGAGGATCCGGCCTACCTTGCCGAATTTATTGTGGGCAACATGCAGCTGCGGTACGAGGATAAACAGGCAGTGCTGGAGGAATCCAGCATTACCCGCCGACTGGAAATGCTGGTACAGATACTGGAGCAGGAAAACGAGATTCTTTCCTTGGAGCAGGACATTCACGACAAGGTGCGGGAGCAGATGGATCGAAACCAAAAGGAATACTACCTGCGGGAACAGCTCAAGGTCATTTCCAGCGAGCTGGGCGAGGGTGAAACCACCTACGAGGACATTGAGAACTACCGCGAACGCATTCTGGCGCTGAAGCTGCCGGAAAAGAGCGAGGAAAAGCTCCTTTCAGAGCTGGATAGAATGGGTCGTATGACCAGCGGCACGCAGGAGGCCGCTGTACTGCGGAACTACCTTGATTTGGTGCTGGAACTGCCGTGGAATACCTACACCAAGGACAAAATCGATATTGAAAAAGCCAGAATACTGCTCAACCAGCAGCACTACGGCCTTAGCAAGGTCAAGGAGCGCATTTTGGAAGCGCTGGCGGTGCGCAAGCTATCGCCCAACATCAAGGGTCAGGTTATCTGCTTACTGGGCCCCCCCGGGGTGGGGAAAACCTCGATTGCCCATTCCATTGCCGACGCCATGGGACGCAACTATGTGCGTATGTCGCTGGGCGGTGTGCGGGATGAATCCGACATTCGCGGCCACCGCAAAACCTATGTGGCAGCCATGCCCGGGCGCATCATTAATGCCATGAAGCAGGCCGGTAGCGCCAACCCGCTGCTGCTGCTGGATGAGGTTGACAAGCTGGGCAACGACTTTCGCGGCGACCCGTCCTCGGCACTGCTTGAGGTGCTGGACGGCGAACAGAACAACAGCTTCCGTGACCATTTTATTGAAATTCCTTTTGACCTGTCTCAGGTTTTCTTTATTGCCACGGCAAACAGCCGGGAGACGATTCCCGCACCCTTGCTGGACCGCATGGAGATTATCGAGATTGGCAGCTACACTCGGGAAGAAAAATTCCAGATTGCAAAGCGCCATCTGGTACCCAAGCAGTTGACCCGCCACGGCATTCCCCCACGTTCCCTATCCATTGCGGACGGTGCGTTGTACGACATCATTGACTACTACACCCGCGAAGCAGGGGTGCGCGGTGCGGAACGGCAGCTTGCCTCCCTTTGCCGCAAGGCTGCGGTCAAGCTGGTTTCCAAGGAACCGCCCAAGAGGGTTACCATTACCTCCAAAAACCTGGAGGCCTACTTAGGTAGCCGCAAATTTAAGGACGACGAGCTGCTGCACTGCGACCAAGTGGGCGTCGCTAACGGTCTTGCATGGACAACGGTTGGCGGCGAAATACTACAGGTGGAAGCGGCCATTATGGACGGCAGCGGAAAAAACCAGTTTACCGGCTCCCTTGGCGATGTCATGAAGGAATCGGTTGCCGCCGCCATTACCTACATTCGCGGTGTTTGCGTCCAGTACGGCATCAGCGGAACTTTCCATAAGGATAAGGATATTCACATCCACTTCCCAGAGGGCGCAGTGCCCAAGGACGGTCCCTCGGCGGGCATTACCACCTGCACAGCGCTCATTTCGGCGCTGTCGGGCATTCCGGTGCGGCACGATGTAGCCATGACCGGCGAAATTACCTTGCGCGGCCGGGTGCTGCCCATTGGCGGCCTGCGCGAAAAAACCATGGCGGCCTACAAGCATGGCATCAAGACGATTATTATTCCAGCGGCTAACCTGCCCGACCTTGACGATGTGGAGCAGATAGTGAAGGACAACGTTCGATTTGTGCCTGCCGAGCAGATGGAAACGGTGCTGGAAACAGCGTTGACCCGCCTGCCGGTACCGGCGGAGAGCCACCCGATTCCCGCTGTGGCCAAAAACGACCCTCACGGTGCGGTGCTGTGCCAGTAAAGGAGAACTTTTGTGAATTATCATCTGGTTGAATTTTTTACCTCCTTCGGGATGCTGGAACAGCTGCCGCCCAGCGACAGACCCGAAATTGTTTTTGCGGGGCGCTCCAATGTGGGCAAGTCCTCGCTGATTAACAAGCTGTTTTACCGCAAGTCGCTGGCAAGAGTCAGCGGAACTCCCGGCAAAACCGCCACCATCAACTTTTTTTCCGGGGGCGGCATGTACTTTGTTGACCTGCCGGGCTACGGCTATGCCAAGGTTTCTGGCAGCGAAAAGCTCCGCTGGGCAGAGCTGATTGAGGGGTATTTAAGCGGCGACCGAGACATCCGTTTGGTTTTTTCCCTCATTGACATCCGCCACCAGCCTACCGAGGACGACCGCATTATGATTAACTACTTGATTGACAGTGAACTGCCCTTTGTCGTGGTACTGACCAAGGCGGATAAGCTGACGCCCAAGCAGCTGGAGCAGCAGCTGGCAGCATTGGATTTGCCCTGTGCCGACCAGATGACGTTGGTGCCATTTTCGGCTGTGACCGGCATGGGAGCCGAGCAGCTGCGCAGCATCATTGACAGCATCGAGGCGGACGGCTGAACCAGCGCGGCGGTACCAACGAATTAACACCGAAAGAGATGGTTTTTTCGATGATTTCTGATTCCTTTGCAGTAAACAAACTGGGACACCTGACCATTGGCGGATGCGACGCCGTGGAGCTTGCACAGCAGTATGGCACACCGCTTTATGTCATGGATGAGGACGGCATGCGCAGCGTCTGCAAAAGCTATGTCCAGTCGATGGAGCACTGCTATCAAGGGCACGGCATGGTGGCCTATGCCTCCAAGGCCATGAACTGCAAGGCACTCTGCCGTGTGGTCATGGAGGAGGGGCTTGGCCTTGATGTGGTGTCGGCTGGCGAGCTGTACACTGCCATAGCGGTGGGCTTTCCTGCGTCCAAAATTATCTTCCACGGCAACAACAAGACCATGGAGGAGCTGACCCTTGCGCTGGAAACCGGCGTGGGGCGCATTGTGGTGGATAACCTGACCGAGCTGCGTCTGCTTGCCCAGCTGGCAGCGGCACGGCCGGGCAAAACTGCCGTCATGCTGCGCATTAAACCGGGCATTGACGCACACACCCACGACTTTGTGCGCACCGGACAGATTGACAGTAAGTTTGGCTTTGCGCTGGAAACCGGCGAGGCGATGGAGGCGGTTACCCTTGCGCTTGCTCAACCCAGCTTGACCTTGCGCGGCATTCACTGCCACATTGGTTCCCAGATTTTCGATTTGGAGCCATTTGCCCATGCAGCAGCGGTCATGGTGGACTTTTTGGGAGCCATTCAGCGACAGACCGGCGTTGCGCTGCCGGAACTGAACCTCGGCGGCGGCTTTGGCATCCGCTATGTCACCGCCAATGACCCCTCGCCCTACAGCAGCTACATGGAGCGGGTGTCGGCAGTGGTGCGGGACTGCTGCGCCAAAAACAACCTTGCGCTGCCCTATATTATTCTGGAGCCGGGGCGCTCCATTGTTGGCGCTGCCGGTGCGACACTCTACCATGTGGGCGCGGTCAAGGAAATTCCCAATATCCGTACCTATGTGTCGGTGGATGGCGGCATGACCGACAATCCCCGCTATGCGCTGTATCATTCGGACTATACCTTTACCTTGGCCAACAAGGCCGCACAGCCACAGCAAGCGGTAGTTACCGTGGCGGGGAAGTGCTGCGAATCGGGCGACCTGTTGGGTGAAAATGTTCCGTTGCAACACGCCGAGCCGGGGGATATTCTTGCGGTGCTGTGTACCGGGGCATACAACTACTCCATGTCCTCCAACTACAACCGAAACCCGCGCCCGCCGGTGGTCATGGTGCGCAGCGGAGCTTCCCGCGTGGTTGTCCGGCGGGAAACGCTGGAGGACATTGTACGCAACGATATGGACAATTAACCGACTCCCATGGAAACATTCCACCAATCCGGCGGCAGGGTATTTACTTTTACACTATAAAATGCTAAACTGATACCATGACAAAGGATAGGGGTGTGCAGGATGAATTCAAAGCTAAAAGATTTTAATGTGGACTATCTGTTCCGCGCGGTTCTTGCGCTGGAAAATACCGAGGAGTGCTACAAATTCTTTGATGATTTGTGCACCGTGCCAGAGCTAAAAGCGCTTTGCCAGCGGTTACAGGTGGCAAAGATGCTAAGCGAGCACCGTGTTTACAGTGAAATTGTGCAGGAAACCGGTGCCAGCACCGCCACCATCAGCCGTGTTAACCGTTCGCTCAACTACGGCTCCGATGGCTATACCGCAATTTTTGAAAGGCTGGATCGTGAGGATGGCAGGATATAACGCGTCCTTTGCCGCCTTTTATGACAGCTTGATTGGCGAGGTCGACTATGCGGCACGCGCGGATTTCTTTTTAAAACAAGTAAGTTGTTTCAAGGACAGGTGTGAGCTTGTCCTTGATTTAGCGTGTGGGACAGGCTCGCTTTCCGTGGAGCTGGCCGCGCGGGGTCTGGAGGTTATCGGGGTGGATGCCTCGCCCGATATGCTGATGCAGGCCACGGCAAAACCTGTGGGGGAGGGGTGTCGCCCAATCCTGTTTTTGTGCCAACCCATGGAGCAGCTGGATTTGTACGGCACGGTGGATGCTGCTTTTTGTATGCAGGACAGCCTGAATCATCTGGAGGGCGAAGGAGCAGTACAGCAAGCGTTTGACCGGCTAAAGTTCTTTGTCGAACCGGGGGGCATCTTTATCTTTGACCTGAACACACCCTACAAGCACCGTGCGGTACTTGGCAACAATACCTTTGTATACGATACCGACCAAGTATACTGCGTCTGGCAAAATTTTTACCATGCAACCGGCGGTGCGGTGGATATTGAGCTGGATTTTTTTGAGCGCAGGGGCACAAGCTATCATCGCAGCAGCGAAAGCTTCCGGGAGTACAGCTTTGACACTCCCCAGGTGGAACGAATGCTGTTGTCGGCAGGCTTTGCGCTGTTGGAGGTACAAGGGGACTACACGGGGCTACCGCCCTGCGACAAGGAAGAACGGCTGGTATACATCGCCAAGCGGAAAGAATAAAGGAAAGTATAGGGAACTGCAATGGGTGACTTTGTTAGGATGATTACGGCTTCGGGTGCGGCGGTCTGCTATTCGGCGGATACTACCGACATGGTCGCACAGGCTGAGGCAATCCATAAAACCAGCGCCGTGGTTACTGCCGCGTTGGGGCGCTTAATGACTGCGGCCAGCATTATTGGCGCGGGGCTAAAGGGTGAGGGCAACAGCGTGACGCTGCGTGTCAAGGCCGATGGCCCGACCGGCGCGGTCATTGCGGTAGCGGACTCCAACGGTAACGTGAAAGGGTATGTGCAAAACCCGGTGGTCGAGCTGCCGCTGAACCAATTTGGCAAGCTGGATGTTTCCGGTGCGGTAGGCAAAAATGGGTCGCTGTATGTCATGAAGGATTTGGGGCTCAAGGAGCCGTACATGGGAATGGTACCGCTGGTTTCGGGGGAAATTGCCGAGGATATTACCAGCTACTTTGCTACCAGCGAGCAGACTCCCAGCGTTTGTGCGCTGGGGGTGCTGGTCAACCCCGACCTGACCGTGCGGGCGGCGGGCGGTTTTTTGGTACAACTGCTGCCCGGTGCTGTGGAGGAGGATATTACCAAGCTGGAGCAAAACGTAGCCAAGCTACGTTCGGTGACACAGATGCTGGAA
>JAVVRO010000017.1:12168-17785 GCA_036654695.1 Angelakisella sp. | reverse complement strand
CCCTGTGCGGCAAAGGGAATGGTACCGGTAATCATGCCGGTGTCCAACGTGCGGATATCCACCGCGCCAATGTCCACTGAAATATCCAGAATGGTGGAAACCTTGGCGTAGCTGTAGCTGACCTCGGTGACCAGCCCCACCAGTCCGTCGGAGGTTACTACCGGGTCGCGGGGGGAAATGCCATGGTAGCTGCCCACATCAATGACAAAGGAACCAAAGCGCTCGTCGGGACTGCGCCCGACCACCGAGGCCGGTTCAAACACAAAGTCCTTGTTGCGCTCCTTGAGCTCCAAAAATTCGCGGAAGTTGTCGTTTTCGGTTTTCAGGTTTTGGTAGTCCACCAGCTGCTCGGTCAGCTTGCGGTTTTCCTCCTGCAAGCGCTCGTTTTCCTCCCGCAGCTTGCCGACATTAAAGTAGGGCGACAGTGCCTCCTGCGCGGCACCCGCCACCGCAGCGGTTACGTTGGCAACAGGGGTCAGTACAAGGCCGCCCACCCCGGACAAAAACGGCATGAGGGCGCCCACATAAACCGCCCGCAAAAAAAAGGCCACAAGTAAGGCAAATACAGCCAGCAGAATTTGGAACTGCTTGCTTTTAAAAAAGTCCTTCATCATCCCTCACCCGCCCCTGCAAAAACATGATAGGGGTCAGCACAAGGCTGCCCCTACGCATCCGGTTCGCTTTTACTTGCGCTCGTCGGTAAACAGCGCTTCCTTGTGGCGCATGGGGGACTCCAAAATTCTGCCGGTTCCCAGCGCAACGCAGTCCAGCGGGTTTTCGGCAATCTGCACCGGCATTCCGGTTTCAATGGCAAGCAGCTCATCCAGTCCCTTCAGCAGCGCGCCGCCGCCGGTCAGGGTAATGCCGCGATCAATGATGTCCGCCGAAAGCTCGGGCGGGGTGCGTTCCAGCGTGACCCGCACCGCATCCAAAATGGAGACCACCGAATCGGCCAGCGCCTCGCGGATTTCCTTGGGTGTAATAAAGATATTTTTGGGAAAGCCATCCACCAGATTGCGCCCCTTGACCTCGATGGTTTCCTCGTTGGCATAGGGGTAAGCCGACCCAATGGTGGTCTTGATGTCCTCCGCAGTGCGCTCCCCGATGAGCAGGTTGTACTTCTTTTTAATATAGGCAATAATGTTGCGGTCAAATTCGTCCCCAGCGGTGCGCACCGACTTGGAGGCGACAATGCCGCCCATGGAAATAACCGCAACCTCGCTGGTGCCGCCGCCGATGTCAACAATCATGCTGCCGACGGCTTCCTCCACCGGCAAGCCCGCGCCAATGGCCGCCGCCATGGGTTCTTCAATAATCGCGACGTATTTGCCCCCCGCTTTAATAGCGGCTTCGCGTACCGCGCGCTTTTCCACCGCGGTTACTCCGCTGGGAATACAGATAACAATGCGCGGACTGCCAAAGATGGTTTTCCCCAGCACCTGCTCGATAAACATCTGCAACATGCTGGCGGTAATGTCAAAATCGGCAATAACACCGTCCTTCAGCGGACGGATTGCCACAATGGAGCCGGGGGTACGGCCAATGACATCCTTGGCCTTTTGCCCCACATGGATGACTGTATCGTTGCGAATATCCACCGCAACCACCGAAGGCTCGCGCATAATAATGCCCTTGCCCTTCATGTATATGAGGGTATTGGCAGTACCCAAATCAATGCCTATATCCTTGTTCCCAAACATTATCGTTCTCCATTCTGGTTTTTTTGGTCAAAAAACTTCGCTGCAACAAGACTAACTTCTTTTCTATGCTATCCAGTATACAGTAAAAACCACGCTTGTACAAGAAACAGAGTCACCTTTTTTACTACAAAATACTACATTTTGAGTAAAATTTACAGACAGGCCACATTCAGCGCCGAAAGTTCGCGGTAAAGCACCGCCACCGGCAACCCCATGACATTGTACCAGTCGCCGTTAATTCCCTTGACAAAAACACACCCGCCGTCCTGAATGCCATAGCCGCCCGCCTTGTCAAAGGGTGCGCCGCTGTCGATGTAGCGGGTAATTTCTGCCGGGGTCAGTGGGTAAAACTCCACCTGTGTGGCAGTGACCGAGCGCCGAGCCTGTGCGCCGCACAAAACGACCATACCGGTGTACACCGTATGTACTCTGCCGGACAGCCGGTGCAGCATCTGTTCTGCCGCCCCACGGTCGGCGGGCTTGCCCAAAACAAGTCCGTCGATGACCACCACCGTATCCGCCGCAATAATGCAGGCCTCCGGGTGCTGCTGCCGAATGCAGGCCGCCTTTTTTTCGGCAATCAGCAGTACCGCCTGTTCCGGCGCAAGACCCTCCGGCACCGTTTCCTCCGCACCGGAGGGCAATACCAAAAAGTCCGGGATTAGCTTTTGCAGCAGCTCCCGCCGGCGGGGCGACTGGGAGGCTAAAATTATCTTCAAGGAACCAGCCCCTATCCATGGGGGAAGCTGTGCGCCCCCCGCAAAATTTGTAGTGCTCAGAGTGTCCCGCTGGAGCCAAACCCGCCGCCGCCGCGTGCAGTATCGTCCAGTTGGTCTACCTGCTCCAATTGGGGCAGCGCTACCGGAATGACCACCAGCTGCGCAACGCGCTCGCCGGGCTGGATGGTGTAGCCCGCGGCAAGATGGCAGGTCAGTCCCACCATAATTTCGCCCCGGTAGTCGCTGTCAATCAGCCCCACCGCGTTGACCGGCGCAACCCCGTACCGAATGCCCAGTCCGCTGCGCCCCAGCACCAGCGCCCCATAGCCCGGGGTCAGGGCAATGGCAACCCCGGTGGGAATAAGGACAACCTTGCCCTGCTCCACCCGCACAGGCGCATCCAGTGCCGCCGCTAGGTCGTAGCCCGCCGCGCCGCCGGTCGCCCGCCGTGGCAGCACCCCATTGGGTCGCAGCAGGGTTATTTTCATTGTCTCCATTCTGTGGTTTCCCTCCGTTCTGCCGCTGCTTGGCGGCTTTGTCGCGCTGACACGCTTGCGCCACGCTACAGCAGTTCCCGAAAGTACAGCCCGCCGGTGCGCTTGCCGGGGTAGGAGCTTCCGCTGTTCCACAGCTCCAGCAGCTCGTTCACCTGCCGCGCCGTTTCCACCGTAAAGTAAAGTGTTACAAAGGACAGCCCCCGGAGCACCTCCTGCCGGTCGCCCAAATAGAGCGGCACGGGGTTCAGCAGCTGACTGTAGCGTTTGTTGCGGCACAGCAGGGGGAAGTCGTTATTTTGCCGGTCGGTAATGTCCCTGCGCCCGGTACAGCCCGCGCAACCGGCCTCGGTGCGCGCCGGGCAGTTCCGGAAGGTCATCACCGGCAGGTAGCCATAGCCCAGCACCCCCACCGGAATGCGCCCTTGCAGCTGCTTTGCGCCCTGCATGGTGCTTTCTATCGAGACGGTAGCGGCAGTCAGCCCCATTCGCTCATATTCACCCAGCGCGGTGCTGTTGAGTATATTAAGAGTAGCATCCCCAATTACCGATAGCCCTGCTCGGCGCGCCAAAAACAGTGCCCCTTGGGAGCCCGCGACCACAGCGGTCAGCCCCGCCTGCCGCAGCTGGGTCAGGCGGCCTTCGGTGGCGGCCTCGTCGTCGGGGAACACCAGCATGGGCAGCTCGGCGGCCAGTTGGTCCCCCAGCGCGGCAAGGAGCTCCTGATGGGAGTATAGCTCGTTCAGCGGCAGGGTAATCAATGCCCCGCAGTTTTTCACCGGTTCGGTCAGCTGGGTTACACGTTCCAGCCGCACCCACAGCTGCGGAGTGCTGCTCCCCGCACCGGTACTGGTAAAGTCCTCCTCGGGGTAGGCAAAGGCATGGGGCTTGGTCTGGGCGGCCAGCGCCAGCAGCTGTTCCGCGGCCTCCTTGCGCAGGGCGTTCATCGCCGATACCGGCAACATCAGTCCCTCGTCCAGCTCGGCAGTCAGCTGTTCCAGATAAAACGGTGTGCCGCCCAGCTTTTCCAGCCCGCGGCGCACCAGCGCAAGGTCGGTTGGCCGGGTTTGGGCAAGCTGCGGCACCCCGCCGGTTACAGTAACGGTATGCCGGCCATCACCGGCCACCAGCCGCGCGGGGCAGTCTGCCCGCAGGGTAAACTGCATGGTCAGCGGCAGTCGCTGTGCTTCGTTTCGGTAGCCTGCGGCAAGACTGTCCAGCACACCGGCGGCGGCAGTTACATCCTCCCGCCTGCGGTAGCCAAACATCGATACCTCACGCTGGCCGGTCAGGTAGCCGTTGGTAAAGCCACTGCGGGAAAATACCGCTTGCAGCTCCTCCAGATTCGGCGGCTCCCCCGCAAGGACACGGCGACAGGCAGTTACCGCTGCCGCAACATACTCCGGGCGCTTCATTCTGCCCTCAATCTTCAGGGAATCTACGCCGGCCTCGGCCAGCGCGCCAATCTGCTCCACCGCCGACAAGTCCTTGAGGGACAGCGCGTATTCCCGGTTGCCGCTGCGAAAGTTCAGGCGGCAGGGCTGGGCGCAAAGCCCACGGTTGCCGCTGCGTTCCCCCAGCAACGCCGAAAGGTAGCAGTTGCCGGACATTGACATGCACAGTGCCCCATGGACAAACACTTCAATCTCCAGCCCGCTTTTTTGCTTAATTTGGGTAATCTCGGCAAGGGAGAGCTCCCGTGCCAGCACCAGCCGGGTAAAGCCCAGCTCCTTCATCAATAGCGCCCCCGCCACGTTGTGCACTGACAACTGGGTGGAGGCGTGCATTACCAGAGTGGGACAGCACTGTCGTACCAGTGCCGCCACCCCAAGGTCCTGTACAATGACTGCATCCGCACCGCTGGCGGCAATGAGTGCCAGCTCGTCCAGCAGCCTTTGGCGCTCCCCGTCAAGTATTAGGGTGTTCAGTGTAACATGCACCTTGACGCCGCGTCCATGGCAGTAGGCCACCGCGTCGGCCAGTCCGTCACCGTCAAAGTTTGCGGCATTGCGCCGTGCGTTAAAGCCGCGGCTACCCAAATAAACCGCGTCTGCGCCGCTGCGTACGGCGGCCAGCAGCTGCTCGGGTCCGCCCACCGGAGCTAAAACCTCGACAGCCCTCACCGGCGCTGCCTGTCCAGCTCGCGCTGCAACCGCTCCACCTCGCGCCGTGCTTCCTCCGCCTCGGTGCGCGCCCGCCCAGCTTCCTCCATGTATTCGCTTAGCTGTTCGCGCATCCGGTCGGCGCCGTGCTCCGTCTCGCCAATCTCATCCATCAGGTTCAGCGCCAAAATAACCAGCGCGTCCACCGAGGAAATATTTGCCCGGGAATCCCGGATTTCATTGAGCTTTGTCGAAAGCTCGCGTTCAATCTCACGCACCCGACTTTCGGGGGTATCGGTGGTCAACGTATAGTTGCTCCCCAGAATATTTACTTTAATGCGGTTCATCTCCACACTCCTTTTTTTGTTGAGGTCTCCCTGTTCTCTATTATAGTGGAAAAGCGTCTCAGAAAAAAGCCCTTTTTACACATTTAAGCGGGTTTTTGTATCTTTTTTCATTGTGAAAGCGTCAAAAATCAGGTATACTATAGCTACCGAGCTAATCTTGCCTTTTTTGGCATTGACGAAATGGAGTGTCATGATGATAAATCAACCTTATGTAACTGCGGAAAGTCTTGCCGCCGCAATTAAAAAGAAGCTGGC
>JAVVRO010000017.1:0-12158 GCA_036654695.1 Angelakisella sp. | reverse complement strand
GAGCTGTTTTACAAGGCGGGCGCCATGGTGGTGCGCGACCTAATTGACGAGCGGCGCAAGGCCTTTGTGGCCGACTGCAACGCCAGCGGCAAAAAACAGGTCTACTACCTGTCCATGGAATTTTTGGTGGGCAAAAGCCTGAAAAACAACCTGTACAATCTTGGCATTGAGCAGCAGTTCCGGCAGGCCATGACCAGCATGGATGTTAAGCTGGATAACCTGTACCGCTGCGAACCCGACCCGGGGCTGGGCAACGGCGGTCTGGGACGGCTGGCTGCCTGCTATCTGGACGGACTGGCCACCGACAACTACTATGCCACCGGTTACAGTATACTCTATGAATACGGTATCTTCAAGCAGCGAATTTCGGACGGCTGGCAAAGCGAGCTGCCCGACTACTGGCTGCCCGGCGGCGAGGTCTGGCTGGAGGCGCTGCCCGAGCACACGGTGGAGGTGCGGTTTGGCGGCACCGTCAACGAGCACTGGGACGACGGCCACCTGATGGCGCAGCAGGTGGGCTACAGCACCGTACTGGCTGTCCCCTATAACCTGTATCTTACCGGCTACGACACCAAGGCGGTCAGCTTGCTGCGACTGTGGCAGGCGCGCAGTCCCGGCATTGACATGGAGCTGTTCAACAAGGGCGACTATCTGGGCGCATTTGGTAAAAATTCCTATGCCGAGGTCATCAGCAAGGTGCTGTACCCCAACGACAACCATGCCGAGGGCAAGCTGCTGCGACTGCGGCAGCAGTACTTTTTGGCCTGCGCGTCCATCGGCGACATCTTCCGGCGGCACATGTCGGTTTACGGCACCATTGACAACTTTGCCGAAAAAAACGCCATTCACATTAACGACACCCACCCCACGCTGGCCATTCCCGAGCTTATGCGCGTCCTGCTGGACGAGTGCGGCTATAGCTGGGAGCAGTGCTGGGAGGTGGTCACGCACTCCTTTGCCTACACCAACCACACCGTCATGGCCGAGGCGCTGGAGCAGTGGGATTTGCGGCAGATGCAGACCTTGCTGCCCCGCATCACACAGATTATTGAGGAGATTAACCGCCGTTTTTGCGTGTCCCTGCGGGAGCAGTACGGCAAAAGCGAGGAGGAAATCCGCCGTATGGCCATTATTGGCGACGGCAAGGTACGCATGGCCTACCTGTGCGTAGCGGGCAGTCACAGCGTCAACGGCGTTTCCCGGCTCCACAGCCAGATTATTCGGGATGACATTTTCCGTGATTTTTATTCCGTAACGCCGCAAAAGTTTAAGAATGTCACCAACGGCATTGCCTCCCGCCGGTGGCTGCTGCAATCCAACCCCCTGCTGACTGGGTTTATTAACGAGCAGATAGGGGACGGTTGGCTCCACGACTTTTCCCAGTTGACCAAGCTAAAGCAGCTGGAAACGGACACTACCGTCCTGACCGAGCTGGCGGAGGTGAAGCGGCGCAACAAGGTGGACTTTGCCTGCTGGCTGCACGACGAACGCGGCATTGTGGTCAACCCCAATTCCGTCTTTGACGTACAGGTCAAGCGCCTGCACGAATACAAGCGGCAGCACCTGTGCGCGTTGCAGATTGCCGCACAGTACCTGTACCTGCGGGGCAACCCCGGCGGGCCGTTCCAGCCCAAGACCTACTTCTTTGGGGCAAAGGCCGCACCCGGCTACTACCTCGCCAAGCAGATTATCAAGTTTATCTGCGACCTGGGCGTGATTATTGACAACGACCCCATGGTGCGCGACCAGCTCAAGGTGGTCTTTTTGGAGGAATACAATGTTACGCTGTCCGAAAAGCTGATGCCGGCAAGCGAGATTTCGGAGCAGATTTCCTTGGCGGGTACCGAGGCCAGCGGCACCGGCAACATGAAGCTGATGCTCAACGGTGCCATCACCATTGGCACGCTAGACGGCGCGAATGTGGAGATTCACGATCAGGTAGGGGACGACAACATTCTGCTGTTTGGCATGAAAACCCCCGATGTACTGGCTTGCAAACGGGCAGGCTACCACCCTCAGCGGGTCATTTCCTCCAGCCCGGTGTTGCAGGAGGTCATTGGATTTTTAAATTCCCGCCCCGACCTTGCTTCCTTTGCCGAGCTGTCCCGCTATCTGACCACCACTGACAGCTACATGGCCGCTGCCGATTTTGACAGCTACTGTGTCGCACAGCGCACCGCCTCGCGCATTTACGGGCAGGAAAACCTGCGCTGGCAGCGGATGTCGCTGAACAACATTGCCTCATCGGGCGTGTTTTGCGCTGACCGCGCCATTCACGATTACGCCCGCGATATCTGGAAGCTGGATTAGGAGCGATCTTCATGATTTTTAACAGCCGGGATCTTTTTTATAAGCAGCCCTTTGGCGCGGTGGCGGCCGGAACGCCGGTCACCCTGCGTCTGCTACTGGCTGACGGGCTGGACACCCCAGTGCTGGAGATGTACGAGGCGGATGACTTTGTAACCCCGCTTTGCTACCAGCCGCTGGAGCCGGCCGGCACCAAGGACGGCAGCGCTATCTGGCAGACGGTGTTTACCCCGCCCCGCCCCGGACTGTATTTTTACCGCTTTACCCTGTGCGGCGGCAGTCGCCGTTTGGGCATGGATGAGGGCAGCTGTGGTGTGCTGGACGACAACGACCTGTGGCAGCTGACGGTCTATTCCGTGGACTACGAAACCCCAAGGCAGCTGTGGGGCGGGGTGTTTTACCAAATATTCCCTGACCGCTTTTGCTTTAGCGGCCAGTGGAAGCCCAACCTGCCCACCGGCCGGCTCCTCCACGGTAACTGGAACGAACCCATGATTTCCCGTCCAGATGTGGACAATAAATTTTTGTGTAATGACTACTTTGGCGGCGACTTGGCCGGCATTACCGGAAAGCTCCCCTACCTTGCCACGCTGGGTGTCACCGGCATCTACCTGAACCCTATCTTTGAGGCACACTCCAACCACCGCTACAACACCGCTGACTACCGCAAAATTGACCCGTTGCTGGGCACCGAGGACGACTTTATCACCCTCTGCGACGCGGCACACCGGCTGGGCATGGTAATTATTTTAGATGGCGTGTTTAACCACACCGGCAGTGACAGCATCTACTTTAACAAGGAAAAACGCTACGGCGACCATGTGGGCGCTTACAACGATGCCTACAGCCCCTACCGGGAGTGGTTTTCGTGGATTGAGTACCCCCGCAGCTACCGCAGCTGGTGGGGCTTTGAAACGCTGCCCGACCTGAACGAGGGAATGCAGAGCTACCGGGACTTTATCTGCGGGCCTGACGGTGTGCTGCGTAGCTGGCTGCGCGCAGGCGCGGACGGGTTCCGTCTGGATGTTGCCGACGAGCTGCCCGACGAATTTATTGTTGACATTCGCACTGCCATTAAAGCCGAAAAGCCCAACGCCCTGCTGCTGGGCGAGGTGTGGGAGGATGCCTCCAACAAACAGGCCTACGGCATTCGCAGGCGGTACCTGCAAGGGCAGGAGCTGGACAGCGTAATGAACTACCCTTGGCGTTCGGCCATTCTCAGCTTTTTGCGGTACGGCGGCGGGGAATGGTTGCTGGACGCTATCAGCATTATTTTGGAAAACTACCCGCCACAGTCGGTCAATGTCATGTTAAACAGCCTGTCTACCCACGATGTGCCCCGCGCCATTACCGCGATTGCGGCACTGCCCATGGAGGGACACGACCGGGACTGGCAGCGCGCCAACAACGAGCTGACCCCGGAGGCCTACTACTCCGGCCGCCAGTTGTTTTTACTGGGTGCGCTGCTGCAATACACCCTGCCGGGCTGCCCCTGCCTGTACTACGGCGACGAGGCCGGCCTAACCGGTTACGCTGACCCATTTAACCGCGGCACCTACCCTTGGGGGCAGGAGGACGCGGGACTGGTACGGTTCTTTCAGCTGCTGGGCGGGCTGCGCAGCGGACTGCCGGTGCTACGGCTAGGCAGCTTTTCGCCCGTCCGTTTTGACCAAAATTCCTGTGCTTTCCTGCGGGAGTACGAGGGCGAACGCATTTTAGTCGTGGTAAACCGCAGCAACAATAACTGTAAAATTCCTTTCCCGGAGCAGGAGCTGGCCGCCGCGGATGTACTGCTGACTGCCGGCGGAATGCTGGGCAGCGACACCCTGTACGGCGACTCCGGTGCCATTATCCGGCTGAACCCCGCCACTGCCGCCACAGAATAGGAAAGTCCCCTGGGCACGGAAGCTGTTCCGCTGCTTAGGGGACTTTTTTCATCAAATCATAGCGTTAACGGTGCGGGGGCGGCAAAAGCCGCCGAACTGCCGTCAATGCTATCTCCGCCGCCTACAGCGGCGCGGCGCGGTGCAAAGCACCGCAATGAAAGAACTTTTACAAGTGCTTTAATGGGAGAATAGTATTAGAAGCGAATTTTTTGGGCGATATAGTCCTTGAGTCCTGCTACCGGGATTCTTTCCTGTGCCATGGTGTCCCGGTCACGGACAGTGACGCAACCGTCAGTTTCGCTCTCGAAGTCATAGGTAATGCAGATTGGCGTGCCAATCTCGTCCTGACGGCGGTAGCGCTTGCCGATGGCTCCCGAAACATCAAAGTCCACCATGTAGTCCCGCGCCAGCTCGGCAAAAATTGCTTCCGCCGGTTCGCTTAGCTTTTTGGACAGCGGCAGAATGGCGGCCTTGAACGGCGCAAGCGCCGGATGGAGGTGCATGACGGTACGCGTTTCGCCGTCCGGCAATTCCTCCTCGTCGTAAGCGTCGCACAAAAAGGCCAGCGCTACACGGTCGGCGCCCAAGGAAGGCTCCACCACATAGGGCGTGTAATGCTCGTTCGTTTCGGGGTCAAAGTATTCCATGCTTTTGCCGCTGCATTCGGCATGGCGGCCAAGGTCGTAGTCGGTGCGGTCGGCAATGCCCCACAGCTCCCCCCAGCCAAAGGGAAACAGGTACTCAATGTCGGTGGTCGCCTTGGAGTAAAAGGAGAGCTCCTTTGCGTCGTGATCCCGCAGGCGAATGCTTTCCCGGGTCAGGCCAAGGTCGTACAGCCATTTTTCGCAGTAGCTGCGCCAGTAGGCAAACCATGTCAGGTCGGTGTCCGGCTTGCAGAAAAACTCCAGCTCCATCTGCTCAAACTCGCGGATGCGAAAGATAAAGTTTCCGGGGGTAATCTCGTTGCGGAAGCTCTTGCCTATCTGTGCCACGCCGAAGGGAACCTTTTTGCGGGTGGTGCGCTGTACGTTTTGGAAGTTGACAAAGATACCCTGTGCCGTTTCGGGACGCAGATAAATCTCGTTTTTGGCATCCTCGGTCACGCCCTGAAAGGTTTTAAACATCAGGTTGAACTTGCGGATGTCGGTAAAGTTTTTCCCGCCGCAGGCCGGGCAGGGAATGCCCTTTTCCCTAATGTAGTCCTGCATCTGCTCGTTGCTCCAGCCGTCGGCAACCTCGCCGGAAAAGTCCTCGATGAGCTTGTCGGCGCGGTGGCGGGTCTGGCAGTCCTTGCAGTCCATCAGCGGGTCGGAAAAACCGCCCACATGCCCCGAAGCCACCCAAACCTGCGGGTTCATCAAAATAGCGCAGTCCAGCCCCACGTTATAGGGGGACTCCTGTACAAACTTTTTCCACCACGCACGTTTGACATTGTTCTTAAATTCCACTCCCAGCGGGCCAAAGTCCCAGGTGTTGGAAAGCCCGCCGTAAATCTCCGAGCCGGGGTACACAAAGCCTCTGCCCTTGCAAAGTGCTACTATCTTATCCATCGTCTTGTCTGCCTGATTCATCTTCCATATGCTCCGTTCTTTATTATAATTCTGTAATATCGGGGTTGCCGCCCTCGCCGGGTTCCGGCTCTGCCTCGGTGCCGTCCCGGGATATCTGGGACTCCGGCGGCTCCGGCGGGGCAGCCTGTGCCAGACTGCGCTGCTCTGCCAACCGCTGCTCTACCAGCTCCTCCAAGGAGGGAATGTTGTGTACCGTACGCACGGTCGCGCCGCCCCAATCCTCGGAGATTGCATCCGGTCCCTCCTTGACGGCGGGAATCCATTTGTTGTAATCCTCCGGGGAGCGCACCATGCCGTTGCGCAGCATGTGCAGCTCCTGCATGGCCTCCTCCCGGCAAAAGTATTCCTCGTAAAACGGGTATGTCTTGCGGTAATAGTCCTTGAGCTGCTCCATGTCCACCGGCAGCAGGCGCTCCATGAACACCATGTCCACCAGCTCCCCCTTGTAGTAGGCGTGGTTGCGGTAAATTCCCACATCCCGGAAGCCCGCCGTGCGGTAGCCGTGCAGCGCCACACGGTTGCTGGCAAATACCATAATCACCAGCTTGTAGTAGCCCAGCTCGTGCGCCTGCACCTCAATGAACCGCAGCAGCGAATCCTGCAACCCGGGAAGCTCCACCGTGCTATCTAGGTACATGGACAGCAGCGCCACTCCGTCATAGGGGTAGTCGGTATTGTAGCGGCTTAACGCAACCCAGCAAATCATCCGCTCATCCAGCTCACCCACAAAAACAGGATGCTTTTTATCGTGATGGGTAAACCATTCCAGACGGTAGTCGTAGTCCTTTGCGTCAATATCCAGACAGCCGCCCTCCCGCTTCATGTTTTCATTGAAGATGCGGTTCATTCCGTCAATGTCGGTGCGCCGTGCCTTACGCATTGTCACTTTCACCCAAAATCCCCCCTTTTTCCATCTTTTTCTGAGAAAATTCAAAAAAGACTTGCAATCCGTAGCCTCAATTTTGTATACTACAATTATTCGTTACCTGTCCTGCGGGACGGTTTTACCGCCTTGCCCATGGCCACCGCGAACAGCAATGGGCAGACGCGTTGCCAGGGGCATTTTCCAATTGACTATAATACTATCGTATTTTGGGAAAAAACGCAAGAATAATTCTGCATTATGTCAGCAAAAAGGGGAGTTTTCAATGACAAACGAGATGGAACGGGAAACGCACCGTCCACGCAAGCTGGCACCCGGGCTGATTGCCGTGCTGGTATGCTACCTTGGCGTGCTGGGGTTTGCTGCCCGCACCGATGTGGTCGCTGCGCAGCAGCAGCAACAGCAGCTGCTTTATGCCCAGACACAGGCAATCCAGCAGCAGAATCTGGACGCGGCCAAAACTGCCCGCAACGACGCACGGCTTTTGCAGCAGACCACCGCCGGCGTGCTTTCGGACATTCAGCTGGTGTACCGGCAGGAGCAGGAGGAGGCCGCACGGCTGGCCGCCGAGGAAAAAGCGAAAGCAGAGGCAGCCGCCGCCAAAGCCAACAAACCGGTTCCGCCACCGGCGCCTACCGTCAAGTTTGACCTTGCCAACTACGGCGACAGCGGGCAGAATCAACTCTCCTACTGGAAGGGCATTAACAGCGACACCATCGGGTATCTGCGCATTCCGGGCTTTAACATCAGCCATGCAGTAGTGCAAAACCGGCAGGATGTGAACTACTACACCAACCGAAACTACGATAAATCCTACCAAAAGGGCACCTATGGCGTGTTGTGGACCAACCCCGACACCAACAGCGCCGGCCACAGCTCCAATATGTCCTCCAACACCGTCATCTACGGCCACAACTGGAACAACTGGCGCAAGTCCGTGCAGGTGTTAAACCCCAACAACCGGATGTTTGACCAGCTGGCCAGCTACCACTTTATCGATGTGGCGCGGGCGTTCCCCTACTTCTACTACTCCACCTCCGAGGAGGTCATGACCTTTAAGCTGTTCGCCATCTTTTACACCGAGCCGTCCTTTAACTACATTCAGACCGAGGGCAACACCCAAGGGATTATTGAGGAAGCGCTGCGCCGCACCCAGTTTAACTTTGACACCCCGGTCAACGGCAGCGATAAAATTATTACGCTGTCCACCTGCACCCGCATGTACGGTGCCACCGGCAACCAGCGCTTTGTGGTCATGGGTCGCCTGCTGCGCCCCGGCGAGAGCATTACCCCGGTCACCGTGACCAACAATTACGGGCACAAAGAACCGGATGTCTGGAATAAATAATCAAAAACCGTCAAACCTCCTGTTGCTACAACTTGCAACAGGAGGTTTTTACTGATGCTGTCAAAGGAAACCCGGTTAGATACCGTACTGATACTGGCGCTGACGCTGGCCATTCTGCTGACCCCGTTGGTGCGGTTCGGGCAGCAGTGCCAGCAGCTGCAAACCCAGGTGCTCCGGCTGCACATTCTGGCCAACTCTGACAGTGCCGAGGATCAGCGGGTCAAGCTGGCGGTGCGTGACGCGGTGCTGGCCGGTACGCAGGAGCTGTTTGCCACTGCCCCCACGCTGGATGCTGCCGAGCAGGCTGCGCGGGCGAGCTTGGCGCGCATTGAGCGGTTGGCCGCCGACGAGCTGACCCGGCAAGGCAAGCCGCCGCTGGTTACAGCGCGGGTAAAAAACCTCTACTTTACTACCCGCAGCTACCCCGGCGCAATCCTGCCCGCCGGACGCTACGACGCGGTACAGCTTACCATTGGCACCGGCGGGGGCAAAAACTGGTGGTGCGTGGTGTTCCCGCCCCTGTGTGTGGAGGCTGCCGCCAAGGAAAAAACACCGCTGGCCCAGCGGGTGGAGCACCTTGGCAAGCGCCCAGACTACAAGCTGGCTTTTGCCTCGGTGGAGCTGATTCAAGGCCTGTGGGAAAAGCTCTCCCGACCTTGACAGACTCTACAAAACAACGTATAATTGTTCAGTAATTATACCTGTGTTTTGAAGAGGGAGTAAGCATTATGAAATGGACAGGACTCAACGAGCTGCGGGAGAAATTCCTGAGCTTTTACGAAAGCAAAAATCACACTCGCTTGGCCTCCGCACCGCTGGTGCCCCAGGACGAAGCAAGCCTGCTGTTAATCAATTCCGGCATGGCTCCGCTGAAAAAATACTTTATGGGGCTGGCGACATTGCCGGACGGCAGCAAGCGCGCCACCAGCTGCCAAAAGTGCATTCGTACCCCCGACATTGAAAACGTGGGCAAGACTGCCCGCCACGGCACCTATTTTGAGATGCTGGGCAACTTTTCCTTTGGGGACTACTTTAAGGAGGACGCCACTGCCTGGGCATGGGAATTTTGCACCAAGGTACTGGAGCTGCCGGTAGACCGCCTGTATGTCACCGTGTTTCAGGACGACGACGAGGCCTATGACATCTGGACCCAGCGTCGCGGCGTTGACCCCTCCCATGTAGTGCGCATGGGACGGGAGGATAACTTCTGGGAGATTGGCTCCGGCCCCTGCGGCCCCTGCTCCGAGCTGCATTTTGACCGTGGCGAGGACAAGGGCTGCGGCAAGCCTGACTGCAAGGTGGGCTGCGACTGCGACCGCTTTGTGGAGTTTTGGAATCTGGTGTTTACCCAATTTAACTCCGACGGCAACGGCAATTACGCGCCTTTGGAGCATCCCAACATCGACACCGGCATGGGGTTGGAGCGGTTGGCCTGCATTATGCAGGGGGTGGACAACCTGTTCGAGGTGGACACGGTACAGCGCATTATGCAGCACATCTGCCGCATTGCGGGGGTGGAGTACAAAAAAGACCCCAAGACCGATGTTTCCATCCGCATTATTACCGACCACATCCGTTCCACCACCTTCATGATTGGGGACGGCGTTGTGCCCCAGAACGAGGGCAGGGGCTATGTTCTGCGCCGTTTGCTGCGCCGTGCCGCCCGTCACGGACGGTTGCTGGGCATTACCCAGCCGTTTTTGTACGAGGTTTGCGACACCGTTATTGCCGAAAACAAGTCGGCTTACCCGGAGCTTGCCGAAAACCGCGACTACATTGTCAAGGTCATTCGCATGGAGGAGGAGCGCTTTGCCAAAACCATCGATGCGGGGCTATCCATCTGCAACGAAATTCTTGACCGCCTGACTGACAAGGGTATTCGCATCTTCCCCGGGGAGGAAGTATTTAAGCTTTATGACACCTATGGCTTCCCCATTGACCTGACGCGGGAGATTGCCGCCGAGCGGGATATTTCCATTGACGAGGCCGGCTTTACCGCCTGCATGAAGATACAGCGTGAAACTGCCCGGGAGGCGACCCGCCTTGCCTTGGGCGACGCAGCTTGGACCGAGGACGTGCTGAAGGGTATGAATTTACAGTTTGAGTTTGTGGGCTACAAGCGCGCCAGCTGCGAGGCAGTGGTTGAGGCCATTATTTACGAGGATGAGCTGGTGGACAGCCTTGGTGACGAGGACGCGGCGACCATTATTCTTGACCGCACCCCTTTCTATGCCGAAAGCGGCGGACAGGTGGGGGATCACGGCACCATCTCCATCGGCGACATTGTGTTTGAGGTCACCGACTGCAAAAAAGCGCCCACCGGCCATTTTGCCCACATTGGCAGGATGAAAAACGGTGTGCTGACCCGGGGCGACAAGGTAACTGCCGCGGTCAATATTGAGCGCCGCCGGGCAATTATGCGCAACCACTCCTCCTGCCACCTACTGCAAAGCGCGTTACAGCAGGTACTGGGCAGCCATGTACATCAGTCCGGTTCCTATGTGGATGACAAGGTGGCACGGTTCGACTTCTCTCATTTTTCGGCCATGACCGGTTCCGAGCTGAAAGAGGTGGAGCGTCTTGTCAACGAGATGATTTTGGGCGCACATCCGGTTACCTGTGAGGAAATGCCCATTGCCGAAGCTAAAAAGCTGGGGGCAATGGCGCTATTTGGCGAAAAGTACGGTGACATTGTGCGGGTTGTTACCATGGAGGACTGCTCCACGGAGTTCTGCGGCGGCACCCATGTGGACAATACCGCCAAGCTTGGGCTGTTTCGCATTCTGAAGGAGTCTTCGGTTGCTGCCGGGATTCGCCGCATTGAAGCTACCACCGGCTGGGGTGTGCTGCGCTTAATGGAGGAGCAGGAGACGGTACTGCAAGCTACCGCAGCTGCGGTAAAATCCACCAATCCCGCCGAGCTGCCCGAAAAAATTGCGTCGCTGGCCACCGAGGTCAAGCGCTTGGAAAAGGAGCTTGCCGCCGCCGAGGAGCTTCGCGCCAGCAGCCGTATTGATGAGCTATTTGCCAATCCCCGGGAGCTGGGCAACGGCCTATTCTTTGCCTGTGCTTCCTTTAATGACATTAAGCCGGAGGCACTGCGCACCATCTGCGAAAAGGTCAAGGCCAACCGCCCCAACGTGGTACTCATTTTGAGCACCATCAGCGACGGCAAGGGCAGTGTAGCCATTGCCTGCGGGGTAAACGCGGTAGCGGCGGGAGTCAACGCCGGTAAGCTGGTCAAGTCCATTACCTCTGTCACCGGCGGGAACGGCGGCGGTCGTCCCGACAGCGCCATGGGCGGCGTGGTGGATATCTTCAAAATTGACGAGGCCACCGCACAGATGCCGGATGTCATCCGCGCCATGATGAACCACTAAAGAACGCGCCTCCGCACTTGACAAGCGGAGGCGCTTCGTTTATACTAAATTCATTAACTCTACCATACAGGTATACAAAAGGAAAGAGGTGCTGCCGGATGCACATTACGCTGGAAGCAGACTACGCAGTTCGCATTGTTCAGTGCTTGGCAAGGGCGCAGAAGCGGATGGACGCTAAAAAAATTGCGGAGGACACCGGGGTAACTCTCCGGTTTTCCCTAAAGATTTTGGGCAAGCTGGTGGCTGGTGAGCTGGTAAAGTCCTTTAAGGGCACCAAGGGCGGCTACGAGCTGGCACGTTCTGCTGATGAAATCTCCATGGCTGATGCCATTGCTGCGGTGGAGGGCAAGTATGCTTTGTCCCGCTGCTGCTGCGAAACACAGGACTATCAATGCTCCCACAACGAAACCTGCGACTGCAAGTTTCACCATGTGTTTTCCGAGATTTCACAGCTGGTACAGGAACGGCTGGAGGCTGTTAAATTTTCGGAACTGATTTGAGTGCGGGTACACTGAATTGCGCCTGAGGGCGCGGGGCTTTAGCGGCCAAGCCGCAAGCTTTTAGCGGCCAAGCCGCTGGGGTTGCCCCTTGTGCCGGGGCGGGCACAAGGGGCAGCGTTCCGCTGCACCGCAAGCTCATAGTACTGTCTTTTCCATGTTTCCGCATCCAAACCAAAATAGGCGGCGCCCCAGCGCACCATCCTCCCCCGTCCTCCTCGTCCTCCTCGTTCCCCCGCATCCACATAGGCGGCGCACCGCAGTGCGACCGCCCATTCATTCCGCC
>JAVVRO010000016.1:13374-17847 GCA_036654695.1 Angelakisella sp. | reverse complement strand
ACCCGGTTGCCCCCTCGTAAAAGCGCACCATGCGGTTGGTGTTTACCAGCTGGGTTGCCCCGTTGCGCAGACTGTCCATCCAAATTGTTGTATAGTTTTGAATGGCGGGGTGCTTCATCAGCTCCCGGGACATCAGCGCAACATCCCGCGCGGTGGTCAGGTGTCCCTCGTTGTCCAGCCCGGCCGCGCACCGAAAGGCCGTGTCGGTCATGCCCAAGGCGGCGGCACGGCGGTTCATCTGATCCACAAAGGCAAGCTCGCTGCCTGCCACATACTCGGCCAAGCAGACCGTTGCGTCGTTTGCGCTGGCAATGGCTGTGGCCTTAAGCAGCTCCTCCACTGTCATTTGCTCGCCGGGCTTTAACCAAATTTGGCTGCCGCCGTAGGCCGCCGCGGTATCGGAGCAGGTCACTGTGTCGGTCAGGGCAATTTTACCGCTGTCCAGCGCTTCCATCACAAGCAGCAGCGACATAATTTTAGTAACCGATGCGGGTGCCAGCTTTTGCCCGCTGTTTTGCTCGTAAAGCACCCGGCCGCTGTCCTGCTCCATTAAAATAGCCGACTTCACCGGCAGCGGAGTCCCCGGCACAAAGGAGGCGGCCTGCTTTGTTTCCCGCTCAATTTTGTAAACCGGAACGCTTACCTCGCCCACTTCACCGTCCTGCTCGCCCATGGGCAGGGCGTCCGTGGGCAAGGCCTCTGCCGCAGCTCCCACGCAGGTGCTGGCCGCCAGCAGCAGCGCCGCTAAAAAACTGATTGTTCGCCGTTTCCATCCCATCATTGCATTCCCTCCACACCGTTTTTGCTACTCTGTCTATGCAGCTGGGGGTGAAAAAAGGACTGAACCGCAGGTCTGCCCTTGGGCAGTCCCTGCAATCCAGTCATTAGGACTTGTTTAAATTTTTCCGTAAAGACGAGGGCCGCCCTCGGTGTCGTCGCTGGTGCTCTTTTTCGGCTCCGGCTTGGGCGCAACCACACGGGGTGTGGCAGGCTTTTCCCCTGCAACAAGGGGCACGCCCATGGGCAGGTCGCCAAACAGCTCGCTGTCGTTGAGCTTCACCTTGGGCTGAGCAGGTTCGCCATCCGCTGCGGGAGCAGGGGCGTAGCTGGGGCGCGGGGCGCGGGGGGCACGGTCGCCATCCCGGCGATCCCGTCCGCCACGGCTGCGGTCACGGTCGCGGCGCTCGGGGCGTTCCGGACGGTCGGCAGCGGAACGGAAGGGATACACCACCTGCTCGTTGCGCTCCTGCACCGGACTTTCCACCACCGAAGCTGTTTCGGTGGAATCTTCGCTGCCCACAATGCCACTGGGTAGGGTCTCTGCCCCCATCGGCGCGCCGACAGGACGGGTGCCCTCGGGGCGGTTTTGGTGCACGGGACGGTCGCTCCGTGTGGGACGGTTCCCACCGCTGGGGCGTACCTTGCCGGGGTCGGCACAGGAAATGACCACACGGCGGTTAGGGTCGGCACCCACCGAGGTGGAGGTTGCACCGCGAATTTGGGACACGGCACCGTGAATCACCCGGCGTTCGTAGGGGTTCATCGGCTCCAGTGTGGTGCTTTTTCCAGTACGCACTGCTTGCAGCGCCAGCTTTCTGGCAAGGGCAGTCAGGGTTTTTTCCCGCTTTTCGCGGTAGTTACCGCTGTCAATGTTTACACGGATGTAGTCTCCATCCCCACGGTTGGCAACCAGACTGGTCAGGTATTGCAGCGCATCCAAGGTTTCCCCCCGGCGGCCAATGACCATCCCCATGGTGGCACCGCTCAGGCGCAGGCAGACGCTGTCGCTGTAGTAGGCGGGTGTTACCGCTACCTCGTCAAAGCCCATGGCACGCATGACCTCGCAGAGGTACTGTGCGGCCTTTTCCACCTTGCCGCGAAGCTCCGGAGTGGGCTCAATCTCAACCTGGGGCAGGGTAGGCTCGTCCTGCTCGACCAACTCCGCTGGTGCTGCCGGGCGGGGCTCCGGCCGGTGAACCGCAGGCGCTGCCCCGGGGCGGGGCGGGGTACTGCCGGGGAGCGGGGCTTTGGGCGCGGTGGTCGTTACCGGCTTGGGCGGGGCGGGCTTGGTGGCTGCCGGCTGGGGTACCGCTGCCTTGGGTTGGGCGGGCTTGGGTGGAGGAGCGACTGCGGGACGCGGGGCGGGCTTGGGTGCTGCCGGCTTTATGTCGGGCAGCTCCTGATAGACACGCACCTTGGCAGGAATAAACTTTAATCCCAAAAAGGTTTTCTTTGGCAGTGAAATGATTTCAAACTCGGCATCCTCGCGGCTGATTCCCAATTCGGTACAGCCATTGTCGATGGCAGCGCTGACATCGCGCCCGGTTGCTACTACTTCTCTTTTCAAAGATATCTGACCTCTTTTCTACTTCAAATCGTCATCTGTTACATCGGTCGTGTCGTAATCGCCGTACTTTTCGGCATTCCTGCGACGAGCCTCCGCCAGCTTTTGGCGGTTAATTTCCTTAGCGGACAAGGCTTTTTCGTCCACTTCTTCGCCGCGCTCTCTGGCCAGCTTTTTGGCTTCGATTTTCTCGGAGCGTTCTTTTTCGGCACGTTCCTCGGCTTCGGCGCGCATCTTGTCGGCCATTTCCTTGGGGTTCCAGAACTTGTTAAGCACAACGGTCTGCACACAACCGGCAATGTTGGAGAAAATCCAGTAGAGGCCAACACCCACCGGCACCATGGTGGCAAACCAGACGGACATTAGGGGCATCATGTACATCATGGCCTTCATGCTGCCGCCGGTCTGCTGGGCGTTGGGGGTGGTGCGCATGGAAATAACGCTGGACAGCAGCGCTGTCAAGCCGGAGATGATGGGGATGAGCATGAGCAGATTAAAGCCAAAGGTGGGTACCAGGGACAAATCCAGCCCAAAAAGATTCATATTCAGGGAGGTAATGCGGTTTACCATATCATTGCCGAGGGAAGCAAACAGGTCGGGGCGCTGCTGTATCTCCTTGAGCATGTCCAGCTGGGGAGCGTACATGCCAAAGGTAACGCCTGCCTTTTGGCAAATTTCGGTCATGGTGGTAAGTACTTCGGCCGGGACACGCACAATGTGGGTCAGCGGCTTGTAGATGACGTCGATGAGTCCGAACAAAATCGGCATCTGGATGAGCATGGGCAGGCATCCCGCGGTCATGCTGTAGTTTTCCCGCTTGTACAGCTCCTGCATTTCTTCCTGCATCTTTTGCGGGTTGCTCTTGTATTTCGTTTGCAGCTCCTGTATTTTGGGCTGCATAAACTGCATCTTGACGCTGCCCTTTTGCTGCTTAATGGACAACGGTAACAGCATGAGCTTGGTGGCAATAGTAAACAGCAACAACGCCACAGCGTAGTTGGGGATTAGTGTGTACATCAGCCACATAATCCAGCCAAGGGGGTAACCAATCGCTTCCATAATAAAGTTCATTGTCATTGCTCCTAATCTTCAGTATCGCAGTCCTTGTGGGCTGCTTGCGCCCTCATTTGCTGATGCGCCGCCGCAAAGGGCCGCAGCGAAAAGCGGTTGGGCACCGGGTCGTACCCGCCCTTGCAGAGCGGGTTGCAGCGCAAAATCCGGCAGCATGCCATTGCCATGCCCCGGAACGCGCCAAACTGGCGTACCGCCGTAATCGCGAACGCCGAGCAGCTGGGAACAAACCTGCATTTGGACGGCCAGTTGGGTGAGATGTTACGCTGGTAGAACCGAATGGGTCCAATGACCAGCAGTTCCCGAAGAAAGTCCGCCCCTTGACAAAAATCGAGGCGCTTCACGTTGCCCCGACCTCCTTTTGGGGAACCAGCTTTTTGAGCTGTTCCGCCATGGCTTTGCTGACCTGCCGCATTCGGCAGCCCACAGTTCTGGTGCGCGCCACAAAAACAATGTCGTACCCCGGGGGTACCAGCGCACCGTTTTCCCGCCACGCAGCACGAATCAGGCGTTTGGCACGGTTCCGTTGTACCGCGCCGCCCACTTTTTTGCTGGCGGTAATGCCAACCCGGGTAACGCCCTGTCGGTTTTTTTGCAGGTAGGTTACCAGTACCGGGTGCACCAGGCTTTTGCCGCGTTTGTACAACCGTAAAAAGTCCCGGTTCTCGTTCAGTACCGCAAACCTAGCCATGCAAACGCCTCCTAAAAAAAGATACTAACAAAAAAGCCCACAGGGTTCCTGTGGGCCAGCCTGCCCCGGACGGCAGGGCTTGAAGGTCTTACAGCGAAAGAGCTGCTCTGCCCTTGGCGCGTCTGCGCGCAAGCACCTTGCGGCCGTTGCTGCTGGACATCCGGTTACGGAAGCCATGCACCTTGCTTCTTTGTCTCTTTTTGGGCTGGTAGGTTCTGGTCATTTTATTCACTCCTCACTGTGTGGAATTACTACAGTACATTCGTATAATAGTCGCATAGGCTATTATACCCTGTCCCAACGCTGCCTGTCAAGCATTTTATCGTTTGTGCAAAAGGAAACCCTTGTGCCGCGGCCGTGTTGTTTT
>JAVVRO010000016.1:0-13364 GCA_036654695.1 Angelakisella sp. | reverse complement strand
CCGCTTTGCGGTTGAAAACATTCCCCAGTGCCAATGCTACCTACATTATATAATATATACAGGGTTTTTGTTGTTAAAAACTTGTGTTTTGACCCAAAAGATGCTATACTGTTTACATCTGTATTGTTGATGAAATGTCTCATGAATGGAGTGTAATCTGTCAATGGAATCCTTCCGCGACGTGTTTGATTTAGCTTGCCAATACTGCAAGGCAGAGCTTTCTGAGGTGGCCTACAGCCTGTGGATAGCCGATATTGATCCCATCGGCTTTGACGGCAGTACCGCCTATCTTTTTATCCGCACCGAATTTAAAAAGTCCATTGTAGAGGAAAAGTACATGGCGCTGCTGCGCCGTGCCTTTGAAAGCGTACTGGGCTTTTCTATCGAAATTAAATTTTCCTGCGAGGAAACCCCGACGGCCGCGATGCCGGAGCTGGGGGAGCTGCCGGCAGAGGGCACAGGGCAAACCTCCTTTGGGGGGGAATACGAATACACCTTCGACACCTTTATTATTGGTTCGTCGAACAAATTTGCCCATGCTGCCAGCTGGGCGGTGGCGACCAACCCTGCCAAGGCCTACAACCCGCTGTTTATTTACGGGGACTCGGGGCTGGGCAAAACCCATCTGGTTTGCGCCATCTGCGAGGAAGTGCGCAAGAATAACCCCGACTACAACATTTTGTATGTCAAGGGCGAGGAATTTACCAACGAGCTGATTACCGCGATTGAGCGGCAAACCACTCAGGTATTTCACGACAAGTACCGCGCGGCGGATATGCTGGCGGTGGATGACATTCAGTTTATTGGCGGCAAGGATCGTACCCAAGAGGAATTTTTCCATACCTTTAACACCCTGTTCCATGGGGGCAAGCAGATTGTCCTTACCTCCGACCGGCCGCCGAAGGAGATTAAAACTTTGGAAGACCGGCTGCGTACCCGGTTCGAGTGGGGGCTTTTGGCCGATATTCAGGCGCCCGATTTTGAAACGCGGGTGGCTATTATCCGGCGCAAGGCAGAGCTACTGAGCTTTGTCATTCCCGACGATGTGTCGGAGTACATTGCCAACCGGCTGAAAACCAATATCCGTCAGCTGGAGGGCGTGGTAAAAAAGCTGAAGGCATACAAGCAGCTGGCCGGCTCCAGTCCCACTATTTTGCTGGCACAAAGCGCCATCAAGGACATTTTAAGTGACCACCAGCCCCTGCCCATGACCGTCGACCGCATTATTACCGAGGTGGCCCGTACCTACGGTGTCTCCGCTCTTGATGTGCGCAGTTCCAAGCGTTCGGCAGGCATTTCCACCTCCCGGCAGGTTGCCATGTACATTATCCGGGAAATTACCTCTATGTCCATGGCGGATATCGGCGTGGAATTTAATAACCGCGACCATTCCACCGTGGTGTACGCCTGCCAGCAGGTACAAAAAAACATGGCAATTGACCGTCATTACAAGGAAACCGTCGATGATATTATTAAAAATATTAGGACAGTGTAGCACCTCCACCGGTTTTCAACATTAACCCCACGTTTTCCACCCCGCGGTGGAAAGAAACGATGCCTTTGCGTTTTTTCCACAATCTGCCCCCCGCAGAACCACAGAGGTAGTCCCCTGTAGAATAGCTTGTCATGGGGAACGGCAGAGGAAGTCCACAAATCCACAGCCCCTACTACTACTACTAAATTATATTTCTTTTCTCTCTATAAAGAAGCACACAACGCCCTAGAAACTTTCGATTGACAAGGAGATTTTCAACATGAAATTCCATTGCAACACACAGGAGCTTAGTCAGGCGATTGCAAACGTCTCACTGGCAGTATCTGCAAAATCGGGACTTCCCGCATTGGAGGGCATTCTGATTAAGGCTGGGGGAACCGAAGTAAATCTGGTAGGCTATAATCTTGAGCTTGGTATTTCCGCCTCGGTATCCGCTAAAATTGCCGAGGAGGGCGAGGTTGTCATTCCCGCAAAGCTGCTCTCCGAAATTGTCCGTAAAACGGACAGCGACGAAATCAGCATTTCCTGCGACCCTCGCTTTTTGGTGGAGATTACCGGCGGCGTTTCGCAGTTTACCATTCTGGGCATGTCGGCGCTGGAATTTCCAGAATTGCCAACGGTGGGGGACAGTGCCGCGGTAAGCATTACCCAAGGCAAGCTGCAATCCATGATTAGCCAAACTATCTTTGCTGTCTCTACCTCGGATGCGAAGCCGGTTCATACCGGGTCGCTTTTTGTGCTGGAGCAGGGACAGATTACCGTTGTTTCGGTCGATGGCTTCCGGCTGGCACTGCGCAAGGAAAAAGCCGACATTAACGAAACCATCAATTTTATTGTGCCGGGGCGCACGCTGAATGAGCTGCTGAAGCTGCTGACCGAGGCCGAAACAATGATTGAGCTACAGGTTTCCAAAAAACATATTCTGTTTAACCTGAACGGTTGCTGCGTTGTTTCCCGCCTGCTGGAGGGCGACTTTTTGGACTATAATGCAGCCATTCCCAAGGAGAGCAATACCTCGGTGGCAGTGTCCACCCGTTCCCTGATTAACTCGATTGAGCGCACCTCTCTGCTCATCTCCGATAAGCTAAAAAGTCCGCTGAAGGTCGTATTTTCTGACAATCTGGTCAAAATGTCCTGCTCTACCACCATTGGTAAGGCCTATGACGAATGTCCCTGCTCCATTCAGGGGAACTCGCTGGAAATGGGCTTTAACAACCGGTACCTGATGGATGCGCTGCGCCATAGCGATTCCGACATGGTAAAGCTGGAAATGGGCGGTCCGTTATCGCCCATGAAGGTGGTTCCCATGGAGGATGACAGCTTTTTATTTTTGGTGCTGCCAATGCGCCTGAAAAACGAATAATGGCAACGCAAAAAAGAAATAGGGGGTTCCATGAAAAAAGAACGGATTGAGATAACCACTGAATTTATTAAGCTGGACAGCTTTTTAAAGTTTGCCGGTGCCGCCGAAACCGGAGGCCACGCTAAAGAGCTGGTACAGGACGGCAGGGTGTCGGTCAATGGCGAGATTTGTACCATGCGGGGAAAAAAACTGCGAAGCGGCGACGTAGTAACGCTGGAGGAGTGCTGTTTTGAGGTAAAGGGCAGTGAGAGTTGAGCGTCTAGCGGTAGAGCGGTTCCGCAATCTTCGACAGGTGGAGCTGTTCCCTGACCCGGAGGTAAACTTGATTTATGGCAATAATGCCCAAGGAAAAACAAACTTGGTCGAGGCCATCTACCTGCTGACCGGACAAAAAAGCTTTCGGCAGGTAAAGGACAGCGACCTTGTGTTGTTCGGGGAGCAGCAAGCGGTGCTTTCGGCAGATTTTTTTGCGGGAGGGCGCAGCCAGCAAGCCACCTTGACCATTGGCACCAAAAAAACTGCCACCCTCAATGAAGTTGCCATACCACCCACCGAGCTCACCGGCAGGTTTTATGCCGTTGTTTTTTCGCCCACCGAGCTGTCGCTGATTAAAGACGGCCCCTCCCTGCGCCGTGCTTTTTTGGACAGCGCCATCAGTCAGGTGATGCCGCGCTACTTAAAAACACTGGCGGCCATGAACCGCGCCCTGTACCAGCGCAATTCGCTGCTGGGGGAGATGCGCAATCGCACGGGGTTGGAGGATACCTTGGATGCGTGGGATCACAGCCTTTGCAGGTTATCCTACGCGGTCATTCATGCCCGCAGACGGTACGTTGCCCGGTTGGAGCCCTGCGCAAGGGAAAACTATGGAGCCATTGCCTCCGACAAAGAACAGCTGAGCCTGAGCTACCAGAGCAGTGTTGCAGCCGACTGGGACGGCATGACCAATGCCGAGGGGGAACGTGCGGTGCTAACCGCGCTGACCGCAAGCCGGCAGGAGGATATCCGTTGCGGCTTTACCACAGTGGGACCCCAGCGGGATGACTTGGAGCTTGCCATTGACGGCGTTTCGGCGCGCAGCTTTGGTTCCCAAGGACAGCAGCGCAGCAGTGCGCTGGCATTAAAGCTGGCGGAATGCAGCCTGATTGAAGAAATTTGCGGGGAAGCGCCGGTGGTGCTGCTGGATGATGTGCTCAGTGAGCTGGACAAGGGCAGACGTGATTTTTTCCTGCGAGGGGTCAGCCACGGGCAGCTGTTTATTACCAGCTGTGAACCGTTAAGCATGAGATATTTAGGATATGGCAAAAGAATCCGCGTGGTGGACGGGACGGCAACGACCCCGCGGTCACGCAAACGAAAGGGTGCTTGTACGGATGTATCTCCATCTGGGGCAGGAAACGGTCATTCGGACGGATGACATTGTTGGCATTTTTGACATGGACAATACCACCATTTCCAAATGGACGCGGCGGTTTTTAAATAAGGCTGAAAAAGCCGGACAGATTGTTTCGGTTACCACCGACATTCCAAAAACCTTTGTGGTTGTCTCGCCAAAACAGCAAAAGCGGCAGGGAAACCGCCTGCAACGGGGCGATATGGTTTATCTCAGCCAAATCTCGGCGGCAACGCTTAAAAAGAGAACCGGCTATAATTACCGATAACTGGAAGTACCACGGAAGAATCCCCAAGAAAGGAAAGGATATTTTTCATGCAGAATAATCAGAATACCAACCAAAATTATGACGAAACGCAGATACAGGTGCTAGAGGGGCTGGAGGCTGTCCGAAAAAGACCGGGTATGTATATTGGCACCACCAGCAGCCGCGGACTGCATCATCTAGTCAGTGAAATTGTCGATAACGCCATCGACGAAGCGCTGGCGGGGTATTGCAATCACATTGAAACCTACATTCTGCCCGGTAATATTATCCGCGTGGTCGACAACGGCCGCGGCATCCCAGTGGGGATTCAGCCCAAACTGAAAATTCCGGCAGTGACGGTGGTTTTTACCGTGCTTCATGCCGGCGGTAAGTTCGGCGGCGGCGGCTACAAGGTTGCGGGGGGACTGCACGGCGTGGGTGCGTCGGTGGTGAACGCCCTTTCCGAATGGCTGGAGGTCGAGGTACACGACGGCAAGCACATCCATCACCAGCGGTACGAGCGGGGCAAAATTGCCACCGAGCTTACCATTATCGGCGACTGCACCGACACCGGCACGACCGTCACCTTTAAGCCCGACCCCGATATGTTTGAGGATTTGGAATTTAACTACGAAACACTCCACGGCCGTCTGCGGGAGCAGGCATTCCTGAATGCGGGAGTGCGCATGTCTATCTACGACCAGCGGGAGCCGGAGGCACCCAGCGACAGTATGTGCTACGAGGGCGGGATTCGTTCCTTTGTGGAGTATATTCATTCCCGCAAAAAGCTGGATGTTCTTCATGACGAGGTAATTTATATTAGCAGCGGCGACACCGGCGACAGTACCGCAGAGGTTGCCATGCAGTATAACGACAGCTACAACGAGCTGGTGCTGTCCTTTGCCAACAACATCAATACCGGCGAGGGCGGCACCCACGAGGACGGCTTTAAGCTGGCGCTGACCAGAGTAATTAATGACTACGCCAGAAAGCACCTGCTGCTAAAGGAAGCTGACAAAAACCTGTCCGGCGAGGATGTGCGCGAGGGGTTGACTGTGGTAATTTCGGTCAAGCTCAAGGATGCGCAGTTTGAGGGACAGACCAAAACCAAGCTGGGCAACAGCGAGATTAAAACGCTGGTCAACAGCATTGTGGGGCAAAAGCTATCCGAGTTTTTTGAGGAAAACCCCAGCGTTGCCCGTGCCATTATTGACAAATCCCTGACCGCCAGCCGTGCTCGGGAAGCTGCCCGCAAGGCGCGGGAGCTAACCCGGCGCAAGAGTGCGCTGGAAAGCGCCAGTCTGCCCGGCAAGCTGGCCGACTGCTCCGAGCGAGACAACATCCGTACCGAGCTGTACATTGTCGAGGGAGACTCGGCAGGCGGTTCGGCAAAGGATGGGCGTGACCGCCGGTTTCAGGCGATTCTACCCCTGTGGGGCAAGATGCTGAACGTGGAAAAGGCGCGCATTGACAAGGTGTTCAATAACGAAAAGCTAATGCCGGTGATTACCGCGCTGGGCTGCGGCGTCGGCGAGGAGCTTGACCCTGAAAAGATACGCTACAACAAGGTAGTCATTATGGCGGATGCCGATGTGGACGGTTCCCACATCCGTACCCTGCTGCTGACCTTCTTCTTTCGCTTTATGCGCCCGCTCATTGAGCTGGGTCACATTTATATTGCCCAGCCGCCGCTGTACAAGCTGCAACGGGGCAAGCAGGTGCGCTACGCCTACAGTGACCCGGAGCGGGACCTGCTCATTGCCGAGCTGGCACCCGACGGCACCTCCAAGGTGGATATTCAGCGCTACAAGGGCCTTGGTGAAATGGACCCCCACCAGCTGTGGGAAACTACCCTTGACCCCGACAACCGCGTAATGCTGCGGGTTCGCATGGAGGACGCGGTACAGGCGGACGAAACCTTCTCTATCCTGATGGGCGACAAGGTACAGCCCCGAAAGGAATTTATCGAGCAAAACGCGCAATATGTAACCGACCTGGACATCTAAGCCGGGCGCTCAACCAAAAATACTTTGACAATCCGAAAGGTGGAACTAAAAAGCATGAGTGAAGAATACACCAAGACCGGCGGTCGGATGATAGAGGTGGACATTGACCGGGAAATGCGCAAGAGCTTTCTGGAATATTCAATGTCGGTCATCATTGACCGCGCCCTGCCCGATGTGCGGGACGGTCTAAAGCCGGTACACCGCCGCATTATCTATACAACCGAGGAGCTGGGCTTTACCCCGGACAAAGCACACCGCAAGTGCGCAAAAATCGTCGGTGACGTACTGGGCTCCTACCACCCCCACGGGGATCAGAGCGTATACGACGCGTTGGTGCGCATGGCACAGAGCTTTTCCCTGCGCTACCCGCTGATTGACGGACACGGAAACTTTGGTTCGGTGGATGGCGACCCGCCAGCAGCCTATCGTTACACCGAGGCCAGAATGAGCAAAATGGCACTGTACATGCTACAGGACATTGACAAGGACACCGTGGAGTGGAAGGGCAACTACGACGACACCAAAAAGGAACCGGTGGTACTGCCCAGCCGCTTCCCCAACCTGCTGGTCAACGGCAGCACCGGAATAGCCGTGGGCATGGCGACTAACATTCCTCCCCACAATCTGGGCGAGGTAATTGACGGCGTTTGTACCCTCATTGATAACCCTGAGGCTACCCTAGACGAGCTGATGGCCAGCATTCAAGGGCCGGACTTTCCGACCGGCGGCATCATTATGGGGCGGTCGGGTATTCGTGCGGCCTACAGCACCGGCCGCGGCAAAATTACCCTGCGCGCCAAGGCTCACATCGAGGACTTTAAAAACGGCCGCGAACGGATTATTGTGGAAGAAATTCCCTACATGGTCAACAAGGCGCGGATGATTGAGAACATGGCGGAGCTGGTCAAGGACAAGCGCATTGAGATGATTAGCGACCTGCGGGACGAGTCCGACCGGGACGGAATGCGCATTGTCATTGAGCTAAAACGCGAAGCCAACGCACAGGTGGTGCTCAACCAGCTGTACACCTTTACCCAGATGCAGGATACCGTGGGTGTCATTATGCTGGCGCTGGTGGACGGCGTTCCTCGGGTGCTTTCCCTCAAGGAGATTTTGCAGGAATACCTGAAATTCCAGTTTGAGATTATTACCCGCCGCACCCGGTTTGACCTGCGTAAGGCCAGCGAGCGGGAGCATATTCTGGAGGGCCTCAAGATTGTAACCGACAACACCGACGAGGTAATCTATATTATCCGCCATTCCGACGACATCCCCGCCGCCAAGGTGAACCTCATAGAACGGTTCGGCATTGACGACATTCAGTCGGCGGCCATTGTTGCCATGCGCATAGGGCAGCTGTCCGGCATGGAGCGCATCAAGATTGAGGAGGCGCTGGCCAATATCCTCAACCGCGTCGAGGAGCTGAATTATATTCTGTCCCATGACGAAAAGGTCTACGAGATTATGAAAGAAGAACTGACTATTATTCGCAACAAGTTTGCTGACCCCCGCCGTACCGAGATTCAGATTATCTCCGGCGAGGTGGACATTGAAGACTTGATTCCTGTGACCGATTGCGCCATTACCCTGACCCATCTGGGCTACATTAAGCGGCAGCCGGTGGATGTGTACCGCACCCAGCGGCGGGGCGGCCGGGGCATGTCCGGCATGACGCGGCGGGAGGAGGACTATGTGGAGGAGCTGTTTGTTTGCTCGACCCACGATTATGTCCTTTTCTTTACCAACAAGGGCAAGATGTACCGCCTGAAGGGGTACGAAATTCCCGAGAGCAGCCGCGCCGGAAAGGGCAACCATATTGTCAATCTGCTACAGATAGAAAAAGACGAAAAGATAACCGCCATGATTCGGGTGTCCGAAATGGATGTGGACAGCTATTTGGTCATGGTCACACGGCAGGGTACCATCAAGCGCACCCAGCTGTCGGCCTACAAAAATATCCGTAAGGGTGGGCTAATTGCCATTAATCTGGAGGGCGACGACGAGCTGGCTTGGGTGCGCAACACCGCCGGCGATGCGGAGCTGATTATCGGGACTGCCCAAGGCAAGGCCATCCGCTTTGCCGAAACTGATGTGCGTCCCATGGGTCGTAATGCCATGGGCGTGCGTGCCATCCGGCTGGATGACGGTGACGAGGTAGTGGGCATGGCGCGTGTGCGCGAGGGCGGCGAGCTGTTGACCGTGACCGAAAAGGGCGCGGGACGGCGCACCAATCTGGAGGAATACCGCCTGCAAAGCCGCGGCGGTAAGGGAATTATCAACTACAGGGTAAGCAGCAAGGATACGCTGGTGGCGGCAATCCGCGTAGTCGATGCCGAGGATGATATTATCCTGATTTCGGACGATGGCGTAATTATCCGCATTCCGGCGGAGCAGATTACCGTGCAGTCCCGCTACGGCGGCGGCGTGCGCGCTATGCGCGTGGAGGAGGGCAGCCGTGTGGTTTCCATTGCCCGCGCTCCCAAGGATCCCATCGAGGACGAAGAAGAACTGGAAGCGTTGTCCGAGGGTGAAATGACCGCCGAAGCAGATACCGAACTACCCGCCGAAGCAGAAACAATCCCGGCGGAGCAAGCCGCCCCCGAAAATGAATAGACTTGCAGCTGTGCTGGTAGCCCTTGCATTGCTGCTGGTGACCGGCGGATGCTCCAAGCCAAAAAGCGTGGACATTCGTATGGACTTAACCGGCGGCGTGGAGAACCTTGACCCACAGTTCGCTACCGATTCAGTGGCGCAGATGCTGATTTCCAACACCATGGAGGGGCTGGTGGAGCGACAGGAGGATGGGTCGATTGCCCTTGCCGCCGCCGAAAGCTACACCTGCTCGCCCGATGCGCTGCGCTACACCTTTACCCTGCGCGCGGGGCTAAAGTGGGAGGACGAGCGCAGCCTGACAGCGGCGGATTTTGCCTTTGCGTTTGGGAGGCTGTTCCACTGGCAGGTACCGTCCCCCTATGCCGAGCGGTATTTAATGATTCAAAATGCTCCCGCCGTTCTGCAAAATCAGCTACCGGTTTCTGCCCTTGGGGTGCGCGCGGTGGATGACCGAACGCTGGAGATTACCCTGAGCCGACCCTCGCCCCATTTTTTGGAGCTGTTGTGCGAACCGGCCGCCATGCCCTGCAATCAGGAGTTTTTTGAGTCCACCCGGGCGCGGTATGGACTGGGTGCGGAATACACCCTTGCCAATGGGGCTTTTTACCTAAAGCAGTGGGACAATGCCAGCAAGCTGGTGCTGCGCCCCAACCGACAGTACCGGGAGCCAACGCCCTGCAACGGGCTGGTGTTTTACACCACCCGGCTGGATGCACCCGGTCGAGGGATGGAGCTGTTTCACCAGCAAAAAAGCGATTTGTATTCTGCTGCTGACAAGGAGCTGGAACAGATTCCTCAGGGAGCCAGCTCCCTAGAGGTAAAAAACAAGGTTTGGCAGCTGGTCATGAATACTGCGTCCCCGCCGCTGACCGACCGTGACCTGCGCCGAGGACTGGCTATGTCCTTGGAACGCAACAGCATTTTGACACGAGTGCCGTCCATTTATGCCCTTGCGGACAGCCTGATTCCACCCAGCGTGCGCGGTCCGGGTTTTTTGCTGCCGGAGCTGCTGCCCTACAATGCCCAGTGGGCCAAGGACAGCGCGGACAAGGCCTATTCCCAGCAGGGGATTGACCGCGCCCAGTCGCTGACCGTGCTACTGCCCACCGACGCGGGGTTGGAGCAGCTGACGGCCTACCTGCAAAAGCAGTGGCGAGATGTGCTGGGGGTTTATGTCAACATGGAGGTGCTGCCAGCTGCCGAGCTGCGGCAACGGCTGGAGTCCGGCAAGTTCAGCTTGGCACTGCTGCCAACAGAGGTCAGCGGACAGTCACCCGCCGATGTGCTGGAGCAATTTTTGCCGGGGAACCCCCACAACTATTGTCGGTTTGGCGACCCGCAGCTGGGCGAGCTGCTAATGCAGGCGGCAGGCGCGGCCAGTGACCAACAGGCGGCAGGGCAGTACGCCCGCGCCGAGCAACTGATTATTGAGGATGCGGCGGCCATACCGCTGCTTAACCAGTCGGAATATTTGGTGTTTAGCGAAGGCACCACCGGCGTTGCCCTGCGGGGTGGGTTACTGATTTTTAAAGCAGCACAAAGATTGGATTAAAAGGCAACGGGGGCTGTCGGCGTGATGCTGACAAGTAACCGGTGCCTTTTCTGTTAATATCGCATATTTTTCCTAGCATTTTATTGTGATTTTTGATTCTTTGTTTGTTGACATTTCCAGGGTAAACCACGTATAATAGGTTCAAATAGTTTACTGATGTAAATGGGTAGATGGTAAAAATCCAGATGTCCACAGCTGACGTACACTGTACACAATTTTTAATAATAGGAGGTAACAGTATGGCAAGAGTCTACAATTTTTCCGCAGGCCCATCGCAGCTGCCCGAAGAGGTTCTGGCAAGAGCATCAAAAGAATTGGTGGAATACGGCTCTTCAGGACAGTCGGTTATGGAGATGAGCCATCGCTCGCCGGAATATCAGGCAATTATCGATAAGTGCGAGGCTGACCTCCGTGATTTGATGGCAATTCCCGACAACTACAAGGTTTTGTTTTTGCAGGGCGGTGCGTCCATGCAGTTTGCCATGGTGCCTCTGAACATCATGAACGGCAGCGGACAGGCCGACTATGTACAGACCGGCCTGTGGTCTAAAAAAGCCGCAAAGGAGGCCGCGCGTTTTGGCAAGGTGAACATTGTCGCCAGCAGCGAGGACTCCACCTTCAACTACATTCCGGACATACCGGCCGACAAGCTCAACCCCAACGCGGACTACTTCTATGTCTGCTACAACAACACCATTTACGGCACAGTCTTTTCCAGCCTGCCGGACACCGGCAAGGTTCCGGTTGTCGCCGACATGTCCTCCTGCTTCCTCAGCGCACCGGTGGATGTCAGCAAGTTTGGCATTATCTTTGCCGGTGCCCAAAAGAACTTTGGCCCAGCTGGGGTAACGGTAGTCATTATCCGGGAGGATTTAATTGGCAACGCCCGGGAGTCGACTCCCATTATGCTGAACTACAAAACCCATGCCGACGAGGGCAGCATGTTTAACACCCCGCCCACCTACACCATTTACATGTGCGGGCTGGTGCTGGACTGGCTGCGGGAGCAGGGCGGTATTTCCGCAATGGAAAAACGCAACAAGGCAAAGGCCAAGCTTCTGTATGATTATCTGGACAGCTCCAAGATGTTCCACGCTACCGTTCGCCCGGATAGCCGTTCGCTGATGAACGTTCCTTTTGTTACCGGTAACGAGGAGCTGGACAAAAAGTTTGTGAAGGAGGCCGCCGCCGCAGGCTTTATTAACCTGAAGGGACACCGTAGCGTGGGCGGCATGCGCGCATCCATCTACAACGCAATGCCGGTGGCAGGCATCGAAAAGCTAGTGGCGCTAATGGCTGCCTTTGAGGCAAAGAACAGCTAACGAACAGACAGAGAGGAGCTTTACCATGTATTTAATACAGACACTGAACAAGATTAGCCCAGTGGGGCTGGATGTCTTTGATAAGGCAAAGTACCTGTGTGACAGCGACGCTGTCAACCCCAACGGCATTTTGGTGCGCTCGGCTGCCATGCACGACCGGGAGCTGCCGGCCAGCTTGCGTGCCATTGCCCGTGCGGGTGCCGGTGTCAACAACATTCCCATTGAAAAATGCACCGAAAAAGGCATTGTAGTCTTTAACACCCCCGGCGCAAACGCCAACGGTGTAAAGGAGCTGGTGGTGCTTGGCTTAATTTTGGCCTCCCGCAAAATTTACCCCGGGATGCGCTGGGTGCAAACACTGACCGGGGAGGATGTTCCCGCACAGGTGGAAAAGGGCAAGGAGGCATTTGCCGGGCCGGAGATTAAGGGCAAAAAGCTGGGCGTAATCGGCTTGGGCGCCATTGGCGTACAGGTGGCAAACGCTGCGGTTTCGCTGGGCATGGAGGTTTACGGCTACGACCCGTTTTTGTCGGTGGATGCTGCATGGCAGCTTTCCCGCGGGGTAAGGCATGCCGCCGCGCTAAAGGAAGTATACCAAAATTGCGACTTTATTACGCTGCACCTGCCGCTGAACAACAACACCCGGGAGATGATTAATGCCGAGGCTATTGGCATGATGAAGCACGGAGTGCGCATTTTGAACCTTGCACGGGGAGAGCTGGTAAACAACGAGGACATGTTGGCCGCGCTGAACGAGCGTCAGGTGCGCTGCTATGTCACCGACTTCCCCAATGCCGCGCTGCTGGGGCAGGAGGGTGTGCTGGCCATTCCCCATCTGGGGGCGTCCACGCCGGAGTCGGAGGACAACTGCGCTGTTATGGCTGCGCAGCAGATGGCGGATTACCTAGAAAACGGCAATATTAAAAACTCGGTCAACTTCCCCGATGTAGTAGTTCCCCGCGCCACCGGAGTTCGCGTGGGTGTGCTGCACCGGAACATTCCGGCCATGATTTCCGGCATTTCCAACGTGTTTTCGGCGGCCGGCATCAACATTGAAACGCTGACCAACAAGAGCAAGAAGGAACAGGCCTACACCATGATGGATATTATCGAGGGCGAGGTAACCGAGGCGGTGGTCAAAGCCATTGAGGGCATTGACGGCGTGATTCGGGTTAGTATTTATCGATAAAAAGGCACTGCAACCAAGGCCGCTGTCCCACGGGACAGCGGCCTTGGCAGTTGCAAAGCAGGATAGTTTATGCTACAATTTATACTAATTTCATTTTAAAGCGTATCGATAAGTTTTAAACCGCACCGTCGGTGCGGGGGCGGCAAAAGCCGCCGAACTGCCGTCAATGCTATCTCCGCCGCCT
>JAVVRO010000015.1:0-18176 GCA_036654695.1 Angelakisella sp. | reverse complement strand
CAGGACGACTGGCGCGTCCCTATGCGCAATACCAAAACGCTTCGCGTTTATGGTACAATAGCCGTAACCGGCCATTGTACCAAGCTATGCGCAGGACGACTGGCGCGTCCCTATGCGCAATACCAAAACGCTTCGCGTTTATGGTACAATAGCCGTAACCGGCCATTGTACCAAGCTATGCGCAGGACGACTGGCGCGTCCCTATGCGCAATACCAAAACGCTTCGCGTTTATGGTATACTGAAAAAGAATATTATGCAGGAAAGGAAGATGCCAACGTTATGATAGATCGTATGAATCTTTACCGCCCTCTTTACATCGTACTGCTGCTGGTTAGTGGCATTTCGGTTGCATCCTCCTACTGGGTGGACAGGAGCTATTTTTACACCTGGGCGCTGGTCTGGGTCATCTGCGCACTGGCGGTGCTGCTGAAGGGCTACACCATCAGCCGGGATAACAAACGGTTTTATGGCTGTATCCGCGACGCGGTGTTTGGGGTGCAAAAGGAATCATTGACCGACTTTCCGCTGCCAACCCTTATCGCGCGGGAAACCGGCGAGGTCGTTTGGGAAAACGAGCTGTTCCGTACCGTGGTGGCCGGTGGCCGCGAGATGTTCTGCAAGGATGTGCACGAGCTGATGCCTGAGGTGGACTTTACCCAAAAAGCCTTTAAAGGCGGGGTCAATGTCACGGTGGAGGGACGGCAGTACACGGCCTATCTGGTACACACCGAGCAACATGCCCAGCCGGTGTACATGATTTATCTGGTAGACGACAACGACCTGAAAAACTATACGCGGGAGTTTTTTGACTCCAAGCCCTCGGTGCTGCTGCTGCTCATTGACAACTACGCCGAGCTGTTTACCGATGCCAAGGAAAATGAACGAAGCCGCATTATGGGCGATATTGAGCACATTATCGAGAGCTTTTCGGAGGAAAACTTTGCCCTGCTGCGCAAGCTGGACAAGGACCGCTATGTGGCGGTCATTGAGGAACGCTACATGCGCCAGATTATCCAAAAGCGGTTTGAAATTCTGGATAAAATACGCAGCGTGACTACCGGGGAGCGCATTCCCGCTACCATGTCCATCGGCGTGGGCAGTCACGAGGGCGACCTGCACGAATCGGAAGCTATGGCGCGTCAGGCGCTGGATATGGCGCTGGGGCGCGGCGGTGACCAAGCCGCGGTTAAGCTGCGGGGCGGCTATGAGTTTTACGGCGGAGTGAGCAAGGGTGTGGAAAAGCGCAACAAGGTGCGTACCCGTATTGTGGCAAACGCCATTAGCGAGGTGGTCGCGGGCAGCCAGAATATCTTAATTATGGGGCACCGCTTTGCCGACCTTGACAGCTTGGGCTCCGGCATTGGCCTTTGCGCCGGACTGCGGGGCTGCGGCAAGCCGATTCATATTGTACACAACTACGAAACCAGCTTGGCACGTCCCCTGTACGATAAGCTAATGCAGGAAAACTACAAGGATGTACTGATTACGCCGGAGCGAGCCTTGGAGCTTGCGGGGAAGGATACCCTTCTGATTATTACCGACACCCATGTTAAGACGTTGGTAGAGTCACCGGAGGTTTACGCTGCCTGCAAGAATGTTATTGTCGTCGACCACCACCGCAAGATGGTGAATCACATTGAAAACGCCATTATCTTTTTCCACGAGCCCTATGCCTCCTCCGCCTCCGAAATGGCCGCGGAGCTGGTACAGTACTTTAACGAGCGCCCGCGTATCTCGGTGGGCGAGGCGGAAGCAATGCTGGCCGGCATTATGCTGGACACCAAGAGCTTTACCATTCGCACCGGGGTGCGCACCTTTGAGGCCGCTGCGTTTTTGCGCAAAATGGGCGCGGATACCATTGAGGTTCGCAAGCTGTTTTCCTCCAGCATGGAGACATACCAGCACCGGGTTCGTCTGGTGGCTTCGGCTGAAATTTATCACGGCTGCGCCATTGCCTACACCGACGTGGTCAGCGATGAAATCCGCATTGTAGCGGCACAGGCCGCCGACGAGCTACTGACCATCAGCGATGTGGACGCGTCCTTTGTCCTGTACGAGCTCAATGGCTGCACCGCTATTTCGGCGCGCAGTATGGGCGAGCTCAACGTTCAGGTGGTCATGGAGTCGCTGGGGGGCGGCGGACACCTGACAATGGCAGCGGCACAGCTGTCCGAGGTAAGCCTGGAGGATGCCCGGCAGCGTCTGCTGACCGCCATTGACAGCTACCTTGCAACCCGTGCAAAATAGAAGTAATTACGAAAATAGAGGAGAATGCACCATGAAAGTAATCTTAACGCAAGAGGTAAAGGGCTCCGGGAAAAAGGGCGAGCTGGTGGAGGTTTCGGACGGCTACGCCAACAACTTCCTGTTTAAAAAAGGCTTGGCAACGCCCGCGACCAATCAGGCGGTCACCGAGATGAAAAACCGTGATGCCGCCGTGGAGCGCCGCGCCGCCGAGGAAGTGAAGGCCGCTCAGGCCGCCGCCGCCGCCATTGAGGGTAAAACTGTTAAGCTTACCGCAAAAGCGGGGGTGGGTGGCAAGCTGTTTGGCTCCATTACCGCCAAGGAGGTAGCCGAGGCTGTTACCAAGCAGCTGGGCACCGAGGTCGACAAGCGCAAGGTGTCGCTGGAAAGCGAGATTAAGGGCTTTGGCACCTTTACCGCCGAGGTAAAGTTCCACGCGGGGATATCCGCCAAGGTGTACGCTCTGGTGGGCGAGGAGTAATAGGGAGAGGACTGTGTTCCATGGCAGACAGCTATTCCGTTCCCAGCGGGGAGTTTTATAATCAGTCGCTTCCTTTTAGCTTGGAGGCAGAGCAGTCGGTACTGGGCGCGGCAATTATCGACCCCGGCAAAATTCCGGAAATTATGGAGTTTATGAAGCCGGAATACTTTTACCGCAAGCAGCACAGTGACCTGTACGCGCTGCTGGTCAACATGTTTAGCACCGGTGCTTCCATCGACATTGTAACGATTCTGGACAACCTGCGCAAGGAAGGGGTCTTTGATACCCCGGAGGACGCCAAGGTTTACCTGATGCAGCTGGCCAAGGTAGTGCCAACCACGGCAAACGTAGCCGCCTATGCCCGCATTGTGCAGGAAAAGTATTATCTGCGCAGCCTGATTACCGCCTCCCGGGAGATTGTTGACAGCGCTTCGGACAGTCAGGCCGATGCCACCGAGCTGCTAAACTTTGCCGAGCAAAAAATTTATGACATCCGACAGGGCAAGGACACCAGCGGCAACATTGTGCCGTTAAGCAAGGTGCTGGTGGAAACCTATGACCATCTGCAAAAAATAAGCGGCAGTGACCGCAAGGACTTTTTAGGCATCTCCACCGGCTACAGCGCGCTAGATAGCTACATTACCGGGCTCAATAAGTCCGACCTTATCCTAATTGCCGCCCGTCCCGGCATGGGCAAAACTGCCTTTGCACTGAACATTGCCGCCAACGTCGGGGTGCGCAGCAAAAAGACGGTTGCGGTTTTTTCGCTGGAAATGGGCAAGGAACAGCTGGCACAGCGTCTGCTATCCTCCGAAGCGTTGGTGGAAAGCCAAAAGCTGCGGGTGGGCAACCTGACCGACCAAGACTGGGTGAACATTTCACAGGCGACCGGGACACTGGCGGCCGCGCCCATCTACATTGACGACAGCGCAGGTATTACCGTGGCCGAAATTAAGGCCAAGCTCCGGCGTATCCGCGATTTGGGTCTGGTGGTGATTGACTATTTGCAGCTGATGACCGGCAACCGCCGTACCGAAAACCGCGTGCAGGAGGTCTCCGAAATCACTCGAAATCTGAAGATTATGGCCAAGGAGCTCTGCGTTCCGGTCATTACCCTGTCCCAGCTGTCCCGGGGCACCGAAAGCCGCAGCGACCACAAGCCCATGCTGTCCGACCTGCGGGAATCCGGTTCCATTGAGCAGGATGCGGATATTGTCATGTTCTTATACCGGGAGGCCTATTACAGCGAAAATGCCGACGACCAGACGCAGGCCAAGTGCATTATTGCCAAGAACCGCCATGGCTCCACCGGCACAGTGGATTTGTTCTGGGATGGCCAGTTTACACGGTTTTCCAGTGTACAGTACAGCCCCGAATAGGCGGTGAATGGAGCATGATTATGGACACGCTGATGTCAACCGAGCTGCATCGTCAGGCGGTGGCAACGATTGCAGGTTGTACTATGTTTGAGCATGGCGACAGGGTGGCCGTCGGAGTTTCCGGCGGGGCAGATTCAGTCGCCTTGCTTGTTTTTTTGCAGTCCGTGCGCGACCAGCTGGGGCTGACGCTGCTGGTCTGCCATGTCAACCACCGGCTGCGGGGGGAAGAAAGTGACGGAGACGCTACCTTTGTGCGCGACCTGTGCAACCGGCTGGAGCTGCCGTTTTTCCTCCACGACTTTGACGCGGCGGCCGAAGCGGCAGCGGCAGGGCAGGGCATGGAGGAGTATTCCCGGCAGGTGCGGTACGGCTTTTTTGAGCAGTGCGTGGGTCCCACGGGTAAAATTGCCACCGCCCACACCCTAAGCGATGCGGTGGAAACGGTGGTGTTCAATCTGGTGCGGGGCACCGGGGTCAAGGGACTGTGCGGCATTCCCCGTGTGCGGGGACAGATTGTCCGACCGTTGCGGGACTGTACCCGGGAGCAGGTGGAGCAGTACCTGAATGTAGCGGGGCAGAGCTACCGCAACGACTCCACCAACGGCAGCGACCTGTACAGCCGCAACTACATCCGCCACAACCTGATTCCCGCCATGACGCGCATGAACCCTGCGCTGTCCGCGGCGGTTAGCCGGATGATGGAGCAGATGACCGACCAATGGCAGATGACCGTGGCGCTGGCGGAGCAGGCCGGGGCAAAGCTGTCCCGGGGGGAGTACCGACTGGAGCGCAAGGGCTTTTTGGCGTTGCCGGTGCCGGTGGCGGCACTGCTGCTGCAACGCTGGCTGGAACAAATGGGACTGCCGGTGTCCACCCGGCAGCTGGAGCTGATGCGGCACTATGCGCAGCTGGGAACCGGCGCGGTGGAGCTAACTGCCGGGGTTTATTTTTGTGCCGACGATAAAACCATTGCAGTGGAACGGCAGGCGCCCCCGGCCGAACCCTTTTACCGGTTGGTGGTGTTGCCCACCGTGGGGGAAAAAACCACGGAAACCACCCTGTTTGGACGAACAAAACTGAAAATTACCCTATTTGAGCGGGAAAATGATGATTTTGCAGAAAAATTTTACAATAAAGACTTAAAAAATCTTGTAGACTGTGTTAAAATAAAAGAACCTGTTTTTGTACACAATCCTATGGAACAGGATAGGATTGTTTTACAGCAGCGCAGCCACAAACTACTATCGCGCTACCGCACCGGCAGCAAGGGACTCAGCGGCAGCGCAATTTCCCATATGGCGACAGTGCAGGATGAGGGTGGAACCATTTGGGCGCAGCGGCTGGGTGCCGACCAGACCAGAGCTGTAACCGCGCAAACACAACGGGGATATTACCTTGAGGTTTTGGAGGAATTGTAACAGATGAAGGACTACAAAAGCGAGGACATGACCAAAATTTTGCTGAGTGAGCAGCAGATTGCAACGGCAATTGAGGAGCTGGGCAAGCGCCTGACCGTCGACTATGCCGGACGGGAGATTACCGTTGTCGGGGTGCTCAAGGGGTCGGTTACCTTTATGGTGGACCTTATGCGCCAGATAAAATTGCCGCTGACGATTGATTTTATGTCAGTTTCCAGCTATGGCAGCGGGGTAAAAACCTCCGGCGTGGTTAAAATAATTAAAGACCTTGACCGTTCGATTGAGGGCAAGGATGTGCTGATTGTGGAGGATATCCTTGACAGCGGCATGACGCTGAGCTACCTGATGGGAATGCTGCGAGAGCGGCACCCTGCCAGTATCCGGATTGCCACGCTGCTAGACAAGCCGGAGCGCAGACTGGTGGACATCCACCCTGACTATACCTGCTTTACCATCCCCGACGCGTTTGTGGTGGGGTATGGGTTAGATTTTGACGAGCAGTACCGCAATCTGCCCTATGTGGGCATACTAAGCCCGCGCATTTACGGCGGCGCATAAGCTTTGTGCGCTGTCAGCATGACTAAATTACAGGTAAGGAGTGAAGTCGTTGGGAGGCAACAACAAAAAGGGGCTGCTGATCTATCTTGGCGTGCTGGTGGTACTGATGATCGCGGCAACGCAGCTTTTTTCCATGAACAACCAAACAAAACCAGTGGCATACAACGAAATTATTAAGTATTTTGATCAGCAGCAGGTGACCGAATATGACCTTGACTTTAACACCGGCAAGCTGGTGATGAAGGTAAAGGGACAGGAAAAGCCGGTTACCTACCAGGTGCCCTATATGCTGATGTTCTTGGAGGATACTCATAAGTCCATTTTGGAGTATAACAAGGCACATCCGGAGGCACCCATTCCGCAGTACTACATTCCGCAGGAGCAAACGCCGTGGTGGTTCTCGCTGATTCCCACCCTAGTGCTCATTGGTGTCATGGCGCTGTTCTGGTTCTTTATGATGAAGCAGGCACGGGGCGGCGGCAACCCCATGTCCTTTGCCAAGGCCAAGGCCAAGGTGCCAAACGAAAAAGATAAAGTCACCTTTAAGGATGTGGCAGGCTGCGACGAGGAAAAGCAGGAGCTGGTAGAGATTGTCGAGTTTTTGCGTGACCCGCAGAAATTTAACGCCTTGGGCGCGCGCATCCCCAAGGGTGTGCTGCTGGTGGGACCTCCCGGTACCGGTAAAACGCTGCTGGCCAAGGCGGTAGCTGGCGAAGCAGGTGTGCCGTTTTTCTCCATTTCTGGCTCTGACTTTGTGGAAATGTTCGTGGGCGTGGGTGCGTCCCGCGTGCGTGACCTGTTTGAGCAAGCCAAAAAAGGCGCGCCAGCCATTGTTTTTATCGACGAAATTGACGCCGTTGGCCGTCACCGGGGCGCAGGACTGGGCGGCGGGCACGACGAACGGGAGCAGACACTCAATCAGCTGCTGGTGGAAATGGACGGCTTTGGCTCCAACTCCGGCGTAATTGTCATTGCGGCCACCAACCGAAAGGATATCCTTGACCCGGCGCTGATGCGTCCCGGCCGTTTTGACCGCCATGTGACCGTCAATTATCCTGACGTCAAGGGACGCGAGGAAATTTTGATGGTACACACCCGCAATAAACCCATTGGCCCGGATGTTGACCTGAAGGTCATTGCCCAAACGACCGGCGGCTTTACCGGTGCGGACTTGGAAAACCTGACCAACGAAGCGGCCTTGCTGGCTGCCCGCAAGGGCAAAAAGGCCATTACCATGGAGGAGATTCAGGAGTCCACCATCAAGGTGATTGTCGGACCGGAAAAGCGCTCCCATGTCATTGTACAGAAGGAACGCGACCTGACCGCCATCCATGAGGCCGGTCACGCCATTGTGACCTACAACTGCCCCACACAGGACAAGGTGCATCAGGTGTCCATTATTCCCCGGGGCGATGCCGGCGGTTACACCCTGTCGCTGCCGGAAAAAGACGCCATGTACCATACCCGCAACGAAATGCAGGAGGATATCTGCACCCTGCTGGGCGGCCGCGTGGCGGAACAGTTGGTGCTGGATGATATTTCTACCGGCGCTTCCAACGACATTGAGCGCGCCACCAAAATTGCCCGCGCCATGGTGACACGCTACGGCTTTAGCGAAAAGCTGGGTACCATGGTGTATGGCAAGGATCAAAGTGAAGTATTCCTAGGCATGGATTTGGCACAGGATCGCGGCTATTCCGAGCAGATTGCCGGAACCATTGACGAAGAAATTCGCCGGCTGATTGACGACGGACACAAGCGCGCCACCGAGATTTTGACCGAAAACATGGAGCTGCTCCATAAGCTGGCCGACTACCTCAAGCGGTTTGAAAAGATTGAGGGAGCCACCTTTGAGCGCATCATGAAGGGCGAGGTCACCGTGGATGAATTGGTGAAGCAGGCTGACGAAAAGGAAGCCGCCGAGGCTGCCATTAAGCTGGCACAAAAGGCACTGGAAGCAAAAGCTGCCAGTACCGCACCAACTGCGCCAACTGCACCAACTGCGCCAACTGCACCAACTGCGCCAACTGCGCCAACTGCGCCAACTGGCGAACCCGCAGCGGACGAATCCACGACGGACGAACCCACTGTGGAACCGGAAAACAAAGAGTAACCAACCCGCAACAGGGGACTATGGCTGCGCGCCACAGTCTCCTGTTGTTTTTATGCTGGTTTTTACGGAATATAATTGGAGGATTGTCCAAAAGTAGAATCGAATTTGCCCCAAATCTCGACATTTTTTAAAATAGTGCTATACTTGGAAAGCTGGAGCTTGTGCTTTCGCAGTGTTTTTAGGGTGGTGTTCAAGATTGAAAGATTCCATGGGGACAGGTGTTATTGCAGTAATGGCCGTGGGGCTGGTACTGGCATTGCTGAGCTTTGTCATTGCACGGGCGGTGCTGTGGCACCGCACCCGTAAGCTGTGTAGCCAGCGGGAGGAATACCGCAGAATTACCGAACAGGCGCTGCACACCATTGCAAACGCGGTTGATGTCAGGGACGAGTACACCAATGGGCATTCGGTGCGTGTGGCAGGGTACTCCCGGGAGCTTGCCCGGCGGATGCACCTGAGCGACAGCAAACAGGAGAATATCTACTACGCGGCGCTGCTGCACGACATTGGCAAAATCGGCATTTCGGGGGCGGTTCTGAACAAGCAGTCCACCCTGACCCCCGAGGAGTTTGCCATTATGAAGGAACATCCTGTCCTTGCTGCTGCCATTCTGCGCGACTTTACTGCCCTGCCCAATGTTCGCGAGGGTGCGCTGACGCACCACGAGGACTATGGCGGCGGCGGGTATCCCAGCGGAACCCTTAGTGGCGAGGCAATTCCGTTGGTTGGACGCATTATTCGAGTAGCGGATGCGTACGATGCCATGTCCAGTAAACGCGCCTACCGTGGCGCACAGACGGTGGACTACATCCTTTCGGAATTTGAGACCTACCGGGGCATACAGTTTGACCCCTCCATTACCGACCTGATGCTAGGGATGATTCGGGATGGATTTCGGCCAAGCTGCTCCTGAGAACCGATTCGTTTTTTTGAGAACGAATCGGTTCTCTTTTGCATAGGATACCCCAAAATAGAAGCTTTGGGAGTGAACGCTATGCCGACTATCTACCTCAGCCCCTCTACCCAAGAAAAGAACCTATATGTGAACGGCGGCACTGAGGAGTATTACATGAACCGCGTTGCGGATGCCATGGAACCCTATCTGCGCTCTAACGGCATTCGCTATCAGCGTAACACACCGTCCATGACGGCAGCCTCGTCCCTGCGGCAGTCCAATGCCGGCAACTACGACCTGCATCTTGCGCTGCATTCTAACGCCGCACCGGAGGCGCGCTACGGACAGGTCAGTGGCAGCGATGTGTACTATGCCAACGGCAGTGTCCGCGGTAAGCGTGCCGCCGATATCATTGCCGAAAACCTCCAGACCATCTACCCGAACCCGCTGAAGGTACGCGCGTTGACCACCACGGCGCTGGGCGAGGTCACCAGAACACGCGCGCCAAGCGTGCTGGTGGAGCTGGCATATCATGACAACCTTGCCGACGCACAGTGGATTAAGGACAACATCCAGCCCATCGCGCGGAATCTGGTGGAATCGCTGACCCGCTACTTCGGGATTCCCTTTGCAGAGGCGCAGCCGGCTCGCCCCGGGGTAGTCGATACCCAAAGCGGAAGCCTGAACATCCGCAAAACCCCCGACCTGCGAGCGCCAATCCTTGCCACGGCGCCACGGGGGGCGCGGCTGTCCATTTTGGGCGAATGGCAGAACTGGGATGTGGTTCAGTACAACGGTACCATTGGATACGCTGTGGCGGACTACATTGCGGGGTAATCCTTTTCCCTCCAAAAACAAAAGAGCTCCGCTGCGCGTTACAGCGCAGTACGATTGCACTGGCAAAACCCAAGCTCCCGCATAGAATGTAAAAAGAGGAGCTGTCGTTTGACAACTCCTCTGGAAACCATCAGTAAGGCGGGATGCGTGATGCAACAATTCAAGTTGATATTAAACCGGCTTAAAAACCCCACAGTTTTGCTCAGCATTGCTTCGCAGCTCATTACAGTGCTGCTGCTGTTCCGCGTGGAGATTGACCGAAACCTGCTGACCGGTCTGGTTACCGCCGTCTGCACAATCCTGTCGCTGCTGGGCATTGTCTCCAACCCCGACAGCCAAAATCGCGGCTACGGCGACGATCTTTATTACTGCAAGGGCTGTCAGGAGCAAAGCCACCATGTGCGCGTGGGCAACAGTATGGTATGTAGCCAGTGCGGCTGTGTCAATGGGGACTGCCCAGTCAAGGGGTAGTCGGTGCCAGTACACCGGTGACTACCCGGTCGTTGCCCGACAGGTCGGGATGTACCGTAACATGGTCAAAGCCTGCCCTACCCACCAGCGCAGCCACCGCCGCGCCCTGCTCGTTGCCAATTTCCAGCGCAAGCAGGCCGTTTGGTGCCAGCAGCGTGGCGGCAAGGGCGGGGATATGCCGGTAAAACGCCAGACCGTCACTGCCGCCATCCAGCGCCAGCACCGGCTCGTGGGATACCTCAGCGGACAGTGTGGCAAGCTCCTCCGCGGCAATGTAGGGTGGGTTGGCAGTAATAGCGTGGTACCGCCTGTGGGTAACGGTAGCAGGCAGTAAAAAAATGTCGCCCTGTACGGGGGTGACGTTTTTTTGCTGCAAACGATGGCAGTTACGCTGAAAATAGGGAAATGCCTGCTCCGAAAGCTCCACCCCCCACAGCAGCGCATCGGGACGGGCAGAGCCAATGGCCAGCGGAATACAGCCGCTGCCGGAGCACAAATCCAATAGCAGCGGGTTAGTAACAGCGGCAAGAAAGTCGATGGTCAGCTCCACCAGCAGCTCGGTTTCCGGCCGTGGAATGAGCACACCGGGCCCCACAAACAGCGGCAGGCCGTAGAATTCCCATTCTCCCAGCAGGTATTGTAACGGGACGCCAGCCAGCCGGCGGTCGGTAAGCTCCCGTAGCTGGTCGGCCAGCGACGGTTCGGCAACGCAGCTACCCTGCGCCAGCAGGGACTGGCGGCTTAGCCCGAACACCCGCTCCATCAGCCAAGCGGCTTCGTTGGCGGCATTGTCTGGCTCCACGGTACGCAGCAGGTCACGGCACCGGCGGTACAGCAGGGCAAGGGTAATGTTACCAGAGGTCATCTTTGCTGTCCTCTGGAATGACCGCCTTCATAGCGGCAATGGCAACCTCCAGCTGACCATCGCTTGGTTCCTTGGTCGTCAGGTTTTGCAGCCAGAGGCCGGGGGCGGAGATGATGCGTGTGGCAAGGTTGTCGTACCGCCCTGCCAGCTTAATCAGCTCGTAGGCAACGCCGATAATCAGCGGCAGAATGGCCAGCTTAATTACCATGCGCAGCAGCATGGGCATGGGTGGAATCAGCGATGCCGCCAGAATGGAAATGACAATGACAATTAGCAAAAAGCTGGTGCCGCAGCGGGGATGAAAGCGCGTTTTGCTCCGGCAGTTTTCGGGGGTCAGCGGTTCGTTCGCCTCGTAGCAGGCAATGGTTTTATGTTCGGCACCGTGGTACTCAAAGGTACGGGCGACATCCTTGTTCTTGGAGCAAAGTGCCAGATAGAGTAAAAACAGCGACATCTTGATGACACCCTCAATTAGGGAAAAGACCATCTGCGTATGGATAAAAGGACGCAGCAGGGTGGTAACTGCGGTGGGAATGACAATAAAGAGCAGCAGCGCAAGGCCGATGCCCAGCACCACGGCGAAGGTGTTTACCACCGAATTAATATCTGCCTGAAAGGTTTTGGAAAGCCAAAGCTCGAACTTGCCGGGCTGCTCCTCCTCGACCCCTGCCTTGTCGGCCGACTTCATCAGGCAGCGAAAGCCCAGTATCAGGGTTTCCACCATGTTAAAGATTCCTCGGACAAAGGGCCATTTCTTGTAGGCCGGCGGTTTTCCCTTGGGGTAGGTATCCCAAGTTTCCAAATCGATGCTGTCCTCGGCAGTGCGAACCGCCATGGAGGTTTTTTTGGGGCCGCGCATCATGATGCCCTCGATGAGTGCTTGTCCTCCAATGGAGGTTTTTTTGCGACAATTACTCGACAAATTAAGAACTTCCTTCCTTTTCGGCAATGGGCAGCAAAATGGTTACCGTAGTGCCTTCGCCTTTTTGCGAGGTCAGCGTCAGGCTGCCCCCGTGCATGGTTATAATCTCATCCGCTACGGCAAGCCCGATTCCGGAACCGCGGCGGGTGGTTTTTCCTTTGTAAAAACGATCCTTGACCTTTGACAAGTCCTCCTGAGCAATGCCCACGCCGGTGTCGCTTACCTGCACCTGCAAGCAGTGCTCCACCAGGGTAGCGGTAACGGTAACGCTGTCGCCGCTGTCGGAGTACTTCAGGGCGTTGTCAAGGATGTTGACGAACACCTGCCGCAGGCGGTTGCGATCCCCCAACACCGGCGCAAAAAACTCCGGCTCGTCGTAAATCAAGCTCTTGCTTTCCAGCTTGGCACGCTGGGTGTACATCAGCACCGCGTCAGAAAGCTCCGCCACTGCGTCCAGCCGTTCGGTTTCCAGCTTTAACCGGCCGCTTTGCAGGCGGCTAAAGTCCAGCAGCTCCTCCACCATTACCGACAGACGCTCTGCCTCGCTCATAATAATCTGGACTCCCTTATGGGCGGTTTGCGGGTCAATGTCACCGTCGCTTAGCAGTGTTTCGCCCCAACCGCGTATGGCGGTCAGCGGGGTACGCAGCTCGTGGGACACCGACGAGATAAAGTCGTTCTTAATCTGTTCCGAAGCGGAAAGCCCCTCGGCCATTTCGTTAATGGAGCGGCACAGCTCGCCAATTTCATCATCGCTGTCAACCTCCAGCCGGACGGCAAAATCCCCCTGCGCAATCTGCCGGGTGGTGCTATTTATCTCCCCCAAGGGTCGAATAATGGAGTTGACAAAGTAGGAGCTGGAAAAGATGACAAACAGAATAATGCAGACCGCCAGCAGACAGGCAATGCCCACCGAAATGGCAATCTGCCTGTCAATGGCAGTTAGCGAGGTGACATAGCGCATGGCCGAAAGCTCCTCGGCTGCAATGCCGGACAGGCAGGTAATGGCCATCACCCGTTCGGTGCCCAGCGTCCCCACATACTCCCCTATGCCGTTGGTGGAGGTAAGCGCGTCGCGGTAGTCGGGCATGTCCAGCGCGGCATCGGGCTGAAAGCCGCTGGAGGTAATTAGGATGGTGTGCTCATCCAACACCGCCATCAGCTCCATTTTGTTCTTGTACTCGAACTGCTCCACCAGCCGGCGTACCTGCGGCATAAAGTCGCTGCCGGTGGTTTGCGAATAGGAAACTAACCGTTCGGTGACCGAATCGGCACGCCCCATCATGTACTGCCGCACGCCGTTGTAGTAGTAGTTACGGATGCTGACGCTGGCCGCGACTACCATGACAATCACCAGCACCAGAATAATGCCAAAGCTGTTAATCAACCAGCGCTTGGTAATCTTTTTTACCGCCAACATCCTCGCCTCCCGTCACGAAAAACTGTCGTTTATTGCGCCCATTTGTAGCCAAAGCCCCACACGGTAGTTAAATACTGTGGGTTGCTGGGCTCGTCCTCTACCTTCATCCGCAGGCGGCGCAGGTTGACATCCACAATCTTGTCGTCCCCAAAGTAGCTGTCGCCCCAGACGGTGGTCAGCAGCGCTTCCCGCTCCAAGGCCACGTTGGGGTTGCGCAAAAACTGTTCCATTAGCTGAAACTCCACCTGTGTCAAATCAATTCGTTTGCCGCCCTTGGTTAGGCTGCGGCTGCGCAGATTTAGCACAAACGGCCCGGAGACAAGCTCGTTGGCTGGCAGGGGCTGCTTTGGCTGGGCACTGTCGCCGCCCACCCGGCGAAACAGCGCGTCAACCCGCGCGCTCAGCTCGCTGGGGCTAAAGGGCTTGGTGATGTAGTCATCTGCGCCCAGCATCAGGCCGTTCACCTTGTCCATCTCCTGACTTTTCGCGGACAGCATAATAATGCCGACGGTCTGGCTCTGCTCCCGCATGCGCTTGCAAACGGTAAATCCGTCTATGCCGGGCAGCATGACATCCAGCAGCACCACACCGAAGCTGTCCTGTGCGTACAGCGTTAAGGCATCCTCCCCATTGGCGGCGCCGGTTACCTCGTACCCTGCGCGGGTCAGGTTAATGGTAACAAATTCGCGGATGGCGTCCTCGTCCTCGCAAATAAGAATCTTTTTCATCCATAGCATCCTTTCCGGTTAGGATAACAGCGAAAACAGCTGCATCACTTCGTTTTTAGTCAGCGCCAGCTGGGGCACCGATGTGGCGGGCAGCGCCGCCGTATACAGGTAGCTGCCCTTGGTCGCCAGCTGGAAGTAGCGCCCCCCGGCCAGTTTATCCTGACTGTCCAGCGAGGAGTAGACCTGAATGCGCAGCAGCTCCTTGCTGTGGTCAAACAGGTTGCCGCTGGTGTTTAAAAAAAAGATGGCTTCGTTGTTGTCGGGGTGAATCAGCACACTGATGGGGTGCCCAGCCCAGCGGCTGGGAAACAGCAGACGGTAACCACGGTTCAGGCTGACATAGGCAGTTTGTACCGGCAGCAGCTGATCGTTTATTAGGTTGCTGTAGTCGGTCAGGTAGGCGGGGGTTTCCCGGGTGCCGGCGTAGCCCTCCGCCAGTCGCTCGGTGGGAATGTCAATGACCCCATCGTCGTTTAAGTCACAGCTAAACACCTTTTGGGTGCGCAGTGTCTGGCGGTACAGGCTCTGCTCGCCCTCGCCGGCAAACAGCTGCACCAGTTGTCCATTTTGGGAGCTCAACAGCACCGTACACAGGGTGTCGTTACTCAGCAGGCAGTCCACTGCCGCACCGTAGAGGCTGGTGGTCAGGCTGCCCTGCACCGGCGGGTAAAATTTGGTAATATTGCGTGCCAAGGGAACTTCGCCCTGCTGCCCAATGGTATGGTCAAAGGTGTAAACCGCCAGCAGGTTATTTGCCATGCCGGTGCCGCCCCAGCCCACGAGCAGCAGCGGAGCACTGCCCAGCTGTTGCAGACGCACAAAGTCAATCTCGGTACAAAAGCTTTGTCCCGGCAAAATGTCGAACACCTGCCAGCTGTCGTTGGTTTGTCGCAGCATGGCAATCTGAATCACATTATCCGACGTGCTAAAAAAAGCAATGGCCTCGTCCGCGCCGTCACTGTCCAAATCAAGAAAGTTAAAGGCGGAGCGGTGCTCGCCGTTGCGGGGATATTTTAGGTTAAACTCCTGCCCCACGGCCTCCCGCAAGGCGGTGTCCACCTGCGCCTGCACCTCGGTCAGCTTTGGGGGCTGCATTAAGTTTTCTGCGTTGGATTCCACAGGTGCGCACCCGGCAAAGGTCACACAGAGCAGCACCGCTGCCAGCAGCAAAAAGCGTCTCATGCCCACACCTCCCAAAACCATCCCATAATACCAAGTAGTATAACACACTTTTTAAAAAGATAAAAGACAGACTGTGACGAGACTTGCGTAATTTTTTAAAAAGTGGTACAATGTGAAGCATATTTGTAGGAAGTATGAGGGTACAATACTATGCACTGGTCGGAAGAAATCGCAGCAAAGATTATTGAGCGTTCTCCACACAAGGAAGAATACGTTTGTGCCGCGGGCATCAGCCCCTCCGGCTCCATCCACATCGGCAATTTTAGGGATATTGCCACCAGCTATTTTGTCTGTAAGGCACTGCGCAAAATGGGCAAAAAAGCGCGGCTGTTATTTTCGTGGGATGAGTTTGACCGGCTGCGGAAAATTCCGGTGAATGTTTCGGCCATTGACAGCGACATGGAGCAGTTTATCGGCAAGCCCTATGCCGATGTTAAGGATCCCTTCGGCTGCTGCGAAAGCTATGCCCAGCATTTTGAAAACGAGTTTGAGCAGTCCCTGAAAAAGTTTGGCGTAGATGTGGATTTCCGTCGGCAGGCCGGCGAGTACCGCTCGGGTCGTTATGTCAAATACATTCTGGAGGCTATTGCCAAACGGCGGGAGATTTTTGACATTCTCGACAGCTTCCGCACCCAAGAGGCCACCCCGGATGAGCGGGAGGCCTACTACCCGGTCAGCATTTACTGCCCGGTCTGCGGCAAGGACGAAACTACCATTCATGCGGTGTCCGAGGACTGCACCAAGGCCGAGTACAGCTGTACCTGCGGCCACAAGGGCGACTTCGACTTTACCACCAACTTTAACTGCAAGCTGGCGTGGAAGGTGGACTGGCCCATGCGCTGGATGGTCGAAAGCGTCGACTTTGAGCCGGGCGGCAAGGATCATGCCGCGCCCACCGGCAGCTACCAGACCAGCCGGATTATCTCCGAAAAGATATTTGGCTACCCCGCGCCGCTGTTTCAGGGCTACGAGTTCATCGGCATCAAGGGGCTGACCGGCAAAATGTCCGGCTCCACCGGCCTGAACCTGACACCTGACACACTGCTAAAGCTCTACCAGCCGGAAGTCATTCTGTGGCTTTACTCCAAGACCGAACCCAACAAGGCCTTCGACTTCTGCTTTGATGATGAGATTTTGCGGCAGTACTTTGAGTTTGATAAAATGTACAACCAGTACCTGGAGGGCGGCGACAACGAGTACCTCAATGGCATTATGTACAACACCGATGTCAACGGCCGCAAGCTGTGCACCGTACCCATGGCGCAGCTGGTGTCCTTTGGTTCCATTGTTGACTTTAACCCCGCCATGCTGGAAACTATTTTTGAAAAGATGGGAACCCCCTACAAGGTCGCTGAATTTGGGGAGCGGCTTGCGCTGGCGCGTTTTTGGTTGGAGCAGTGCTCCCCCGAAAGCATTAACCGCCTGTTGGAAAAACGCAATTGGCAGCGGTTTGACGCCATGAGCAGCGACGAAAAGCAGGAGATTGCACTGCTGCGCAACTACCTGCTGCAAAAGGACTATACGCTTGAAGAGCTGAACAGCTACCTGTACGCCATTCCCGGCATGGTAAATACCGCGCTGGACGACAAGTCCCGGAAAGCTGCACAGGGACGCTTTTTTAAGAATGTCTATCAGCTGACCCTCGGCAGGGAAAAAGGACCGCGGCTTTACCTGTTCCTGTTCGCCATTGAGCTGGAACGCTTTGTAGACCTGCTGGACTTTAGCGGAGCGCGGGAGGCTTACGAGGAGCTTCCAGCGGTAGAGCAGCCCGCCGATACAGGCAGAGCACCAGCGGTACCGGCTGCCCAGCCGAATGACCCGGTGTGCCCGGTCAAGGAGCAGATTTCGGCAGAACAGTTTCGGCAGCTTGACCTGCGCGTTTGCCGTGTGGTCAACTGCGAGGAGGTTAAAAAGTCCCGCGCCTGCTACAAGCTGACGCTGGCAGATGGACTGGGCGAGCGTGTCATTATGTCCAGCATCAAGGACGAATACCGTCCCGAGCAGCTCATCGGACGTAAAATTATTGTGGTGGCAAACCTTGCTCCCGCCAAGTTTTCCGGTGTGGTCAGCCAAGGGATGCTGCTGGCGGGGACTGCCAACAGCTGTGGTTGTCAGGTGGTCTTTGTGGACGATAGCATTCCGGAGGGAACTGCAATCTGCTAACAAGCAACGATGCAATCACTTTTTCGGCAAAGGGGTGTGACAAAAATGCTGGAGATGATTAGACGTGCGCTGGCGGTGGTAACGGCGCTGCTGGTAGTGGGCTGTGTTACTTGGATTACCAGCTTGACCTACACGCCGCCGGAAAAAAAGCCGGCTGATGCTGGAGCTTCCGCAGGGCAGGGAAAACCGCCCGACCTTATTTCCAAGCAGGAACCTTTACCGGAGTCGGTTAAGCCGCAACCGGAGTCAGTCCTGGCGCCAAAGGCAGAGCCTGAGAGCGAACCGGCTTCCGGAGGAAAAACGGAGCCAGCGACCCCAAGCAACCCTGCGCCGGAGCCAAAACCGGAGCCAAAGCCGGAGCCAAAACCAGAGCTGAAACCAGAATCCAAGCCGGAGCCAAAACCAGAGCTGAATCCCATAGCGGGTGGCGTACCGGAACGGTTACTGCCCAGCTCGGTGCGCATGACGACCGCAAAAGGAGTTGCGCTGCCGGCGCAGC
>JAVVRO010000014.1:0-18271 GCA_036654695.1 Angelakisella sp. | reverse complement strand
GTTACCCGGGCATTGACCCGGCTAATGGTTACATGGCCGTCCTCCAGCGGCTGGCGAAGCGCTTCCATGGCACCCTTTTGAAACTCCGGCAGCTCGTCCAAAAACAGCACGCCGTTGTGCGCCAGCGAAATTTCGCCGGGGCGCGGGTTGGTGCCGCCGCCGGTCAGCCCTGCCGTGGACAGGGAATGGTGCGGCGCGCGGAAGGGCGGCGCGCTCAGCAGTGCCTGTCCCTTGGGCAACGCACCCGAAACGGAGTGTATCTTGGTCGTTTCTACCGCTTCATCAAAGCTGAGGGACGGCAAAATGGAGGGCAGGCGCTTGGCCAGCATGCTTTTGCCGGTACCCGGCGGTCCAATGAGCAGCACATTATGCCCGCCCGCCGCCGCCACCTCGATGGCGCGTTTGGCGTTTTCCTGCCCGCGCACCTCGGAAAAATCCGGCACAGGGGGCATCAGCGGCGGCTCGAACTGCATCTGGTCAGCGGTAGTCAGCGGCATGCGGCCGGTCAAGCCTTCTATAATCTCGGTGACATGTCGCACCGGATAAACGGCAATCTGCTGTGCGACGCTGCCCTCGGCGGCATTTTCGTAGGGAATGAACACCCGCTTACAGCCGTGGTCACGGGCAGCCATCACCATGGACAGCACCCCGCTCACCGGACGCAGCCTGCCGTCCAGCGAAAGCTCCCCCACAAAGGCGCTCTGCTCCAAGGGCAGCTCGCACTGGCCGCTGGCCTTTAGGATGCCCAGCAAAATGGGCAGGTCGTAGAGGGGGCCGGATTTACGGGTGTCGGCGGGAGCCAGATTGACGACAATCTGTGCGTCAGGCAGCGGGTAGCCCAAGTTTCCCATGGCGGCGCGCACCCGGTCGCGGGACTCCTTCACCGCAATGTCTGGCAAACCCACCACCTCAAAGTGCGGCATCCCGCGACGCAGGTTCACCTCTACCGTGACGGGGTAGCTGTCAATCCCCGAAAGTCCCATTGATGTCACCCAGCAGTACACGGGCAACCCTCCTTTTCTTTCTGGTGTTTCCTTTGTGCCGGTCAAGGTGTTATGTATAGTCCTTATCAAAGGTAATCACTGCATAGCAGTTGGGCATTTCCTGTGCAATTCGCTCGTTAATCTCCTGCTCCAGCGCGTCGTTGGTCACTTTGTAGTCAAAGGGCACCAGCAGGTCAAAAATCATGTTGTTATGGGTTTCGCCCAGCACCGCGCGAAAGTCGTGGATGTTCAGGCGACTGTCAATGCCGGTAATGAGCGCTACCAGCTGTTCCCGCAGCGCGGCGGTGGTTGCGTCGTCGGACACCGGGTCCAGATGCAGCACCAGATGAATCTTCTCTTGCCGCAAAATCTCCCGCTCAATGTTGTCCATCAGGTCGTGGCTGGCCATGATGTCCACCTTGGACGAAACCTCGGCATGCAGCGAGGCAAAGCAGCGCCCCGGTCCGTAGCTGTGAATAATTAGGTCGTGTACCCCCAGCACCCCGGAGTAGCCTTTGACAAAGCTCTCAATCTGCGCAATCAGCGCTGCGTCGGGGGCGTCGCCCAGCAGCTTGTCCATGGCCTCGTGGATAATATTCACACCTGAAAACAGAATAAATGCCGACACTGCAACGCCCATCCAGCCGTCCAGCGGGTAGTGCAGCAGCGGGCTGAGGATTGCCGAAAGGAGTACTGCGCTGGTCGCCAGCACATCGGAGAGGCTGTCGGTCGCCGTTGCCTGCATCACCGAGGAATCAATGCGCTTGCCCAGCTTGCGGTTAAACAAAAACAGCCAGAGCTTTGCCCCAATCGAGATGGCCAGCACCACAATCATCAGCCACGAAAAGGTAATTTCGTCGGGTGCCATCACCTTGCCCAGCGAGGTTTTGCCCAGCTCGACACCCAACACCAGAATCAAGATGGCAACTACCATCGATGCCAGATACTCAATGCGCGCATGGCCGTAGGGGTGCCCGCGGTCCGCAGGCATGGCCGACAGCTTAAAGCTCAGCAGTGACACCACCGATGAGCCCGCATCCGACAGGTTGTTCACCCCGTCCGCCGCAATGGCGACGCTACTCATCAGTGTACCCACGGTAAATTTCCCCGCAAACAGCAACAGGTTTACTACAATGCCCACCAGACTTCCCAGTCTGCCGTAGGCTTGGCGCACCGTTGTTTCCTGTGTCTCCTGACTGTTCCTGACAAACAGCCGTATTAAAAGCTCGGTCATACCGCCGCCTCCATTTTTAAGATATTCTTTTTATTATACTAAATAGTATGATATAATCAATGGTAATAAGAGACAAAAAGCGGAGGTTTTTATCAATGGAACAGATAATTATAATACTGTTAGTATTTTTGCTTGCAGTTATACTGTATGTGGCGGTGCAATCTGCCGCACTGACCCGCAACCTGCGGCGGCTGGAGGCCGACCGGCAGCTGGACACCCAGCAGGAGCAGTCCACGCAGGCAGCACTCAGCCAGCTGCGGCTGGAGCTGCTGGATGCACAGCGGGGACAGCGGCAAGACCTTGCCTCCACCCTGTCGGCGCAGACGCTGCAACTGGAAAACCGGCTGCGCAGTCTGACGGTGGATCAGGAGCAGCGGCTGGAAAACATCCGCATGACCATGGAAAAGCAGCTGACCGCCTTGCAGCAGGACAACAACAAGCAGCTGACCGAACTGCGGGAAACAGTGGACGCGCGGCTACAAAAGACCTTGGAGGACACCATGACCCAGTCCTTTGGGCTGGTAAACCAGCGGCTAAAGCAGGTGTACGAGGGCTTGGGCGAAATGCGCACGCTGGCCGCCGGGGTCGGCGACCTAAAAAAGGTGCTGGGCAATGTAAAGACCCGGGGTATTTTAGGGGAAATTCAGCTGGGCGCCATTTTAGGGGAAATCCTTGCGCCCCAGCAGTATGCGGTCAACGTAGCCACCAAGGCCGGCAGTCGCGCCGTGGTGGAATATGCGGTCAAGCTGCCCACCGAGGACGGCGAGACTATCTGGCTGCCCATTGACGCAAAGTTCCCTGCGGACGCTTACGCCGCCCTGCGCGATGCGTATGACACCGGCGACCCTGCCGCCGTGCAAGCGGCCATGACCGTGCTACAAGGCAGAATCAAGGGCTTTGCCAAGGATATTCGTGACAAGTACCTTGACCCGCCCAACACCACCGAGTTCGGCATTATGTTTTTGCCCTTCGAGGGGCTGTACGCCGAGGTAATTAGCAGCGGCTTGGTGGAGGTGTTGCAGCGGGACTACCGCGTCAACGTGGCAGGCCCCAGCACCATGGCCGCACTGCTGAACAGCTTGCAGATGGGCTTTAAGGCCTTTGCCATTCAAAAGCGCTCCAGCGAAGTTTGGGCGGTGCTGGGCGCGGTTAAAACCGAGTTTGAGCGGTTTGCCGTAGTATTACAAAGCACCCAGACCAGACTTGGCCAAGCCGAACAGGAGCTGGACAAATTGGTCGGGGTGCGCACCCGCATTATTCAAAAAAGGCTAAGCAACATTACCGCGCTGACCCCCGCCGACACTGCCGCGTTGTTGCCGGAGCTCGAGGAGCCGGAGCCCTTCGACACGGCCGACTCTGAGAATTGTTAGCTCTTGCGAAAGCCGGTCATGGTGGCAATGGCCACCGGGGTACCCAGCTCGTCGGACACCTCCACCGTGACCACACAGGTGCTGCGTCCTGCCTTAATGACCCGAGCTTCGGCCAGCAGGCGCTTGCCCTTGGCTACTCCCAGGTAGGAAATGGTGGAGTTTAGGGTAATGGTCATGGGCTGTCCGGCATTGGCTGCAATGCCAAAGGCGAAATCCGCCAAGGTAAAGATGGCGCCGCCCATCACCATGTTCCCCGCATTCATATGCTTTTGCGCAATCGTCAGGCTGCACTTTGCATAGCCCAGCTCCACCTCATCAATGGTAATGCCGGTGGTTTCGGTGGCAAAGTAATCCGCCTTAAAAAAAGCGCGGGCGTCTTCCAAATAGCTCATCTGCAACTTGCCTCTTTTAATGAAATTAAAACACACGGTACCGCGTGCCCGGTACCCAGTAGTATTACCCTGTAATAAAGGGATTATAAAATCGATTCCCGTCCCAATAGGTGACCACCAGCGATGCCACCAGCAGCAGTGCTCCAAGGACAATCACAAAAATGTCGGTGTTCTGAAACCTGCGCCCGCGGTACCATGTGCGTGTTTTGTACTTGCCAAACCCCCGCAGCTCCATGGCGTTGGAGATAGTTTCAATCCGCTCGAAGCTGGACAGAATGAGCGGGAAAATAATGGTAGAGGCGTTTTTAAACCGCGTCCACAGGGACACCTTGCGGGATAGCTCCAGCCCCCGCGCCTGCTGAGACAGGCTGATGTTGTGGAAGTCCCGCTGGATGTCGGGAATGTACCGCAGCGCCAGCGCCACCGCGTAGCCAATTTTGTAGCTGACGCCAATGCGGTTCAGGCTTGCGGCAAACTCGCTGGGGTTGGTGGTGGAAATAAACAGCAGGGCAATGGGGATGCTCGCCAGATATTTGAGCGTCACATTCAGGTGATAAAATAGTTGCTCCAAGGTAATGGTATACCTGCCGAACAGGCGGACTACCACATGCCGTGTGCCGTACAGGGTCACCCCGTACTCGGGGCTGAACACCCAGATGAAAAAGTTGTTGAGCAGCAGGAACACTGCCGTTACCGCCAGCATAAAGGTAACATCCTTGAGCTTAATGCGGGACAGCTTAAAAAACGGCAGTGAAATGATCAGCAGCACCGCCAGCACCCGCGTGTCGTAGGTGAGCATGACCGCCATGGTCCAGCACAAAAAGAAAATTAGCTTTGCCGCGCCGGTCAACTCATGAATCGGGGATTTTCTTGGGAGGTACGCCAGTACAGTAGTCATTGCTGCGCCTCCTCCTCCTGCTCTTGTTGTGCGGACTCGCCGCGTTTTTTCTTGTTGGCATAGGCACGCTCGCTGCGGTCGTACTCAATAAACCGCTGCACAAAGCCCTGGGCATCGCTAATGCGGCAAAGCCGCGCCAACCGGAACAGCGAGGTTTCCCGCAAGCTGCCGGCCTTGATGGTTTTGTCGTCGGTAAGCACCCATGCGGGCGGTTCGTCGGCAATTTTGAAGCCGTCGGTAAACACAATGGCACGCTGGGCGTACTCCAGCATCAGGTGCATGTCGTGGGTAATTAAAATAATGGTAATGCCGGTTTCGTTAAGCCGGAGCAAAAACTCCATAATGTCGGTATAGTGGCGAAAGTCCTGCCCGGCGGTGGGTTCGTCCAAAATGAGCACCTGAGGCCCCATGACCAGAATGGAGGCAATGGTCACCCGCTTTTTTTGCCCAAAGCTCAGCGCGGAAATAGGCCAATCCCGAAATTCCGCCAGCCCGCAAATGGTCAGCATCTTGTCTACTCGCTGGGTCAGCTCCTCCCCGGTGACCCCGGCAATGGTCAGACCCAGCGCCACTTCGTCAAATATTTTGTGCTTGGAAATCATCTGGTTGGGGTTTTGCATGACATAACCGATGTGGTGCGCAATTTCCTTTACGCTGTCGTCTGCCAAATCCCACTCGGCCAGTGTAATTTTGCCCCTTTTGGGTCGCTCGAACCCGCAGATGAGCTTGGAAAGCGTGGACTTGCCTGCGCCGTTTTTCCCGACGATAGCCACCAGTTCCCCTCTGCGCACTGTCATATTTACATTGTGCAGCACCTTGCGGGCGCCGTTTTCGTACCAAAACTCCACATCGCGCAGCTCAATTAAGTTTTCCCCCAGCTCGGGCGCCGGAGCTGCCGAGCAGCGGCGAAACCAGTCCCGCACCGCCTGTTGCTGTGCAGCATGTAGCTGCAATGTGGAAATGCTGCCCGCCTGCATCACCTTGGTAATGCGGCAGTCGGCATAGCGCAGTGCGGTTAGGTAGAGCGGCTCGCGCAAGCCGCACCGTTGCAGCAGGTCGGTACACATCAGCTGGTCGGGCGGCATGTCCGCTACAATCCGTCCGTCCTCCATTAAAATAACACGATCCATCCCGCACAGCAGCGCTTCCTCCAGCCGGTGCTCAATGACAATGACCGTAGCGCCCGACTGCTTTTGAATGGAATCAATGAGTACCATGGCAGTTTTGCCGGTGGCGGGGTCAAGGTTTGCCAGCGGCTCGTCAAATAACAGAATGCGCACGTTGTCCACCAGCACTCCGGCCAGCGACACCCGCTGCTTCTGTCCCCCCGAAAGCTCGTGGGGTGCGTCCTCCAGATACTCCTCCACCTCCACCATGGCGGCGGAAACGTACACCCTGTCCCTCATGTCCTTGGGGGAAATCCGTTCGTTTTCCAGCGCAAAGGCAATGTCCTCCCCCACGGTAAGCCCCACAAACTGCCCATCGGGGTCTTGCAGCACAGTACCTACCCGTTTGGATAGCTCAAACAGGCTTTGCTCCCGGGTTTCCATGCCGCTGACAGTCAAGCTGCCAGTCATGGTACCCTTATAAGAAAAGGGAATCAGTCCGTTAATACAGTTGCCCAGCGTGCTCTTACCCGAGCCGGAGGCTCCCGCAATTAAGACCCGCTCCCCCTCGTTTATGGTCAAATTGATGTGGCAGAGCGTTGGCTCTGCCTGTGCGTTGTATTGAAAGGAAAAGTCCTGAAACTTAATGATTGGAATGCTCATTTGGAACCTCATTCCTCCGGCAGCCGCAACTGCCGATAGGCGGGGGCACCGAAATGCCCCCGCCCAGCAGGATCATTCTTTTTTAGTAAGGCTGCCCTTTTTGGTTTTAGTCGCCGCGTAGGCAATGAGCAGCAGGGTACCAATGATGCCGGTAGTGACAATGTTGCTGATGCCCGCGAACAGTCCCTGTGCAAAGACCTTTTCAATGGGTTCTTTGTAAATTAAAATATCCAAGCCGGGGGCAACGATTCCCCATGCAATCAGGTTGGAGACTACCTGGACAATATTAAATTGCAAAATGCCCTTCAGCCCCAGCTCGCCTTCCTCCAGATGGTTCATGGACTTGCAGCCAAAGCCGATGCCGAAGCCCACAAAGGCGGAAGCAAACACCCAGCTAAACCAAGGCGCGCCGCCGTAAGAAAGGTCGGCTAGGCAGTGCCCGATAAAAGCAACCAGTGTACCGGCCAGCGGCCCAAACACCACCGAAACCAGTCCCAACAGGCCGTACTGCGTAGCAATGTTGGTGTTTGGCACCGGGCTGGGGATGGAGACAAAGCGCGCCAGTACAAAGAATAGCGCCGTGCCAATGCCAATGGCCACTACCGTCCTAGTGGAAAAAGAACTTTTTTTCATGTAAACACACTCTCCTTTTTGCTTTTTATCCTCAGCGGAGTACCCCGCCAAAAATACATCGTGGCACCCTTCCTCTAGTCGTCGTAGACAATGCGGGGGGCTTTGCGCATGGTAATTTTCCAGCTGGTGCCGGTGCCAATGTTGTAGGCCTTGGCAAAGGACCCCTGATTGATGGCTACCGCCATGCAGTCCAGCGAGTTGACATAAACCAGCGGTTCCCCCATGGAAACATCGGCGAAGGACTTGGCGTAGACCAAAATATTCTTGTACAAGGTGCGTGTTTCGTTTTCAATGGCAATCTCCAACCGGCCGCCATGCTTTACTCCAAGGGTGGCAAACAGCTCGCGGCTAATGTTGGTCCACAGACTGCCAAACCGCACATCCAGCACATCAATGGTGCCGGTGACCCCGCCGTCGGCGGTATGCTCGGCAGGAATGACCGGTAGCTCAATGACGCTGGCAGGGTCAACCTGTGCGCCCACTTGGGCGAAGGTGATAATGCCGCTGGCCAGTCGCGCGCCGGTAAAGGCATAGATATCCCGCCCGTGGAAGGTGTAGGACTCGCCGGAGTTGGGCAGGCGGTTCACAGTTTCGTCAATGACGCGGGCATCGGTCAGCCCCAGCATCTTTTTAATGTGGGTCAAGGTGCCGTTGTCGGGGGTCACAATGTACTGCCCCGAGGCGGTCAATGCCACAATGCTGCGCCGGGTGGAACCCACGCCGGGGTCAACCACCGAAACAAACACCGAACCGGCCGGCCAGTAGGATACCGTCTGTATCAGGCGGTAGGAGGCCTCCCAGATGTCGTACGGGGTAATGTCGTGTGTTAGGTCGTAGATGGCAAGCTGCGGACAAACCCCGTGCGCCACCCCGTACATGGCGCTTACCGCGCCGTCGCCCAGACCAAAATCGGTTTGATAAATTAAAGGATTCATCAAAGCTGCCCCCTCAAAAAAGACCAGATTGCTATATTAGTTCTCATTATAATGTTTTCGCCCCAGTCTGTCAATTCCTAACAAAAAAAGACTTGGGCGGACTACCTCAGTGGTACCCGCCAAAGTCTTTTTGTAAGCATTATGCCTTTGTCTTTGCCGCGGCGCGCAACCGCAGATTGTGATCCAGAATCCGCTTGCGAACGCGGATGGTTTTGGGGGTAATCTCCAGCATCTCGTCCTCGGTCAAAAACTCCAGACATTCCTCTAGGCTCATCTTGCGGGGCGGTACCAAGCGCAGCGCTTCATCACTGCCGCTGGCACGGGTGTTGGTCATCTGCTTGCGCTTGCAAACGTTGACGGTTACATCCTCCCCCTTGGGGTTGCTACCCACGACCATGCCGGCGTAAACCTTGTCGCCCGGGTCAATGAACATCATTCCGCGGTCCTGGGCGTTCCAGATTCCGTATGCCACCGCTTCGCCGGTCTCAAAGGCAATCAGGCTGCCCGACTTGCGGTTGTTAATTTCGCCCTTGTATTCGCCGTAGCATTCAAAGATGGAGCTCTGGATGCCCTCGCCGTGGGTGTCGGTCAAAAATTCACTGCGATACCCGAACAGTCCCCGGGACGGAACCAAAAACTTTAACTCCATCCGGCTTCCCTTGGGGTTCATCGAGCGCATTTCGCCCTTGCGTCCGCCCACCTTTTCAATCACGCTGCCCATATACTGCTCTGGCACGTCCACCACAAATTCTTCGTAGGGCTCCAGCTTTTTGCCGTTTTCTTCTTTAAACAGCACCTTGGGTGCGCTGACCTGAAATTCAAAGCCCTCACGGCGCATGGTTTCAATCAAAATAGAAAGGTGCATTTCTCCGCGACCCAGCACCCGGAAGCTGTCGGCGCTTTCGCCCTCCTCCACATGCAGCGAAACATCCTTCAGCAGCTCCTTAAACAGGCGGTCGCGAATCTGGCGGGAGGTGACAAACTTGCCCTCCCGGCCACAGAAAGGACTGTCGTTGACAGTAAAGGTCATCTCCATGGTGGGTTCGCTGATTTTTACAAAGGGAATTGGGTCAACAACGCCGCTTTCGCAGACGGTATTGCCGATGTTGATATACTCAATGCCGGAAAACGCCACAATGTCCCCGACGGTAGCCGTTTCCACAGGGGTTTTTTTAATGCCGTCATACTGGTACACCGCGGTAATTTTGCCCTTGCCGGTGGTCGCGGGGTTGTGGAAGTCGCAGACTGTCACTTCGCTGCCGACATTCAGGGTTCCGCTGCTAATGCGTCCCACCGCAATGCGGCCGACATATTCGCTGTAGTCCACGCTGGAAACCAAAATGCCAAGAGGTGCCGTTTCGTTCCCCTCTGGCGGATGAATATAGTTGACAATGGTGTCAAATAGCGGCACTAGGTCGGTAGCCTCCACATGGGGAGAGTAGGCAGCAGTGCCCTGCCGGCCGGAGCAGAAGATGACCGGGCTGTCCAGCTGTTCGTTGCTTGCGCCCAAGTCCATGAGCAGCTCCAGCACCTCGTCCACCACTTCGTTTAGGCGCGCGTCGGGGCGGTCAATCTTGTTGACAATAATGATGACCAGTAGGTTAAGCGCCAGCGCTTTTTCCAGTACAAACCGGGTTTGGGGCATGGGTCCCTCGGCGGCGTCCACCAGCAGCAGCACTCCGTCAACCATCTTGAGCACCCGCTCAACCTCGCCGCCAAAGTCGGCATGTCCGGGGGTGTCCACAATATTAATCTTCACTCCGTTGTAGCAGGTCGAGGCGTTTTTGGCCAGAATCGTAATGCCGCGCTCCCGCTCCAAGTCGCTGGAGTCCATGACACGGTCCTGCACCTGCTGGTTGTCCCGGAAGGTGCCGCCCTGCCGAAGCATTTCGTCCACGAGGGTGGTCTTGCCGTGGTCAACGTGGGCGATAATGGCAATATTTCTTAAATCGTTGCGTTTCAATGGGTTTCCTCCTAAAATTAAGCATCCTAACAGTATTTTGCTCTAACTTTTAGATTATATCACTACAATGGGCAGAATGGAAGTGTTTTTTTCCACAAGTCCGCATTTTTAGCGCTTATTGCTGACGAATGGCATCAATTAAGCTCTGTTTTGCAGTTATTTACAGTCTGTACATGAACTAGCCATTGAAGTTTTGGCCGAGTTTGGTTATAATAATGCAATAACAAGAGTAAAATAACGCTACAATTCATCGAAAAGGAGTAATTGGAATGGCAAATATAAAAGGGATGAGCATGGGGCTGAAAATCCTGCTGGTAGTCGTCGCAATCCTAGTGGTACTGGGCATTGTGGTGGTCGGGCAATATAACGGGCTGGTCAGCGGCGAGGAGGCAGTTCTCAACTCCTTTGCAAACATTGATGTACAGCTGCAGCGGCGCAATGACCTGATTCCCAATCTGGTCACTACGGTGAAGGGCTATGCCGCCCACGAGCAGGGAATTATCGATTCGGTTACCAATGCGCGCGCCAAAATGATGGGCGCAGGCAGCATCGACGAAAAGATTGCCGCCGACAACGAGCTTTCCGGCGCGCTTTCGCGGCTGATTGCCATTTCTGAAAGCTACCCTGACCTTAAGGCAAACGAGAATTTCTTGTCGTTACAGGATGAGCTGGCCGGTACCGAAAACCGTATCTCGGTTTCCCGCAAGGACTACAACGACACGGTAATGGGCTTTAACCGCAAGCTGCGAACCTTCCCCACCAATCTGCTGGCAGGCATGTTCGGCTTTGAAAAGTACAACGCCTTTACCGCCGCACCGGAAGCCGCCGCGCCGCCGGTAGTCAGCTTTGGGGGCTAACCCCGCAGTCGAGCTTCCCTAGGTGCTTTGAAAGAATGCTACCGATTGTTCTGTTCCACGCTATCATAACGCCATACCAAAGGGGTGACGCAGTAAGATGAACCGAAAACAACCTTTTTTGCGTACCGCAATAGCCGTCCTGACCCTGCTTATGCTGGTCACGACGGCTTTTGCCGCATTTACCATCCCCCCGCACACCGACCGCTTTTATGTCAACGACTTTGCCGGGGTGCTTTCCGACGCTACCAAGGAAGAGATTTTTAATACCAGCCGAGCCTATGACCAAAGTGACGGCACACAGGTGGTGGTGACCACCATTAAAACCTTGAATGGTGCCTCGCTGGAGGAATACGCGCTGGAGATGGCACGGAGCTGGGGCGTTGGCGGCAGCGAAAAAAACAACGGTCTGCTGGTGCTGCTGGCGCTGGACGAACGGGAGCTGCGCATTGAGGTCGGCTATGGGCTGGAGGGCGTGTTTAACGACGCTAAGGCCGGTCGCTTTATGCGCAAGCAAAGTGAGCTGTTCCGCGCTGACCAGTGGGACGAGGGTGTGCTAAACCTGTACCGTGACCTGCTGGGCGAGCTGGAACGCCCTACTCCCCTGGATGAACCGGAGGACGAGGGCGGCATTGCCGAGGTTGTCATTGCCATTGTGATTGTCATTATTATTATCGCCATTGCCTCCCGCAGGGGCGGCGGTGGCGGTGGCTACCGGCGCTATCCCCGCAATATCTATGTCGGCGGTCGCCCACCCCGCGGCGGGTTTGGCGGGTTTGGTGGCGGCTTCGGCGGTGGCGGCGGCGGCAGTGGCGGCAGCTTCGGCGGCGGTGGCGGCGGCTTCGGCGGCGGCGGTGCTTCCGGCAAGTTTTAAGGAAAAGGGCTGTGATCAATGTGCATCCAAAATTGGAACTGAAAAATGATTTGGGTCGGGTCGGCCTTGTGATGTTAGTACTGCTGCTGGCGCAAAGCCTGTTGCGCTCCCCGCTGCTACTGTTTGTCCGTGCCTTAGGCATGGCCTTTGGCGGGGTTTCCACGCTGCTAACGCAGCTGCTGTCCCTGGGGGCTTACCTTGTTTCCATGCTGGTGGCCATTGTCGCCGGTAAAGTCCTGTTTGGCAACGACTTTCGCTTTTTATTCCCCACGGCGGTGCCGCGCAGCGATTATCAGCTACCGGCGGTGGGCGCGGGCATTGGCATGTCCATGCTGGCAAACCTGCTGGTGGGTTGGTTTACCCTGCTGCTGGCGGCGCTGGGAATGCAAAGTCTCCCCAACAGCCCCGACTTTAGCGGCGGCTGGCTGGCCGGGGTTGTCACCTTTTTGTCTGTGACTGTCTTCCCTGCCGTTTTGGAGGAGCTGCTCTTTCGCGGAGTACTGTTACAACCCATGCGGCGGTATGGTAACCGCTTTGCACTGGTCATAAGCGCGGCGATGTTTGCCCTGTGCCACCCCACTCTGCCTCAGGCATTGCTGGGCTTTGTGGTGGGGCTGCTGCTGGGTGCGCTGGTCATTCGCTCCGGCTCGCTGCGCACCTCCATGCTCATTCATTTTGGGTACAACGCGCTGGCCTGCCTGCTTACCCTGCTGTCTGCCTCGCGCAGTTCTTTGGGAATGGTACTGCTGGGCTGGGGCATCATGCTGGCAGTCATTGCCACCGGCGGGGGGTGCTGCTGGGTTTTGCGCAAACGGTTTGGGTCGGTCTGGCAGGTGGGGCAAAGTAATCTGCAAGGCCTTGACCAATCCCAGCAGTGGTCGGCGGTTTTGACCAGTCCTCCCCTTTGGGCGGTGGGTGTTCTGGCTGTCATTGCCATTGCCGGCAACCTGCACTGGGGGCTGGGGGGCATGGGATGGTAAACCACGAGCAATACATGGAGCTTGCCTTGGCCGAGGCTGAGGCTGCCGCCGCCCGCGGCGAGGTTCCGGTGGGCGCCGTGCTGGTACATAATGGCATTGTCATTGCCCAAGCGGGCAACACCCGCGAGGGGGACGGCGACGCGCTAGGGCATGCCGAGCTAACTGTCCTTCGGCAGGGTTGCCGTGTGCTAGGGGACTGGCGCTTGGTGGGCTGCACCCTGTATGTAACGCTGGAGCCCTGTCCCATGTGCGCAGGAGCGATGGTCAACGCCCGCATTGACCGGGTGGTTTACGGTGCCGCTGACCCTGCCATGGGCTGCGTCGGCAGCAAGATACACCTGTTTGACCTTGACTTTAACCACCGTCCGCTGGTAACTACCGGCGTGCTGGCGGAGCGTTGCACGGCACTGCTCAAAGCTTTTTTTGAAACAAAGCGATAGTCAAAAGAACACAAGGATGTCCCTTGTGTTCTTTTGGCGTTTATGCTATACTTTTGGAAAATATTTGCAAAATTTGACTGACGATAAAAGGAGCTTTTTAGAATGCCAACAAATTATACTGACTACGCTGTCGAGCAGATTCAGAAGCTGTGTGCTATTCCCAGTCCCACGGGCTTTACCCATGACGCGGCCAAATACCTAGTGAGCGAGCTGCAAGGCATGGGCTTTGCGCCGGTCACCACCATCAAGGGCACCGTCAAGGTCTGTTTGGGGGGTACCGGCGAGGGGCTGGTGCTGGCCGCGCATGTTGACACGCTGGGCGCCATGGTTCGCGCCATCAAGGACAACGGCCGGCTGCGTCCCACCCCGCTGGGCGGGCTGAATTACGACACCTGCGATGGAGAAAACTGCACCATACATACCCGCGACGGTCGGGTGTACACCGGAGTAATGCTGAACACGACACCTTCCGCCCATGTGGCCAACGAGGTTTCCAACCGCAAGGAGGAAAACATGGAGGTGCTGCTGGACGAAAACACCTTTACGCGGGACGAAGTAAAGGCACTGGGGGTGGAGGTCGGCGACTTTATTGCCTTTGACCCCCGCACCACCGTTACCAAGTCCGGCTTTATCAAAAGCCGCTTTATGGACGACAAGGCCTCGGCGGCCATTTTGCTGGCTGTGGCAAAGCAGGTAGCCGAGCAAAAGCTGGTACTCCACAACACCCTGTGGCTGCTGTTTACCGTTTACGAGGAGGTCGGCCATGGCGGCGCGGCATCCATTCCCGACGGCGTTACTGAGATGATTTCGGTGGACATGGGCGCGGTGGGGGACGACCTGACCTGTGACGAGCGCAAGGTAAGCATCTGTGCCAAGGACAGCGGCGGACCCTACAACTACGAGGTGACCACCCGCCTGATTGAAACTGCCAAGGAGCACAAGCTGGACTACGCGGTGGATGTGTACCCGCACTATGGCTCCGATGTGGAGGCCACGCTGCACGCGGGCTACGAGCTGCGCCACGGGTTAATTGGCCCCGGTGTGTATGCCAGTCACAATTATGAACGCACCCACCGCAGCGGCGTGGAAAACACCCTAAAGCTGCTGCTGGGGTATCTGGCATAACCAAAAAAAGCAATCACAGAGCGGAACAAAACCGAAGATCGGTTTTGTTCCGCTCTGTTTGTGGTTGACCGCTGTTGATGCTACGCTTCAGGAAAGCCCTCAGGGCTTTCCTCTGCCCTGCAACCCATGGTAGCAAACCTGCCCGCAGCTAGGTCGTCAGTGCCAGCTTTCTGTGCTGTAACGCGCAGCGACATTCTGTGATTTGCGGAGGAAACGAGGATAACCGCTGTCATCGCATTAGTCCAGTGCCGCCAGCAATGCGGCGTGAACCGCCTCAAACTGCCGCCCATCGGTCAGGTAGTCCCGGAAGCTGGTACACACCTGCCGTTGCAGCGCCGTTGCCAGCTGCGGGTCACGCTCCGCCAGCTGGGTTAGCAGCTCGTAATCCTCCGCGCCATTGCGCTGCTGCTCCAAGCGCATACTGGGCAGCACCTGCTTGCCGTCCGGGTAGACCAAATGGGCATCTCCCGCCGGCAACAGCTTGCCCTTGTGGGGGCAGCAGGCACTATTCCACAGGTCGTCGCCAATGTAGTAGTTTAGTCCCCAATGTAAAAATCCGCTCAAGCCATAGCCAAAGCCCATCCACAGTACCGCCCGGCAAGCCGTCAGGGGTAAATCCATACTGCGGTTCATAATTTTGCCGGCGGGGAACGCGCAGGTGTAAAACCACATGGTTTCCCCGGCCTCCATTAACTGGGTATATGCTTTTCGTTCCTTTTCAAAGGTGTCCTGCTTGGGCACCCACACATCAATTCCGCCACCAAGATTGACCGTTTCTACCGCTTCCAGAATGAGCGCATAGGGCAAAAACTTGCGCAGCACTGCCGCCAGCGCGCGGTAGGTGGTGTCGTTGTAGACCTGTGGTTCGTCAGCCAGCGACTGCGCTATGCGCTGCTGCCAGCCGTTGCGTTCCACCACCTGTGCCCATGCGGTAAAGTATAGCTTTAGCTGCAAGTACCCTTGCAAGGAAAGGGTCGAGGTGGTCTTCTCCCATTGGAGGTAATACACCGTTTCATCCCCACCACCCTGCCAGTGGGCGACGCTGGGCCCGCACAGGCAGGGGGCTCCCGCTTCTATGGCAATTTTACCAGCATGCTCCGCGCGGGTAAAGTCAAAGCCGACAATGGCTCCGGCACTGTCCCGCACCGGCTCCCCGGCCGGCAGCACAATGTGGGTGCAGCGCAGCTCCAGCTGTATGGCAACATAGCGCCGGAACAGCTCCCAGTATGCGGGCGAGTCCCCAGCCACACCGTGCTGCTTGGCAATGTTTTCGTAGTAGCAAAAGTTCACCATGCCCAGCCGCCCCTTGCCCACCGGCGGTACCACTGCCTGATGCACCCCACAGCGCAGGGCAACCACCGCTGTTTCTGCCCCGGCGGTCACCCGCAACACCCCGCGGTAGCTGCCCGCAGGCAGCTCTGGCGGCGCGGTTAGGCGGCAGTAAAGCGCCAGTCGCTCGCCCCGCACGGCGGCTCCGTCCAGCGGGCGCAGGGCATCGTAGACGCGAAACGGCGCTTGCCGCGTAACAAAGTCGCGGCAACGGCTGTAGTCGGTGGTGGTCATAAGGGTGCTGTCGGTGTTCTCGTTGACGCCAACGCTTAGTAGCTCGAACAGCTCGGCGGTGGGCGCTGGGGTTTGCTCGCTGGGTTTTTCCCACACAACCTGTGCGGTTACCACCGTACCCGCGGACAGCCTGCCGCCCAACAGCTGAAAGCCCCCATGACCCCCCCGGGGCAGCTCGAGTTCCCCGGTGGTTTGCTCCCCTAGCGGAGTGTCCGGGAAGGTCCATTCCGCCTGTGAAAAAATAGAAAGCTGCATTGTAAAGCTCATCCTTTCTGCCATTTTACATTGATTGCCCTTCCTAAAAAGCACGTCATTTCAGTCCGTCATTGCCAACTGCCCTTGTGTGCCGGTCTATACCGCCTGTTTGCTTTGTCGTCGAAGATAAAAACCACCCCCATCATTATTCAGCATACCACACTGTCTAACGATTGGGGGCGGTTTTTTGTCGGCCGCGCATTTTTTTGTAATGTTACCTCAGGTCGACAATTCGCTTTGCCTTGCCCTCGAACCGTTCCAAGCTCTTGGGGTTAGAGAGGGTAACGGCTACCTCGATGCCCAGCACCGTTTTCAGCCGCTCCAGCACCTTGGCCTCTACCTTTTCCAGCTGGGAATACTTCTCCAGCAGGCTTTCGTCCAACAGCTCTACCTTGACCTCCAAGGTGTCCATAAAGCCCTGTCTGCGTACAATCAGCTGGTAGTGGGGGCCTACCTCCTCAATGGTCATCAGGGTACTTTCTATCTGGGAGGGGAATACATTTACGCCGCGAATTTTAAGCATATCGTCGCTGCGCCCGGTCACCTTGGCCATGCGCACATGGGTGCGCCCGCAGGCACAGGGGCTGTAGTCCAGCTTGGTAATGTCCTTGGTGCGGTAGCGCAGCAGGGGGAAGCCCTCCTTGGTCAGGGTGGTAATGACCAGCTCGCCAAAGCTGCCCTCCGGCAGTGGCTCCAGCGTGTTGCTATCCACAATCTCGGGCAGGAAGTGATCCTCCCAAAGGTGCATTCCGTTGCGGCACTCGCACTCTCCCGAAACGCCGGGTCCCATGAGCTCACTCATGCCGTAGTTGTCGGTGGCAAACAGCCCCAGCTTGCGCTCTATCTGGTCACGCATCTCCACGGTGCAGCCCTCCGACCCGAACAGCCCCAGCCGCAGCTTGAAGTCGCTGGGGGACAGCCCCATTTCGGCCATGGTTTCGGCAATGTACAGCGCATAGGAGGGGGTGCTAACCAACGCCGTGGTGCCAAAGTCCTTCATGAGCATAATATGCTTTTTGGTGTTACCACTGGAGGTGGGCACCACCGTTGCGCCCAGCTTTTCCAGCCCATAGTGCAGCCCCAGTGCCCCGGTAAACAGGCCGTAGCCAAAGGAGATTTGCACAATGTCGCTGGGGGTTGTCCCCGCCGCGCAGACCACCCGCGCCACTAGGTCGGACCAACGGGCAAGGTCACCCTTGGTGTAGCCCACCACGGTAGGCTTGCCGGTAGTCCCGCTGGAGGCGTGCAGCCGCACAATGTCCTTCATGGGCGCGCCAAAGAGGCCAAACGGGTAGTTATCCCGAATGTCCTCCTTGGTAGTAACCGGCAGATATTGTACATCACTGAGTGTTTTAATGCGCTCGGGGGTAATGTTTTGCTCGCTAAGCCGTCTGTGGTAAAATTCCACGTTGTTGTAGCAATGCGCCACCACCCACTTTAGCTGTTCCAGTTGCTTGTGCTCCAGCGTTTTGCGGTCGGCGCACTCAAGTTCTTTCTGCCAAAACATCGGTATTATCCTCCACTTGTTTGTTAACTGCATTATACACCACAATTGCGCAAATTCCAATCACTGGCGAAGCACCCGCCGAAAAGCCACTGATTGCCGCCAGTACAAGCTCGATGGCCAGTCCGCCAATCATGCCGCACCATGCCCCAAAGCGGTTCATCCACTTAAAGTACAGTCCCAGCAGGTAGGGCGGCAGGAACGACCCCGCCACAGCGCCCCAAGAAAAGGACATCAGGGTCAGGATGGGGGAGCGGAACGAGGCGATAAGGAACGACCCCGCAATAAACAGCACACACAGCCAGCGTGTTAGCGTCAGCGACTGCTTTTTGGTAATGGAACGCACGCTGCCCACTAGGTCAACCGCAAAGGTGGAGCAGGAGGTTAGGGTAATGCCGGACAGGGTGGATACCGACGCCGACAGCACCAGTACCAGCACTACGCCCAGTAGCACCGGCGGTAGCGTCCGCACCAGAATCTGGGGAATCATGACATCGCT
>JAVVRO010000013.1:0-18561 GCA_036654695.1 Angelakisella sp. | reverse complement strand
CCTGCACCCCGAAAAAAACTAAACGACCCCATGGAGATATTCGGCGAACCGGCAAAGTCGGAAAAGCCGGAAAAGCCGGAAAAGCCGTCGGATGAGCTGACCATTGATGAAATTATTAGCCGAGCGGTGGGACCGCTGACCGCCCAGACTACCCCGCCTGCCAAAACAGACGAGGTGCTTAAGCCGTTGGTGGAAACGCCCAGCGGCATGTTCTGCTTTGACGCGCCGGCCGAGCCGCCCAAGGCAGAACCGCCCAAGGTAGAGGCACAAGGGAAGGAACCGGCCAAGGAGCCGCCGCAGCCCGCCCCGGAAGTGCCGGCGATACTAAAGCCGCTGTATAGCTTCCCCCCGGTGTCCCTGCTAAAGGAGAGCAAGCAGCTGCCCAAGGGAGATACCTCCAAGGAGCTAAAGGCCAACGCCGACCGGCTGGTGGATACCCTGAAAAGCTTTGGTGTACAGACACGCATTGTGGATATCTCCCGGGGGCCGGCGGTAACGCGGTATGAGCTGCAGCCCTCGGCGGGAGTCAAAATTAGCCGCATTACCAACCTTGCCGACGACATTGCCCTGAATTTGGCAGCGGCGGGGGTGCGCATTGAAGCGCCCATTCCCAACAAGGCCGCCATTGGCATTGAGGTGCCCAACAAGATTATTTCCACGGTGCCCATCCGCGAGCTGCTGGATTCTCAGCTATTCCGCGACGCAAAAAGCAAGCTGACGGTGGTGCTAGGGCGGGATATTACCGGGGAACTGGCGCTGGCAGACCTTGGCAAGATGCCCCACCTGCTGATTGCGGGTGCCACTGGCAGCGGCAAGTCGGTCTGCATTAACTCGCTGATTGTCAGCCTGCTGTTTAAGGCCAACCCCGACGAGGTAAAGCTGCTGATGATTGACCCCAAGGTGGTGGAGCTGGGTAGCTACAACGGCATTCCGCACCTGCTGTCGCCGGTGGTTACCGACCCCAAAAAGGCGGCGGGCGCGCTGTGTACCATGGTGGGCGAGATGCTGCGCCGGTACAAGCTGTTTGCCGACCACAATGTGCGCGACCTGTCCGGCTACAACAAGCTGGCACAGGACAAGCAGGAGTTTGAGCCGCTGCCGCAGATTGTTATTATTATTGACGAGCTGGCAGACCTGATGATGGCTTCCCCCAAGGATGTGGAGGACTACATCTGCCGTTTGGCGCAGATGGCGCGCGCGGCAGGGATGCACCTTGTCATTGCTACCCAGCGTCCATCGGTGGATGTAATTACCGGCGTGATTAAGGCCAATATTCCCAGCAGAATTTCCTTCGCGGTGTCCTCACAGATTGACAGCCGCACCATACTGGATATGGGCGGCGCGGAAAAGCTGTTGGGGCGCGGCGATATGCTGTATTACCCGGTGGGTAGCCCCAAGCCCACCCGGATTCAGGGCTGCTTTGTCACCGATGGCGAGGTGGAGCATGTAGTGGAATACATTAAGAATGGTTCCGCCGCCGACTACGACCAGACCATGATGGACGAGATAGACCGCAACGCCGCCCAAGTAGGCGGCAAGGGCGCGGGCAAAAACAACGCTGCCTCCGGTGGCGGCGAGGACGACACCGACGCGCTGTTTACCGATGCCATTCAGGCGGTAGTGGAGGCGGGACAAGCCTCTACCTCCCTGCTGCAACGGCGGCTGAAGGTGGGCTATGCCCGCGCGGCGCGGCTAATTGATGAGATGGAGCAGCGGGGCATTGTGGGCCCCTTTGAGGGCAGCAAGCCACGGCAGGTGCTTATCTCGAAGGAACGGTTTTACGAAATGAAGATGACCCAGTCGGAATAGTGTTCCGGTGGGGAAAGGAAGTGTGCCGAGGATGGAATGTCTGTATTTGGTGGTGCCTTGCTACAACGAGCAGGAGGTGCTCCCCGAAACTGCCAAGCGCCTGACCGCCAAGCTGCGGTCGCTGGTTGCCGGGGAAAAGGTAACCGGTGACAGCCGAATCCTTTTTGTGGATGATGGCTCCAAGGACAAGACATGGGAGCTAATTGCCGGACTGCACCAGCTGGACGGGCAGATTGAGGGGCTGAAGCTGGCGCATAACCGGGGACACCAGAACGCGCTGCTGGCGGGGCTGATGACCGCCAAGGAACGAGCAGATATTGTTATTTCCATGGATGCGGACTTGCAGGACGACATTGACGCAGTGGACAAAATGCTGGAACAGCGTGCCGCGGGCTGCGACATTGTTTACGGGGTGCGCAGCAGCCGCAAGACCGACACCGCCTTTAAGCGGGGCACGGCGCAGCTATTTTACCGCATGATGACTTTTTTTGGCGCGGAGGTGGTCTACAACCACGCCGACTACCGCCTGATGAGCCGCCGCGCGCTGGAGGGACTGGCACAGTTTGGCGAGGTGAATTTGTTCCTGCGCGGCATTGTGCCCATGGTAGGCTACCCCACCGGAACGGTAGAGTACGAGCGCGGCCAGCGGTTTGCAGGCGAGTCCAAGTACCCGCTGTCCAAGATGCTTAACTTTGCGCTGGATGGCATTACCTCGCTGTCGGTTAAGCCCATTCGGTTTATTACCCTGCTGGGGGTGGCCATTTTTTTGTGCAGTCTGGTCATGCTGGCTTACTCGCTGGTGCGCTGGCTGTCCGGCGCCACGGTGGTGGGGTGGACCTCGATTGTGGTATCGGTCTGGGGCATTGGGGGGTTGCAGCTGCTGGCAATTGGAATCATCGGCGAGTATCTGGGTAAAATTTATCTGGAAACCAAGGGCAGACCACGGTATATTATTGAACAGTACCTGCATGAATAGAACAGCAAGACGGCCGATTCTCCCGCTTGACAGGATAATCGGCCGCCTTTTTTCATATACTGCCCCTAGGGGGGATGAGGATGAAAATTTTTAGGCTGGCGGAAAGCGCGGCGGCGGTGCTGCTGTCGATTGCTGTTACCGCGCAATTTGTGGCCACCGGGCAGTCGGCGGTGCAGGCGGCCACGGCACTATCTGCCACCACCGCGGTTGTGCAAACCGGGGTACCGGTTAAAATGGCGGTGCTGATGTACCATTCCGTAAACTCAAACGACAAACGGTCGGGGGAATATGTGATTACTCCGGCGGCACTACGGTGCGACCTTGCCTATTTGCAGTCGCAGGGCTACCAGACCATTACCATGACCGAGCTGATTGACTTTGTGCATAACGGTGTGCCGCTGCCGCCCAAGCCGGTAATGCTGACCTTTGACGACGGCTACTACAACAACTATCTGCATGCCTTTTCACTGCTGCGGGAGTACCACGCCAAGGCGGTTATCTCGATTATTGGAGCCGAAACGGATAAATTTTCCCAGTTGGAGGAGAATAACCAAAACTATAGCCACCTGACCTGGACACAGATTACAGAGATGCAGCAATCGGGGCTGGTGGAGTTTCAGAATCACAGCTATAATTTGCACAAGACCCTGCAAAGCGGACGGCAGGGTACCATGCGCAAAAAGGGGGAACCCACCGAGCAATACCAAAAAATGCTGACCGAGGACCTGCAAAAGCTACAAGAACGCTACAACGAAATGACCGGCTGGACCCCAAACACCTTTGCTTACCCCTTTGGGAGGATTAGCAAGGAGAGCTATCCGGTGGTGACCAAGCTGGGGTTTGCGGCTTCGCTGGATGTACAGGGCAGGCCATATATCGCGACACCGGGGCAGGAGAGCTGCCTGTTTCGCATTCCCCGCTACAACCGCACCAGCCACACCAGCGCCAAGGAGATTTTGCAGATGGCCATGACCGATGGAAAAAAAGGCGGCGGCGGTTAGTGACGGAGTTCTTGCATGGCGAGTCTTGTGTTATCTGCCAAAGAAAAACAGAATTCGTATCGCTTTTTTATCGGGGTAGCTATTGCTTTACAGAGGGTAGAGAAAGTCCCCCGGCAAGAAAATTGTTTTCCACATTTGGCATTCTGTCAAAAGGATGCGTAAACTGGGTAATCCACCGACTTAACGTAGTTTTCAACAACACAAAGTGAACAACTGTGGAAAACTCGGTGGAAAGTGTCGGATACTACCCGTATAATTGAGAAAATTTGAAAATGCAGCGGGTTTTATCGCAAAATGCAGGAAAAGGGCAGAATGGAAAATTAACAGTTTGGAATAGATTTTGCCGGTGCAATATGCTACAATAGGGGTATTCCAGCCGCGGTGCGGCAAATTACACAGTGGATAGGATAATAAGGAATGAAAAAGAAAAAACAGGAAAGCTACCGTCCGAAAAAGCGGCGAGGGACGGTACTCATACCGCTGATTACCCTGACGGTGTTGGTGGTTATTTTATCGGCGGCGGCAGCGGGTCTTTGGCAGCTGCTGGACCCGGTGGACTATATCCCGCCCAAGGGGAGCAGCACAGCGGATAGCGTGTCCGAACCTGCCGACACGTCCTCCGGCAGCAGCGCCAGCGGAAGCGGAAGCGGTTCGTCACAGGGGCTGCCCAGCACCAGCAGCTCACCGGAGGGGTCGAGCACCCCCCAAAGCGACGCGCCCACTGAGTACGAGGTAGCCAAAAACGCGGTGGTGGATGTAGACTACTTTGACGACGCGCTGTTCATCGGTGACTCGCTGACCGAGGGTATTAAGCTCTACGATGTCATGAGTAACGCAAAGGTACTGTCGGCGGTGGGCATCAATCTGGGCAATATCTTTACCAAGGAGATTATTCCCGACGGCGACGGCAAGATTACCATTGTTGAGGCGGCAAAAAAGCAGCCCGCCGGGAAAATCTATATCATGATGGGCGCAAATGGCATGGCCGCCACCAAGGAGGACTTTTTGGAGGGCTACGGTCGGCTGGTTGACGCAATGAAGCAGGCGCACCCTGACGCGGATATTTATGTGCAATCGATTTTGCCGGTGACAGCGGCCTATGCGTCCGGCCACCCGGATTACGCCAATGTACGCATTGACGACTTTAATGTGGGTATCCGGAAGATGGCACAGGACAAAGGTGTGTTCTACCTGAATGTTGCTACTGCATTCAAGGACGAAGCCGGCGCACTGCCCAACGAAGCAAGCCCCAAGGATGGCATTCACTTTGGCAAAAGCCGGTACGAGGATTGGTTTATCTACCTGCGTACCCATACAGTAAGCAAGGAATAATGAACACTGAATGAGAAAGAGGCTAAGCGAGTATGAGACTGAAGAAAATTACAAAAACCGCCATGGCGGTTGCCCTGTTGACAGCGGTGCTGCTGTCTGGCTGCGCCAGCAAGGGCGGCAACCCAGACAGCGATGCAAGCTCCGGCAGTAAGCCGGCCGCAAGCGCCAGCAAGGCGGTTGACCCGGCTGCGTTAGCCAAGCAGATGGTGGAAGCGCTGGCCTCCCCGGTGGAGATGACCGTAGCGGAAAAAAGCGCCATTGACAACTACTATGGGCTGGATACCGCGGCACTGGACGGCTACTGCATCTACATGAACTCGAGCTTTGAAGCGGCTGAGATTGCCCTAGTGGTTCCCAAAGCAGACCAAAAGGATGCAGTGAAAAAGCTGTTGGAGCAGCGGCTGGAGCAGATGAAGGAAAGCTTTATTGACTACAAGCCGGAGGTTTACCAAACGGTGAAGGACAACGCCAAGATACTAGAACAGAATAACCTGCTCTGCCTGATTTCGGGCAGCGCGGCGGAGGTGACTGCCGCCGAAAAAGTATTTACGGATGCGCTAAAATAGCTTGCGACAGAAAGGGAGGGATGCCTTGTGGTAACGGAAAGCATTGTGGTACTGGTGCTAACGCTGCTGATTGCCTACCTGTACCTGCGCCGCGGGAAGGGCGCAATGGCGCTGGCGGTGCTGCCGCTGGGTGTTCTGCCGGCAATGGGGCTGCTGGGTGCGTTAATTCAAGCCCAGTTGCCTGTGGATTTTTTGCTGTCCCCGGTGCATTGGCGGCTACTGTTTATTATGGTTGGCATGATTGCAGGCTCCGCACTGCTGGGCATCATCAGCACCAACCTGAAAAAAACCAAGACTCGCAGACTTTATTTAATCCTTTGCTGCGGCTTTACGGTGGGCTTTGCCTTTGCCGAGGTCCTTTCTATCCTGCAAATACTGTAAATCTTCATATTATTTGCAGATAGAGGTAGAAAACAATTGCATTTCAGTAAAAAAAGTTGTACAATTTAGACAGAGTGGGGTTATCCCACTTACGCGTGCTTGGATAAGGGGGAGGACAATATGCAGACCAACATGGTGCGTCAGCCGATACTGAATAAAAACAAGGATATCGTGGGCTACGAAATTCTGTATCAGGATGATATTTCCAGTGCATACAACCAGATGGACGCACAGGCTGCCAATGTCATCGAGGACTTTTTATTGCAGCTGGATAGTGAAAAATTTCTGGAAAGTAAGATGGCTTACCTGACCTTTACCCCGAATTTGCTGCTGAAAAACATCCCAAAGATGTTTGAGCCCAGCAAGCTGGTTATCCAGATTGAGGATAACTCACTGGTGCATCCCCTGGCGCAGCGGGTGATTTATCGTTACAAAAAACAGGGCTACAAGGTTGCCTTAAAGGGGTTTGAATTTGCCCCCCGCTACTTTCAGTTTATGGATGTTGTGGATATTATCAAGATTGATTTTACAAACTACCACGAAAGCTCAATGGATAATGTGGTGACCGTTGCGCGAAACTTTGGCAAGGAACTGATTGCTTACCATGTGGACTGTCAGGAGGCGTACAAGCGCGCTTGGGAGCTGGGCATCCGCGATATGCAGGGCTCGGCGGTGGCACAGGCACAGTCCACCAACGTACACCGCATGGATCACATGCAAAGCAACTTTTTCCAGCTGATTGTGGCGGTTACCAAGGACGAACCGGATATTGACGAGATTAACGAGATTGTATCCCGGGATGTTACGCTGGCGTTTTCCCTGATGAAAATGGTCAACTCCGCTTATTTTGCCCTGAAAAATCAGGCGACCTCGGTCAAGCAGGCACTGATTATTTTGGGGTTGGGGCAGCTCAAGCAGTGGGTATACCTGCTGAGCTTTAAAAATGCCGACAACGGGCAGCCCAGCGAGCTGATTAAAATTTCATTCTTGCGGGCGAACTTCTGCGAGGAGCTGTGTCAGGCAGCCCCGCAGATGCCAATTTCCAAATCGCAGGCATACCTGATGGGAATGTTCTCCACACTGGGTACCTTGATGGAGGTACCGCTGGAACAGGCACTGGGCGAATTGCCCATTACCGACGAAATTAAAATGGCACTGCTGGACGGCTCCGGCAAGTGCGGTCTGCTGTACCGATTGGTGCTCTGCTACGAAAATGCCGACTGGGCGGGCATGTCAAACTTTGCCGCTCAGCTGGGGATTCCCATGAACATTATTTCGCAGAAGTACTTCGAGTGCGTTGAGTATGTCAACAATATTTGGAAAGAGCTCAACGAGGTGAATACCCACCCCGAGGAAGAATAAGAGCATGACTTGCTCTGCATACAGGCTACCATGAAGGGAGGTGAGCAGGATGGTAGGAGGAATTTACTCTGGATACCAAGCATCGCAGATGTATTCTGCAAAAAATGTGCTCTCCCAACTGCCCGCCAGTGTCAACAACTTTGACTACAAGGCAGCGCAGCGGGACACCCAAAAGCTGATTGACCAGTACAAGTCCGGGCAAAACACCGTCAAACAGATGAAAAAGGACACGGCGCAGTTCTTGGACGACTACACCGGCAGTATGAAAAAGCTTGGCAGCGCCGCAGACAAGCTGACCAACGGGAAAATGGATGCGCTGCTGTACGGCAAGGGCGGTACAGTTGGCGGCGTGCCCACACAGGAAAACATTGACAAAACCGCGGCGGCGGTTGGTGACATGGTGAAGCAGTACAACGACTCGCTGACGTTGCTGAACAAAAACAGTGGCCGCGGCACAGGCGTTGACAAGCAGCTGAACCGCATGGCGCAGTCGCCGGTCTCCAAGCGCTCCATGGAGGAGCTGGGCATTACGACCCAAAAGGACGGAACCCTAGCGCTAAACGCGGACAAGCTAAAGGCCGCCCTGAAGGAAAGCCCGGCAACCGCGCGGGATGTCCTTGGTGGAAGCTTTGGCATTGCGCAGAACATCAGCCGCAGCAGCACCTATGGCATGAGCCAGTCCCCGGCAGCGCTGGTGGGCAAGGACATTGCTAAGATGCAAAAGCAGCAGACCGACTCCAATCCCTTTGCACAGATGAGCACCTATTCCAAGAGCGGTGCGTACAACACCATGAACATGAACTCGGTGGGAGTACTAATGAACATGATGATTTAGCAGTGGAAGAAAGACAGGCTACAGCATCCGCTTGTCTTGCCTCGGGTCAATAAAAAAGGCTTTCGGAGTTACGCTCCGAAAGCCTTTTTCCATCATACGGTGATTCTATTTTGTTCCTCCGGAACTCAGAGAGCTCCGCTGCGTGGTAAATTATTTAAGGCCGGACAGCTCGACGGTATCGCGGGCAATCAGGATTTCCTCGTTCGTGGGAATGACCCAAACGTCAACCTTGCTGTCGGGGGTAGAAATGCGGCTTTCGCTGCGGGTCTTGTTCTTTTCGCGGTCGATGGAAACACCCAAGAACTCCATGTCGGCAAGGACGCTTTCGCGGATGTCGGCATCGTTTTCCCCAATGCCGCCGGTAAAGACAATGGCATCGACTCCGCCAAGGGCTGCCGCGTAACCGCCAACAATCTTTTTGACCTGATAGACCAGCATGTCCAAAGCCAACTGGGCGCGCTTGTTGCCCTGCTCGGCAGCAGTGTGCAGGTCGCGGCAGTCGCTGGAAATACCGGAAATGCCCAAAAAGCCGGATTTTTTGTTGAGCAGGTCGGACATTTCGTTGGGAGAGAGGTTTTCCTTGCCGGCAATGTAGGTGACCACCGAGGGGTCAATGCCGCCGCAGCGGGTTCCCATAATAAAGCCGTCGAGAGGGGTAAGCCCCATGGAGGTATCCTGCACCTTGCCGTCACGGATGGCGGCAATCGAGCTGCCGTTGCCCAAGTGACAGGTAATTAGGCGAGGAGCCTTGCCGGTTAGCTGGGTGTAGCGGCCGCTGACAAAGCGGTGGCTGGTGCCGTGGAAGCCGTAACGACGGATGCTGTACTTTTCGTAATACTCGTAAGGAACCGCGAACATGTAGGCCTTAGGCGGCATGGTCTGGTGGAACGAGGTATCAAACACGGCAACCATGGGGATGCTGTCACCGAACACAGCGCGGCAGGCGCGCATGGCAACCGCCTGAGGGGGGTTGTGCAGGGGACCCAAATCGGCATAGGATTCAATATCGCAGATGACCTGCTCGGTAATGACAGTGGAAACCTTGTACTTTTCGCTGCCGTGGAGGATGCGGTGACCGACCGCGGCAATCTCGGACACATCATCAATGACCTTGCCGTCACCAGTGGTCAACACCTTGACCAGCTCCATGAATGCTTCCTTGTGGGTGGGGAACGCTACATCGTACTCCATGCTGCGGCCATCCAGGGTTTTGTGGCCGATTTTGCCGCCTGCGCCGATGCGCTCGCAGTTGCCCTTTGCCAGAACGGCCTCGTTCTGCATGTCGACCAGCTGGTACTTTAAGGACGAGCTGCCGGCGTTAATCACCAAAACTTTCATATTTTTATTACGCTCCTTTTTTTGTTGACGAAACATCAATAACCCTATAATATTACATTATGAGGGAAAAATCAACCGCTTGCGGGGAAGGAATGGCTGTTTGGATGAAAATTGCAGGAATTATTGCGGAATATAACCCATTCCACAACGGTCACGCATGGCAGATTGCCGAGACACGCCGGATGGGGGCGACCCACATTGTCGCGGTGATGAGCGGCTGCTACACCCAGCGGGGGGAACCGGCGCTGTGTGACAAGTGGCTGCGCACCCGGGGCGCACTGCTGGGCGGCTGTGATTTGGTGTTGGAGCTGCCGCTGCCCTATGCCATGGCTACTGCCCAGCGGTTTGCCCGAGGCGGGTTGCAGCTGCTGGACGCTATGGGGGTTTCGTGGGTGTCCTTTGGCAGTGAATGCGGTGAGCTGCCCCCGCTGCGCCGCGCCGCGGAAGCACTGGGGAATCCTGTGGTGCAAGCGCGGATTCCTGTGCTGCTGTCCACTGGAATTACCTACGCCGCAGCACGGCAGCGTGCGGTGGAGGAGCAGGCAGGAGCTTCTGTGGGCGCGCTACTGCAAAGCCCCAACAACATTTTGGCCATTGAGTACCTGACCGCACTGGACAAGCTGCAAAGTACCATTGAACCGGTGACTGTCAAGCGACTTGGCGCAGCCCATGACAGTGACCAAGAGGGGGCACTGCCAAGCGCCAGCGCCCTGCGCAGGGTACTGCGGCAAGGGGACTTTCTCACACAGGGGATGCCGGAGCTGTGGGGTGAACTGCTGCTGCAAGCCGCTGCACAGGGAAGGCTTACCGACCCGGGCATCCTTGACCGCCTTGCGCTGGCAAAGCTCCGCGGCATGGCGGCGGCGGACTGGGCAACGGTACCGGACATTGCAGAGGGGCTGGAAAACCGATTTTACGACGCCGCGCGTGTTGCCGATAGCTTAAGCGACCTGCTGGCGCGAGTGAAAACCAAGCGGTACACGCTGGCACGGCTGCGGCGCATTGCGTTGGCGGGCTGGCTGGGGCTGACCGAGGAGCTGGGGGCACTGCCGCCGCCCTATCTGCGCATTTTGGGAATGAACCGCCGGGGGAGCGAGCTGCTGGGAGCACTGTCACCGACCCTGCCCCTGAGCCATGCGGCAGCACGGCTGGAGGAGCTGGGCGAGCTGCCCGGTCGATTTATCCGGCTGGAGGCCGCCGCAGACGACCTGTACGGCCTGTTGACCCCGACGGTGCAGCCCTGCGGCAAGGATTATACAGAAAGTATTATAAAACTGCCATGAGCCGCCAATAGTCACGGTTTGGCAGGAATTTCGTGGGGATATGTGTTGTTTTTACCGCGCCGCTATACTATAATAAAGAGTACAAAGAAAGCAAAAACCATCCCAATGAAAGGAAGATGACAACCAATGCAATTTCAGCTTTATCTGCCGACGCAGATATTTGCGGAGCCGGAGGCTGTAGCGAAGCACCAAGAGGAATTTGGACGCTGGGGGAAGCGCTGCCTGATTGTCACCGGCGCGCAGGCCGCAAAAAAATCTGGCGCGCTGGACGACGTGACTGCCGCACTGGAACAAAACGGCGTGGAGTGGCAGGTCTTTGACAAGGTGGGACAAAACCCGCTACTGTCGGTCTGCCTACAGGGCGGACAGCAAGCTGCTGCTTTTGGCGCGGAATTTGTGGTGGGCATTGGCGGCGGTTCGGCACTGGATGCAGCTAAGGCTGTGGCAGTGTTTGGCGCAAACCCTGACCTGCCTGCCATGGGCATTTACGATAGCTGGGTCAATCCCGCGCTGCCCATTCTGCTGGTAGGCACTACCGCCGGCACCGGCAGCGAAATCAACCCATTTTCGGTGCTGACCATTGACGAAACCGGGGTGAAGCGGTCATGGAACCACCCCGGCCAAAGCTATGCCAAGGCGGCCTTTGGTGACGCGCGCTACACCTACAGCCTGTCCCACAGCTTTACCATGAGCACCGGGTTGGATGCGGTTTGTCACGCGCTGGAGGCGTATTTTTCCAACATTGAGGATAGCGTAAGCGACCTGTGCGCCGTGGAAGCGGTGCGGCTGCTGCTGCCGGTGCTGCGGGATATTTGGGCAACCGGTGCCGAACCGACCCCCGAACAGCGCACGGCACTGTATTTGGGCTCGCTTTACGCGGGGTTTGCCCTGAACCGCTGTGGTACTGCCTGCTGTCACATGATGGGCTACTGCCTGACCGAGGAGCAGCAGATTCCCCACGGCTACGCCTGCGCCCTGTTTTTACCGGAGATGATTCGCTATGCCGTGCCGCTGCTGCCGCAAAAAGCGCACCGCCTGTTTAAGACGCTGGGACTGTATGCCGGCGAGCTGTGCCAGAGCTTGGAGCAGATGACGGAGGTAACCATTCATCCCCTGAGTGAAGCCGCGCTGGAAGCGCTGCTGCTGCGCTGGGATGGCAGCAAAAACATGCTGCGAATGCCGGGGGACTTTACCACCGCCAAGCAGCGGGAGATGGGCGAACGGATTTTGTGCAGCCACTGAGACAGCTGACGAAAAAGAAAAAGCCGGACAACAAGAAAGGGAGGTCAATCGTATGAACATTTGGCATGATATTAATCCCGGTCGGATTGCACCTGAGGACTTTATCGCTGTTGTGGAGATTGAAAAGGGCAGCAAAAAGAAGTATGAGCTGGACAAGGAAACCGGGTTTATTATCCTAGACCGCATCCTGCATACCTCCACCCACTACCCGGCAAATTACGGCTTTATTCCACGTACCTACGGCGATGACCTTGACCCGCTGGATGTGCTGGTGCTTTGCTCTGAGCCGCTGGAGCCGCTGACGCTGGTGCGCTGTTACCCCATTGGCATGATTTCCATGATTGACAGCGGGCGCAACGACGAAAAAATTATTGCGATTCCCTTTAACGACCCGACCTACAACGGCTATAACGACATCTCGCAGCTGCCGTCCCATATTTTCGAGGAGATGTCCCACTTTTTTACCGTATACAAGGCACTGGAGCATAAGGAGACTGCCGTAAATGAAACCAGTGGCCGCGAAAGCGCCGTTTTGGTGATCCGCAAGGCCATTGACGACTACGTTGATAAATTTTGCCGCAGTCATTAACCTGCTTGTCACTGAGAAACGGGGGCTGTTTTTGTGATTTATAATAATGTGACCGAGTTGACCGGCAACACGCCGCTGGTGCGCCTTTCGCGGTTGTCCAGCGCGCTGGGACTGGAAACTCGGTTGGTGGCCAAGGTGGAGTCATTTAACCCGCTGTCCTCGGTCAAGGACCGGGTGGGCGTGGCGCTGATTGCCGATGCGGAGCGGCGCGGACTGCTAAAGCCCGGCGGCCTGATTATTGAACCGACCAGCGGAAACACCGGCGTGGGGCTGGCATCGGCCGCTGCTGCCATGGGCTACCGCCTGATGCTGACCATGCCGGCATCCATGAGCATGGAGCGCCGGCGATTGCTGGTGGCACTGGGCGCCCAGCTGGTACTGACCCCGCCCGAGCTGGGGATGCAGGGGGCGCTCGACGAGGCGGAACGGCTGCATAAACAGAATCATGGCTCCATTTTGGCGGGGCAGTTTGTGAACCCGGCCAACCCCGAAATCCATTACCAAACCACCGGCCCCGAAATTTGGCGGGACACCGATGGCAAGGTGGATATTTTTGTAGCGGGCTTTGGCACAGGGGGAACCATTTCCGGTGTGGGACGCGCGCTGAAGGAGCAAAACCCCGCTGTGCAGGTGGTAGCTTACGAGCCGTTGTCCTCGCCAATGATAACCGAGGGACATGCCGGAGCCCATGGGATTCAAGGAGTGGGAGCAAACTTTGTCCCCCAAAACCTGAACCGCGAGGTGATTGACCGGTTTGTGACCGTCACCGACCAACAGGCCTTTGAGCTGACCCGAATGCTGGCAACCACCGAGGGAATCCTCGCGGGGATTTCCTCCGGCGCGGCGTTGGCTGCCGCTGCCGAGGTAGCACGGCTGTACGAAAACAAGGATAAGCTGATTGTGGTGCTGCTGCCGGACAGCGGCGAGCGGTACCTGTCCACGGGGGTATTTGACCATGAGTGACCAGACCCTGCCCGCGCTGGAAGCGCTGCGCCACCAGCTGGATGGGGTAGACGATGCCCTGCTGCGGCTGTTTGTGCGCCGTATGGAGCTGGTGGAAAAAATTTCCGCAAGCAAGCAGCAGGGCGGCCTGCCGGTGCGTGACCCTGTCCGTGAAGCACAGCAGCTGGCTGCCGCCGCCAAGGTGGGCGGAACAGGCTTTGCAAAGGAAACGGCCTGCCTGATGGAGCAAATGCTGGCCATTAGCCGCGAGTACCAGCGCAAACAGGCAGCACCGACGGATATTCCATGAACAAATGGCAAACAATCCAGTGAAAAACTTGTGAAAAAGTTATTTTTTTGATACAATGTCCATATTGCGGGTAGCCGCAAAATTTTTTATGACAAAATGGAGTGTTTTTTTCCTTGGACATAGACTTATCAACGATTCTTTTGGTTGTGGCGCTTTTGGCTTGCTCCGCCTTTTTTTCGGCGGCGGAAACGGCGTTTTCCTCAATGAACCTGCTGCGAATGCGCAGTATGGCAGAGGAGGGCGATAAGAGCGCACAGAAAGTCGTAGACATAGCCTCACAGTTTGATAAGCTGCTTTGTACGATCCTCATTGGCAACAACGTTGTGAATATTGCGCTTTCGTCGTTGACCACGGTGATGGCGACCCACCTGTTTGGTGACAGCGGCGTAGCCATTGCCACCGGCGTTGCCACCCTGTTAATTTTGACCTTCGGCGAGATTACCCCCAAAAGCTTGGCCAAGGAGTACAGCGAAAAAATCGCACTGGTTACCGCTCCGCTGCTAAAGCTCTTGGTGTTTTTGCTGACCCCGGCGTCAGCGGTATTCTTGGCCATGCGCAGGCTGCTTTCCCGTGGCGGCGATACCGAAAAAGCCCCTACTATTACCGAGCAGGAGCTGCACTTTATGCTGGACACCATCGGGGAAGAAGGCGTTTTGGAAGAACAGGAAAAAGACCTTGTGCAGTCGGCACTGGAATTTGACGAAACTACCGTACAGGAGATACTGACCCCCCGGGTCAGCCTTGTGGCGCTGGAGGTGGAGGATACCCCGGAGGAGATATTGGAGACGGTGACCGGCGAACGGTTTTCCCGTCTGCCGATTTACAAGGACAGCATCGATAATGTCATTGGACTGGTGCAGTCCCGGGATATTTTGGAGGCGATTGTGGCAGGGAAGGAATGGAACCTGCAAAGCCTGATGACCGACGTGATGTATATCCACCGCACGATGAAGATATCCAAGCTGCTGGGCGAGTTTCAGCGGAAAAAAAGCCAGCTGGCAGTGGTCATTGACGACTACGGCGGCACCATGGGCATTGTGACCATGGAGGATGTGCTGGAGGAGCTGGTAGGGGAGATTTGGGACGAGGATGATGAGATTATCACCGAGTTTACCCGAATTGCGGACAACAGCTACCGGGTGAGCGGCGACATGAATATTGATGAGTTTTTTGAGGCGATTGAGTACGAGCCCAAGGGCTTTGACAGCAGCTACAACACCATGAACGGCTGGGCGCTGGAACGGTTGGAGCACATCCCCGAGGTGGGCGAGGCCTTTACCTGCGGCCTGCTGACCGTGACGGTGGAGGAGATGGATGACCAGCGTGTTACGCAGCTGCTGATTACAAAAAACGAGTTGGAAGAAACGGATGAATGAGGGCGTTATGATTACACAGGCCAAACGAATTGTAGTTAAAGTGGGAACCTCCACCCTGACCCACAAAACCGGCATGATTAACATCCGGCTGCTGGAACGGCTGGTGAAGGTGCTGTCGGACTTGAAAAATTCTGGACGGCAGGTTATTCTGGTGACCTCCGGCGCCATTGCGGTAGGGGTCGGCAAGCTGGGACTGGCGCAAAAACCGGCGGACATCCCCGGGAAGCAAGCCACCGCGGCAGTGGGACAGTGCGAGCTAATGTACCTGTACGACCGCTACTTTTCGGAGTACAACCACACGGTGGCACAGATACTGCTGACCGGCTACACCATGGATAACCCCGAGGCGCGGGACAACGCCCGCAACACCTTTGAAGCACTGCTGGCCATGGGCGCAATCCCGGTGGTCAACGAAAATGACACCGTGGCCACCGAGGAAATCCGGGTGGGGGACAACGACACCCTTTCGGCAATGGTGGCAGAGATGACGAGTGCCGATGCACTGATTATTTTAAGCGATATTGAAGGACTGTACACCGCCGACCCCGGGGAACACCCCGATGCTGTGCTGGTGCCGGTGGTAGAGAGAATTACGGAGGAACTGCTGGAGAGCGCGGGGGGCGCGGGCAGTGCCAGAGGAACCGGCGGCATGGTCACCAAGCTGCGGGCGGCGCGGATTGCCACCGACGCAGGGGTGGAGATGTACATTATGAACGGGCAAAACCCCGACAGACTGTATGACCTGCTGGAGGGAATGCCGGTGGGAACGCGATTTTTGGCAAACCAAGCATAGGGGAGGCAGTGCAGGTGGAGAAGGAAGAATACGTTCGACAGCTGGGCGAGCGCGCAAAGGCTGCGTCGCGTATGCTGGCGCAGACCGGGGAAACAACCAAAAACTACGCGCTGGAAACGATTGCCGGAGAGCTGCTGCGGCAGAGCCCACGAATTTTGGAGGCCAACCGGCTGGACATGGAGGCCGCGGAGGAAAACGGCATCCGCCCGGTAATGCTGGATCGGCTGCGGCTGGATGAGCACCGGATTGCCGACATGGCCGACGCACTGGGCGAGGTGGTTGCGCTGCCCGACCCGGTGGGACAGACGGTGGGCGGGTGTACTCTGGCCAACGGCTTGAACCTTTCTAAGGTGCGGGTGCCCCTGGGCGTGGTAGGGATTATCTACGAATCGCGCCCGAATGTGACGGTGGATGCCGCCGCGCTCTGCCTAAAAGCAGGAAACGCCGCGCTGCTGCGCGGCGGCAAGGAAGCGATTCATACCAACACCGCACTGGCGGGAGTGATGGCCGAGGCGCTGGTAATGGCGGGGCTGTCCCGGGATTGCGTTCTGTTGGTGGAGGACACCGACCGCGCCTGTACCGACGCGATGATGCGCTTAAACGGGCTGATTGATGTGCTGATTCCCCGGGGCGGCGCGGGGCTAATTGCAACAGTGGTCAAAAACGCCACCGTACCGGTCATTGAAACCGGAGTGGGCAACTGCCACCTGTACCTTGACAGTCCCTGCGACTACGAGATGGCGGTGGATATTTTGGTCAATGCCAAATGCTCGCGGCCGTCGGTGTGCAATGCAGTGGAAACGCTGCTGGTACACCGGGAGGTTGCTGAATCGCTGCTGCCGCGCTGCAAGGCGGCACTGGATAAATTTAACGTGGAGCTGCGGGGCTGCCCTGACACCTGCCGGATTTTGGGCTACGGTGTGACCCCTGCGACCGAGGAGGATTACGCCACCGAGTTCTGCGACTTTATTCTTGCGGTTAAGGTGGTGGAGGACATGGACGAAGCGCTGGCACACATTGCCCGGTACAGCACCGGCCATAGCGAGGCCATTGTCACCAGCGACTACCAGAGCAGCCGCCGGTTTACCGCAGAGGTGGACGCTGCTGCGGTCTATGTGAACGCCTCCACCCGCTTTACCGACGGAAACCAGCTGGGGCTGGGCGCAGAGATTGGCATTTCGACCCAAAAGCTGCACGTCCGCGGGCCAATGGGGCTGGAATCGCTGACCTCGCTCAAATATATTATTCTGGGCGACGGGCAGATTAGACTATAAGGAGAAGAACACCTATGGCTATTGGAGAAAAGAAAAGCGGCAGGGCAAGCCGGTACGCTGCGCCCATTGGAGGCATCTTTGTGGTGCTGTGTACCATCGGCTTTTTTAGCCTGATTGGCGGCTGCTTTACCTTTACCCGCAACCTGTTGGACAATTCCAACACCAAGCGAAACTACGACAGTATGCTGCTGCCGGTGGTAATGTTCGACCCGCCACCCTTTGAAAACCCCACGACCCTGCGCACGGTCGACCTGCTGATGTACAGTCTGTGGTCGGCGGCGCTGGGGGAAAACCGCGATGTGTACGAATATGACGACAACATGGCACTGGTGATTCCCGCAAGTGACGTGGAAATGGCGGCCTTCCAGCTGTTCGGGCCGGAGGTTGAGCTGACCCATGACACCTTTGGCGACTACACCATTACCTATTACTATGACACCACTACCAAAAGCTACCATGTGCCGGTCAATGCCCTAACCGGATTTTACACCCCACTAGTGGAGGAGATTTACAAAAAAGGCGATGTGATGCAGCTAAAGGTGGGGTACATTCCACCGGCAACTGCCATGACCATTGACCTGACCGGCAGCGGCGAGCGAAAGCAGACCCCTGACAAATATATGATATATGAGCTGAAAAAGGGCAAAAAGGAGTACTACCTGTATGCCATTCGCGACCTGAACGAGGGTGGAAATAACTACCTGCTGGGAACTGACGCGAACCCGGAAATTCAGGATTATCTGGACGACTTTAACACCACCGTAACCGAGGAACCGGAGGCGCAGCTGGAATTTAAGCCGGCTTCCTCCGAAAGCGCAAGCGAGAGCGGCGCGGATGGCAGCAGTTCCTCGGGCGCAAGTGGCAGTGAAGCCACCTCCGGTACCGATAGCTCCTCCAGCGCAAGCGGCAGCTCGTCGAGCAGCAGCGCTGCGGGCAGTAGTAGCAGCGCTTCGGACAGCTCCAACGGGTCGAGCAGCAGCGGATCGAGTAGCACCAGCGGTTCCAGCGGCTCCTCCTCCAGTAGCACCAGCCCCTCCAAACCTCCGGCAGAGGTACAGGGCTAACCTGAAAATCCCCCTTGAACTGGACGGTTCAAGGGGGATTCTTGCGCTGCAAAGCGCAGCGATACGCTCTAATTTCCAGAGGAAAAGA
>JAVVRO010000012.1:19200-19879 GCA_036654695.1 Angelakisella sp. | reverse complement strand
CCAATTGAAGTGCGAGGTTTCAGCTATGATTAACATTACAAATTATGAGGCTCCCCCTCTGCTCAGAGATTTTCTGAGTTACATATTAACCATTAAAGGACGGTCGCCGCGTACTGTGGATGGCTATTATATTGATTTGCGCTTTTTTCTGCGATACTTAAAAGCGTCGCGGTTAGGATTGCCTATGGACGAAAAAAATCTTATGAATATAACCATTTCTGATATTCCAGAATCAATGATAATTGGTGCGTCAATCTCTGACTCCTACGGATTTTTGAATTTTGCGTTGTCCGAAAATGAAAATAACGCCGCCACACGTTCCCGCAAGGTTTCCAGCATCCGCGCGTTTTACCGCTACCTGAATGAAAAAACCGCGAAGCTGCCAGTCAACCCCATGGATACGCTGGAAACGCCGCAAAAAAAGAAAGCCCTGCCCAAGTACTTGTCATTGGATGAGAGCTTGCAACTATTATCTGCAATTGGCGGTAATACTCCGGAGCGAGACTATTGCATGATTACTTTGATGCTAAACTGTGGAATGCGTGTATCCGAGCTGGTCGGCATTAGGCTGGAAAGTTTCCAACAGGACAGCTCCCTGCGGCTACTGGGCAAGGGCAATAAGGAACGGATTGTATACCTGAATGATGCCTGTATCAGTGCAAAGGAGGCTTACGACAGG
>JAVVRO010000012.1:0-19190 GCA_036654695.1 Angelakisella sp. | reverse complement strand
GTGCGCAAGCTCCCGGCCGGACAGCAGAATAATCGCTACTATTTTTTGGGAAATAATGGGAAGCCACTTTCTACCCGGCGCGTGGAACAGATTGTAGAGCAGCATTTGCAGGCGGCCGGACTTAGCGGTCGGGGAATTTCGCCGCATAAGCTGCGCCACACAGCCGCGACACTGATGTATCAGCATGGAAATGTGGATATTCGTGTGCTCAAGGAAATACTGGGACACGTTAATCTTGGTACCACTGAGATTTATACCCATATTTCCAGCAATCAGATGGAAAAAGCCGCCAATGCTTCCCCGCTCTCCGGCGTTAAACCGCCTCAGGGTAAAAAGAACCCTGAGGAGTAAAGCATTCCTCGAAACAGCCAGAGAAGCCCGCCCTCCAGTAAAAAGCAACCGGCGAACAGAATGAGATAAAGCGCCAAGGGCAGCTCGTCTTCCCTCCTGCGGCGGCCAGATCCGGTTGCCGTGCGGCAGTATCTGGCCGCTTTGTTACAGATTGACAGCAGGAGCAGTGTCTCAAAAAATTTGGGAATGAAAATGCAGACTGCGATGTAATCTAGCGCCGCATACCCATAATTCACCAAAACTGCGGTAATCAGGGAACCAATTGCCAAGCCGTACAGCACCGGAATGGCAAAAACCATCAGCGCACCCTTGCGGCTATTGACGCAGAGATAAATGAGCACAAATACCCACGCAAAGCTGGTCGTTGCACTTAATAAAAGTTGGAGAAAGGTGCGGCTTTTTTGTAAATTCAATTCGTTTACTACAATTTTTAACAGTAGTGTGGAGCTTTCGCTGCCGCTAATGCAAAACAGGCTGCTGACAAGCAAGCCACCAATAAACAGCGTTGACAGTGTAAAAATGCTGCCACGCGTTTGCAAATACCGTGAAATGCTTTCTCCGATGCGGGTTCGCTTGGAAGTAAGCAGTGGCATAAAAACAATCCCCCCAACGACAATGCTTTGTTACTACAAGCATATGCCGGTGAGGGGATTTTCAGTACAAGCTATAAATTTAGCTATTATTTTGCTGCACCCAACTCGTAGGCGCGCTTTACAGTAACTTCGCAGCAGGTCTGTACCGTTTCCTTCAGGTGGTGTTCCTCCAGCGAACGCAGCCCCGCAAGAGTAGTACCGCCGGGCGAGCTTACCATTTCCATCAGCTGCTGGTGAGTCATCCCCATCTCAGTCATCATTTTGGCAGAACCAATTAGCATTTGACAGAACATGCGGTTGGCAACCTCAAAGTCAATTCCCTGCTCCACTGCGTACTCGCAAAAATACTTGGTCAACAGATAGATATAAGCAGGAGAGCTGCCCTGAATGGGAATAATTTCGTTGAGCTTGTCGGCGGGAATTTCCTCAACGATACCCGCTGCTGCAAACAGTCCCTTTCCAAAGGAAAATTCTTCCTCCGACAGATTGTCTACCCGGCAAACTGCCGTAGCGCCAGCGCCTACCATTAACGGAGTGTTGGGCATAACCGGCATAATTTTGGCTTTGTGCCCAAGGTAACCCTCCATGGTCGTTACCGTTAGTCCTGCGGCAATTGAGATAATGACAGTGTCATTCCGCAAAAGTGCCCCCAGCTGAGTTAACACGCCAGGCGCTACCTGAGGCTTTACCGACAGTAACAGATAGCGGCAGTTGGCCGCCAGCTCCTCCAGACTGGTTGCTGACGAAACACCGTAACTGCACATGGTGCGCAAACTCTCCGCGTTTACATCATAGGCCAGCACCTGCTCGGCCTGCAAATAGCCTGATTTAAGTGCGCCAACAACAATGGCGGTAGCCATTTTACCGGCGCCGATAATTCCCAGTTGCTTCATGGAATCCTTCCTCCCTATTCTGACTGTGCCGCTTTTATCATAATAGCGCACTCCACGCGCTTTTTTTCCAGTTCGCAGGAAAGCTTGTATGGCTTGCGCATGTCGCCGCTGTACAAAACGCTGTTGGCGTTACAGCCGCCGCTGCAATAAAACTTTGCCCAACAGTTGCGGCAGTCCTCTTTGCCGTAAACGGTCGAGGAAGCAAATTGCTGCTTCATGGCAAGATCCACCGTTCCGCTGAACACATCGCCCATCCGCCATTCTGGGTTGCCCACAAACTGATGGCAGGGGTACACATCACCGTCTGGAGTAATAGCAACATACTCGTTACCAGCGCCGCAGCCGCGCAACCGCTTAATGGCGCAGGGACCCTGATCCAAGTCCATCATAAAGTGGAAGAAGTTAAAGCCCTTATTTTCTCGGCGACGTTCCAAAAGAAGCTTGGACAAACGCTCGTATTCGGCAAAAACAGCAGGAAGGTCATCGGTAGTCAACGCGTAGGGCAGCTTGGGGTCGGACACTACCGGTTCCACCGAAATCTGGTCAAAACCGCAGTCATTCAGGTGCAGTACATCGTTGGCAAAGTCCAGATTGTACTTGGTAAAGGTACCTCGTACATAGTACTGACCCTCACCCCTGCGCTCCACCAACCGTTTGAATTTTGGCATAATGGCATCGTAACAGCCGGTTTTATCAACGCGGCGACGAACACGGTCGTTGACCTCGCGCCGACCGTCAATGGACAGCACCACGTTGGACATTTCACGATTAATAAAATCAATCTTGTCGTCGTCCAGCAACATGCCGTTGGTGGTAATAGTAAAGCGGAACACCTTGTTGTGTGCCTTTTCCAGACTGCGGGCGTACTCGACAACCTCTTTGACGACCTCAAAGTTCAGCAGTGGTTCCCCACCGAAAAAGTCAACCTCAAGGTTGCGGCGTTGCTCAGATTTTTCAATCAGAAAATCAATTGCTTTTTTTCCCACCTCAGCGGGCATGTTCTTGCGACCATTGCCATAGTCGCCGGTTCCGGCAAAGCAGTAGGCGCACCGCAGGTTGCAGTCATGGGAAATATGCAGACAAATTGCCTTAATTGGCGAAAGCACCATCAGGTTCTTGAATTGGTCATAATCATCCTGTGAAAACAGGCTGCCGCTTTTATACAGCTCCAAAACTTCGCTGTAGGCTTCGGCAAGCTCGGTACGGTCGTACCGTTGCGCAAGGCTGTCCAGCACCTGTGTGGGGCACTGTGCCGCCAGCGGCGGGGTCAGCGACATTACCAAATCGTAAAACAGCTCGTCCACAACATGAACACCGCCACTATGTACATCCAAAATAATATTGTACCCATTTAGCTGATAACCATGAATCATTTTTTAACGAATCCTTCCATTACAAACAAGGGACAGACCGTTTGTCTGTCCCTTGTTATTGTTACTTTGCAAAAATTACTTATTCTTGCCGTTTTCGCACTTTTGGTTAGCGACGGTGCAGGAGGTTTTGCAGGCAGACTGGCAGGAGGCCTGGCACTCGCCACAGCCGCCCTTGACAGCGGTTTCTTTTAGGTTTGCATTGTTAATTGTTTTTACATGTTTCATTTTTGTTGCTCCATTCTTTTACATGAATTAATTTCGTAGATAAGTATAGCAGATTCCCCGGCGGATATCAACCCTTGTGGGGCTTTCTGCGCTTGTTGACCCCTAGAATCCCGCCTATCATAGCTGAGATTGCGCAGATGGCAAACTTGTAGACCGCCAACACGCCCAATTCCCCACCGATAAAGGCCAGCTCGCAGGCCAAGCAAACAAAGAAGATGATGGTTCCGCAGAGTAGTCCGTACAGAATCCCGCCGCTTTTTGTCAACCTGCCACAGAGGAAGCCAGATGCTAAGCTGCCAACCACCATGGCGGCAATCGCTAAAGGGTCAATGCCACGCTGTGGAAAATCCACCGAGGAAATGACAATTGCCGAAAGAAACAAAATAACGGCAATAATAGCGATACCAACCAAGCAGGAGATTGCCACAGCGCGGTAGCTGTCACCAAATTTACCGGGTACAACCGGTGCTTTTTTCATAGTCATGACCATTCCCTTCCGGACTCGTAGTACCGAGCCTCGAAATTCTCTGCAATTTTGTGGAGATGCCCATTGTAACTATATTCCGCAAAAAATACAGATATTCATGGTCAGATTATTTTGCTTCCTTAGTCTCTTTGGCTTTCGCTTCCTTGGTGGCCTTGGCAGTTTCCTTTGGGGTGGAGTTCTGCTGGATAGCCCAACGGGTAATGCGAATCTTGTTGCGGTCACCGCTGGTCTCAATCACCAAGGTATCCTCCTTCAGGCTGACAACAGTGCCAACAATGCCGCCGATGGTGGTAATATCGTCACCGACCTCCAAGCTGGAACGCATCTGCTGTGCCTGCTTTTCTTTTTTCTGCTGGGGACGCAGTAAAAAGAAGTAGAAGATAACGACAACCAGGATTAGCGGGACAAAGGTTCCCAGCATTCCTACGGTGGGATTCACTGGTGGGGCGGCGTTTAACAAAGAAAAAATCATGTATTGCTCCATTCTGCCGTGATTCCGGCGATGTATTCGAGATACATATAATATTATACATATTTTTGGCTGCCGATGCAAGCAAAATTTGGACAGACTTTGCTAGATTCTTTTTCCAAGCACCGGCACCATGCTGCTGTAAAATTCGTCAAAGGTTCCCGCGTCCAAGTTGTTCCGAATCTGCTCCATCAGCGTGTTGTAAAAATAAAGGTTGTGCATCACTGCCAAACGCATCCCCAGCATTTCATTGGCACGCATCAGGTGGCGCAGGTACCCGCGGGAATGGTGCTTGCAGGCGGGACAGTCACAGCCGGGGTCAATGGGCAGCTCATCGGACTGGTACTTGGCGTTTTGGATATTAATAATGCCGTTCCATGTAAACAGGTGGCCGTGACGTGCGTTGCGGCTGGGCATTACGCAGTCAAACAGGTCTACTCCTCTTGCCACCGCCTCCAAAATGTTGACTGGCGTTCCCACACCCATAAGGTAACGCGGCTTGTCCTTGGGCATTTCCGGCTCTACCTGCTCGATGATGTGGTACATCTCCCCCGCCGATTCTCCCACTGCCAGTCCGCCAATGGCGTAGCCGTCTAGGTCAAGCTCGGCAATTTCTCGCATGTGCGCAACACGAATGTCGTCGTAAGTGCCGCCTTGATTGATGCCAAACAGCATTTGATGGGGGTTTACAGTGTCAGTCAGGGCGTTAAGCCGCTGCATTTCGTCCTTGCAACGGTACAGCCAGCGGGTGGTGCGCGCTACCGAGTCCAGCACATACTCCTTGGGGGAAGGGTTTTCAATGCACTCGTCAAAGGCCATCGCAATGGTAGAGCCAAGGTTCGACTGTATCTGCATACTCTGTTCCGGTCCCATAAAGATGCGGTTGCCGTCGATGTGGGAGCTAAAGGTTACACCCTCCTCACGAATGACGCGCAGCTGTGCCAGTGAAAACACCTGAAACCCGCCGCTATCAGTTAAAATAGGGCCAGTCCAGCCCATAAACCGATGCAGACCGCCCATTTTACGAATCACCTCGTCCCCCGGGCGCAGATGCAGGTGGTAGGTGTTGCAAAGCTCCACCTGACAATGCAGTGTTTCGTGCAGGTCAATGGAGGAAATGCCGCCCTTAATGGCCGCCGAGGTGCCAACATTCATAAAGGCAGGTGTTTGCACGGTTCCGTGGACAGTGGTAAATTCGCCGCGCCGTGCCGCGCCTTCCTGTTTCAGTAGCTTGTACATTGCTATCTCCTAACGTAACTAATTTAGCGGATGAACATGGCATCCCCAAAGCTGAAAAAGCGATACCGCTCCTTAACCGCTTCTTGGTAGGCTGCCATGGTGTGCTCATACCCGGCCAAAGCACTGACCAGCATAATCAGTGAGCTTTCCGGCAGGTGAAAGTTGGTAATCAGTCCATCAATGCACCGGAACTGATACCCCGGATAGATGAAAATATCGGTATTGTTGTGGCAGGCAGGCAGCACACCGTCTGAAAATGCCGACTCCAATGTGCGGCAGGAGGTAGTCCCCACAGCAATAACCCGTCGCCCCTCTTTTTTTGCTCTGGTCACCATTTGTGCGGCAAGCTCCGGCACCTCATACCATTCGGTGTGCATGTGATGGTCTGTAATGTTTTCCTCCTTTACAGGCCTAAAGGTGCCCAAACCAACGTGTAAGGTAACTTCTGCAATCTCAATACCCTTAGCGCGCAGCTCCTCCAGCAAGGCAGGCGTAAAGTGCAGCCCGGCAGTAGGCGCGGCAGCACTGCCCAGCTCTTTGGAATAAACGGTCTGGTAACGTTCCTTGTCGGTCAGCTCGGTAGTAATGTAGTGCGGCAGTGGCATCTTTCCTATTTTGTCCAACACCGCAAAAAAATTGCCCTCGTAGACAAAACGCGCCAAACGGTTGCCATCTGGCAGCACCTCAATAATCTCAGCGTGTAGCAGCCCGTCGCCAAAGAGGAACCGTGCCCCTTGGTGGGCTTTTTTTCCGGGACGCACCAAAATCTCCCAGATATCCCGCTCCCGCTGCTTTAGCAGTACAAACTCCATTGCACCGCCGCTGCCCTCCTTCACCCCCAGCAGCCGTGCGGGAATGACACGAGAATTGTTAACAACTAACAGGTCGCCGGGGTGCAGCAGCGTCAAGGTATCCCGAAACTGCCGATGCTCGATTGCGCCGGTGACACGATCAAGGCACATCAAGCGGGAGCTGTCCCGCGGCTCCAGTGGTGTTTGAGCAATCAGCTCCTGTGGCAATTCGTAATAAAAATCGGATTTTTTCATTTAATAAATTCCTTCATTCCTTTTTACTTCTTCTGCTATGCAGCAATGTGTTATCTACAGTCCTGTTGCTATATCATATAATTTTTACAGATGTTTCCCGTCATATTGACAACGCAACTTCATAATGCTACTATAAGAAATAACAACAGAATATTGCATGATAGAGGTGCGGCTTTAAAAAGTAGTTTTGTGCAGATACCGCCAAGGTTTAACAAAGCGAAAGGTAACGCCGCCGAAGAAAGCAGTACGGCAGCTGCTTGTCTGGTTGCATTCCTGAAAAAGGATGTAACTGTCGCCGGGAAACCGACGAAGCGCTATCCGGTTGGCTCTGTGGCATTTTTCTGCCGCAGGCTCAACACTTCTATTATATTGCATTTGCTGCCGGTTTTCAACCGGTTTTTTTTCTATCTGCCAGCATACTATGGTATTGTGCCGTTTTTACCGCAGTTGTGGCAGGAGTATGCCCTGTCGGATGACCTTAACCCAGAGGATAGCAAGTGTCAGTTATTCATATCATTATGTAAATACAGCGAAGGAGACAGAAACAATGAGAGAGTACAAGGTAGGCATTATTGGTGCAACAGGTATGGTGGGTCAGCGGTTTATTTCCCTGTTGGAGGGACATCCGTGGTTTACCATAACCACACTGGCAGCTTCCCCGCGTTCGGCTGGTAAAAGCTATGCCGAGGCGCTGGGCGGTCGTTGGGCGATGACCACTCCCCTACCAGAGCGCATTGCAGCCATGACTGTTTTAGACGCGACTGCCGATGTCGCCGCCATTGCCGCTGCGGTCGATTTTGTTTTTTGTGCGGTCGACATGAAAAAGGACGAGATTAAAGCGCTGGAAGAAGCATATGCTAAGCAGGAATGTCCGGTAATGTCCAACAACTCCGCTAACCGCTTCACTCCTGATGTGCCCATGATTGTCCCTGAAATAAACGCAGACCACGCCGCGGTCATTCCCGCACAGCGGAAGCGCTTGGGCACTAAACGTGGATTTATTGCGGTAAAATCCAACTGCTCGCTGCAAAGCTACGTCCCCGCGCTACATCCGCTGATGGATTTAGGCGTTACCAAGGCACTTGCCTGTACCTATCAGGCAATTTCCGGCGCAGGAAAAACCTTTGCCACATGGCCGGAAATGCTGGATAACGTGATTCCGTTTATTGGCGGCGAGGAAGAAAAAAGCGAAAAAGAACCCCTGAAGATTTGGGGTCAGGTGGTAGACGGCAAAATTGAACTGGCAAACGGGCCGGCAATTACCACCCAGTGCATCCGTGTACCGGTGTCGGATGGACACCTTGCGGCGGTGTTCTTCTCGTTGGAGCACAAGGTTGCTAAGGACGAAATCCTGCGCCGCTGGGCTGAATTTCAGGGCGAACCCCAACGTTTGGGACTGCCCAGTGCGCCCAAGCAATTTTTGCATTACTTTACCGAGGACAACCGCCCCCAGACCGGCCTTGACCGCAGCTTGGAAAATGGCATGGCAATCTCTATTGGCAGACTGCGCGAGGACAGCCAGTACGACTACAAGCTGGTTTGCTTGTCGCACAACACCGTGCGCGGCGCCGCCGGCGGTGCAATTTTAATGGCCGAGTTGCTTTGCGCAAAAGGATATCTTGATTAAGAAAGGTGGAGTTCCTGTATGAAAAAGGATTTGATTTTTACCGGCTCAGCAGTGGCCATTGTAACGCCCATGCAGGCGGATGAATCGATTGATTATCAAAAGCTGGGTACGCTCATTGAGATGCAGATTGAAAACGGCACCGATGCAATTGTTATCTGCGGGACTACCGGCGAGGCCTCCACCATGACCAACGAGGAGCATGTCGAGTGCATTAAGTATGCGGTAAAGCAGTCGGCCGGGCGTGTTCCTGTCATTGCCGGCGCCGGAAGCAACCACACCGACTACGCTATCTGGATGAGCAAGGAGGCTGAAGCCGCCGGTGCGGATGCCCTGTTGCAGGTCACTCCCTACTACAACAAATGCACCCAAAAGGGCCTAATTGCACATTTTACAGCCATTGCGGATGCGACTCCCCTGCCCATTATTTTGTACAATGTTCCAAGCCGTACTGGCATGACCATTAAGCCGGAAACCTATCTGGAGCTTGCCAAGCACCCGCGCATTGTTGCCACCAAGGAAGCCAGCGGAGATATTTCCGCCATTGCAAAAATCGCACAGCTTTGTGGAGACAGTCTTGCCATCTACTCCGGTAACGACGACCAGATTGTTCCCATTCTGTCGTTGGGCGGCAAGGGAGTTATCTCGGTGCTGGCAAACGTAGCGCCGCAAAAGACCCACGACATTGTGGCCAGCTGGCTTTCGGGCAACACGGCACATTCGCTGGCGTTGCAGCTGGAGCTGCTGCCGCTCATTGACGCATTGTTCTGCGAGGTAAACCCCATCCCGGTCAAGGAGGCCATGAACCTACTGGGACTGGGCTGTGGCCCCTGCCGGTTACCGCTGACACCAATGGAACAAGCCACCCATGACAGGCTTGTCAGCGAGCTAAAAAAAGCGGGTTTGCTCCGCTGATAATAGCATAGTAAAGGAAGTAAACCGTATATGACTAATCTCCTTTTGTCCGGCTGCTGCGGCGCTATGGGCAATACCGTTGCCTCGATTGCTTCGGGGCGCAGTGACTGCACGGTCGTTGCCGGGCTGGATCGCCAGACAACTGACCGACTTCCCTTTCCGGTATACACTGATATGAACAGTGTTGCGGAAGATTTTGACGTTATTGTTGACTTTTCCAGCCCCAAGGCGCTGGAGGGTCTGCTTCGTTTTGCACTGGAACACCATAAGCCGCTGGTTCTTGCTACCACCGGTTTTTCGGAGGAGCAGATTGCCAGTATCGGTGCTGCCGGACGCGAAATTCCTATCTTTTTTTCGGCCAATATGTCGCTGGGAGTCAGTTTGTTGCGCGAGCTTGCAGTTCGTGCCGCCAAGCTGTTGGGCGGTCAGTTTGACATTGAGATTATTGAAAAGCACCATAATCAAAAGGTAGATGCCCCCAGTGGAACCGCATTGATGCTGGCAAACGCCATGTCGCAGGTAGTGGACTACGACGCAAAATATGTGTATGACCGCCACAGCAGCCGCACCAAGCGGGAAAAATGCGAAATTGGCATTCACAGTGTACGCGGCGGCACCATCGTCGGCGAACATGACGTCATCTTTGCAGGCAAGGATGAGGTGGTCACCCTAACCCACACGGCCTATTCCAAGGCGATTTTTGCAAACGGCGCGCTGGCAGCAGCTATCTTTATCGCCGGGCAGCCCGTCGGCAGTTACGAAATGTCCGACCTTGTACAGTCAATCTAACCGGAAGAAAAGAGGAATCGATATGAACGGAGTCTCCAGAATAACCACTGCCGATGATGTTGCGCTGATTACCCTGCGCAATGAAACCAACAACGCACCACTCATTGGCAAAATATTTTCGGAATTTTCGGGCGAAGGTATTGTCATTGACATGATTTCTCAGACCGTCCCGCAAGGTTCAACCATGGACATTTCCTTTACCACCGATTCCAATCAGGTTGTCAAGGTATTGACCGTTATCAGCCGTATCCGCGAGCAATACAAGCAGCTAAAGATAATGGTATCGACCGGGAACTGCAAAATTCAGCTGTACGGCGAAGAAATGCGCCAGATGACCGGAGTTGCCGCTATGGCAATCCAGTCGTTACTGACCGCGGGCATTGAGATTGTCATGATTACTACCTCCGAAATTGACATTTCCTTTATTGTGCCGCCATCCAGCTTTGTCCACGCGGTAACTGTGCTGGAGAATGCCTTTTTGGTAAAATCTTGATTCCCAGTTGCAGAAAGGATGCCATAATGGAATACAGCGAAGAACAACTGCTGGCCAATAAAAAATATCTGGAGCTGCTTTCCGGCTCCTATCCCACCATTCAAACGGCTTCGACCGAAATTATCAACCTGCGGGCAATTCTAAACCTGCCCAAGGGTACCGAGCACTTCATTAGTGATATTCACGGGGAATATGAGGTGTTTACCCATATTCTGCGCAATGCCTCTGGCTCAATCAAGCGCAAGATTGACGAATGCTTTGGTGACAGCTTGACCGTGGACGAAAAAAAGCAACTGGCAACCATCCTCTATTACCCCGAAAAAAAGCTGGCCGACCTTGCCATTTCTGGCACTAACACCCGCGAATGGTACCGCAACATCTTGGAACGGTTGGTAATGGTTTGCCGCGTAGCCACCTCGAAGTACACCCGCTCCAAGGTACGCAAAGCACTGCCGGTGGATTTTCAGTACATCATTGAAGAGCTCATGTATACCGATAACTTTGAAGCTAACAAGCAGGAATACTTCTCCAACATACTGGACACCATTATTGAAATTGATCGCGCCGACCAGTTTATTATTGAATTGTCACAGCTGGTACAGCGAATGATTATTGACAAGCTACATATTATCGGGGATATTTTTGACCGTGGCTGCGGCGCACATTTCATTATGGACGACCTGTGCAAGCACCACAATACCGACTTTCAATGGGGCAACCATGATATTTTGTGGATGGGTGCAGCTTGCGGGCAAACCAGCTGCATTGCCAATGTCATCCGTAACAGTCTGCGCTATAACAACTTTGATGTGTTGGAGGACGGCTATGGGATTAACGTTCGCCCGCTGGCAGTATTTGCTATGGAGCAATATCGCAATGACCCCTGCGCCTCCTTTTTACCAAAGCTGATGGAATACCCGGAGCAGCCGCAGGAGGTTGATGGCCATGCAGAGCTGCTGGCCGCGCGTATGCACAAGGCAATTGCAATGATTCAGTTCAAGCTGGAGGGGCAGTTGATTCAGAAGCACCCCGAATACTGCATGGAAGACCGGCTGCTACTGGATAAAATTGATTCCGACCATGGAACAGTTTTAGTGAACGGCATTTGTTACCCCCTAAACGATTGCCTATTCCCCACTGTCAACCCCGGCGACCCCTATTGCCTGACGCCAGAGGAACAGTCGGTAATAAATCAGCTGCAAATTTCTTTTTTACACAGCGAGAAGCTGCAACGACATATTAAGCTGTTGTTTAAAGAAGGTAGCATGTACAAAATCTATAATAACAATCTTCTTTATCACGGTTGTATCCCGTTGGCAGAGGACGGTGGATTTGCCTCGCTCGTTGTGGGTGGCGTGGAGTACAGCGGGAAAGCGCTGCTGGATTTTTGTGACCGTATGTGTCGCCGCGGCGCTTATGGCACAGGCACCGAAAAAGAAGAAGGCCTTGACTTTATGTGGTTTTTGTGGTGTGGTCCGCGTTCCCCGCTGAACGGAAAAAGCAAAATGACCACCTTTGAGCGCTGCTTTATTGACGATACGGCCTGCCATGAGGAAGTAAAAGACTGGTACTACAGCTATATTCATTCCCGCACCACTGCCGAAATGATTTTGCGAGAGTTCGGCGTAACCGCAAAATGCTCTCATATTGTCAACGGGCATGTGCCGGTTAAGATTGCCAAGGGAGAATCGCCGGTCAAGGCGGGCGGCAAGCTGTTAATTATTGACGGTGGTATTTCAAAAGCATACCAACCGGTCACCGGGATTTCCGGGTATACGTTGGTGTCCAACTCACACCAGCTGGTGCTTTCGGAGCACCAACCCTTTACCGGCGTTGAAACAGCCATTCATAGCGACCAAGATATGCACTCCAAGAACATTGTCATAGAAGAATACCAACAGCGCATAAAAATTTGTGACACAGACGAAGGGCGCGCAATTTCCGACAAGATTGCCGACCTGACCATGTTGCTGCATGCCTATCGCAAGGGTATTATAAAACAGATTGGGTAACAGATAAGCGGCCGGTTTTGGAGCGAAACGCTCTTGACCGGCCGCTTATTCTGGCTTTTCCCTATTGAATAGTAACTGTTCTCCAGCAATATATTTCGCTAAAGAAAACTTTTGCGCAATTAAGCAAGAGTCACCTTGTGAAATACCTTTTTCCCTTTTTTCACAATCACCGGCGCTGCAAACTCGGCAGCGGTCAGTTTTTGGGCAATGTCGGAAACCTTATTGTCCCCCACGGCAATGCCACCCTGCTGAATTAACCGTTTTCCCTCGGCCTTGGACGGCGCAAGTCCCGTTTTTACCAGCAAATCGAGCACCGAAATAGCTCCCTCGGTCAGGTCAGCCGCACCAATAACAGTAGACGGCATGTTTGTATCGTCTGTACCTTCACCAAACACAGCCTTCGCGGCCGTCAGTACTCTATCTGCTGTGGCCTGTCCGTGAACAAACTTGGTCACTTCGTAGGCTAACCGCTCCTTGGCAACATTGAGCTGGTTGCCCTCCCACTGCTCCATGGCTTCAATCTCTTCAATTGGCACAAAGGTAATCAGCTTCAGGCAGTGAATGACATCGCTGTCATCCACATTGCGCCAGTACTGGAAGAAGTCGTAGGGGCTGTACTTTTCGGGATCCAGCCAGACAGCACCGTTTTCGGTTTTGCCCATCTTCTTGCCCTCTTTGGTGGTCAGCAGCGTAAAGGTCATGCCGCAGACCTCTTCCCCCTTAACCCTGCGCACCAAATCTACACCGCCGATAATATTCGACCATTGGTCATCGCCACCCAGTTCAAGGGTGCAGTTATGGTCGTTGTACAGCTTCAAAAAGTCATAGCTTTGCATAATCATGTAGTTAAACTCAATAAACGACAGCCCTTTTTCCAGCCGAGACTTAAAGCATTCGGCGGTCAGCATGCGGTTGACCGAAAAGTGTACGCCAATGTCGCGCAGCAGCTCAATGTAGTTCAGCTTTAGCAGCCAGTCGCCGTTGCGGGCAATAATGCACTTGTCCAGCGGTACTAGTCGCCCCATCTGCTCCAAAAACCGGTCTGCATTGTAGTTAATCTCCTCCGGAGTCAGCATTTTGCGCATGTCAGTTTTCCCGGTGGGGTCGCCCACCATGGTGGTGCCGGTTCCCAGCAATAAAATGGGGGTATGCCCTGCGCGAATCATATGGTTGATAACCACTAACTGCAAAAAGTGTCCCACATGCAGGCTGTCGGCGGTTGCGTCAAAGCCGATGTAGAAAGTGACCTGCTGGCAATCCAGCTTCTCTTTAATCTTTTCGGGGTGGGTCATTTGGGCAATCAGCCCACGGCGCTCCAGTTCTTCAAATACTTGGCTCATTTTTTGTTCCTATCCTTTCCTGTTTGGGTTGGCAGGAGATGAAAAAGCCCCCTGCCAGCTACTGCGAAGATTCACAATAGCGATGCAGAGGGCGAAATAAATCGCGGTACCACCTCAGTTTAGCCGCCTGTCACCAAGCCGCCCTTGGGGAGTTCTGACAAACTCCAATGATATAACGGTCATACCCGACAAGCCCTATTGTCGTCATTCTAAAGAATACCGACGGTTCAGGCTGCTGCTCCGGGATGTATTCAACACAAGCTGCCGACGCTTTTTTGCACCAACCAAAAGCTCTCTGTGACGGCATTGCTGTGTCTACTTGTTCCCATCGTTGCATTTATTGAGATTATAGTACAAGATGCTAAAAATGTCAACACAAATTCGTGTTACAGCGACTGCCCTAGGACAACGCCCAGCTCAAAGGCTTTTTGCAAATCTTCCTCAGTGGGTACAAAGGAAACCTTCAGCCCATCCGCAACGACATTGCACTTCAGCATACTTAAACGCGCCATGATGTTGGGAACTCCCTCGCCGCTCCAACCGTAGGAGCCGAACACCACGCAGGGGCGCTTACCGCTGTTCACAGCGTCCATTCCGCTTAGCAGCTGCCAAACCGGTGGCACAGCATCGCGGTTAATGGTAGGCGTACCAATGGCAAAGCCGTCGCAGCTGTTGAGCAGCTCGGCCTGTTCGCCCAGCGGGTGCTCAATGATGTCAAACAAACGAAGGTCAGCATCTGCTACCGAGGCGACGCCCGCGGCGACCTGATTTGCCAGCAGACGCGTGTTGCCATAAGCAGAGGTGTAAAAGACCGGCACCAGTTTTTTGACACGCGGCACAGGAGTGCTCCACTGACGGTAACTGTCAAGGGCGTTTTGTAGCCATCCCTTTTCGCCATAGGTCAGCACCGGACCGTGGCTGGGCAGCACCATGTCAAAGTCCAACTGTTCCAGCTTGGCAAGACCTTCCAGCACATATTTTTTAAACGGCCCGAAGATAGCGTTATAATACCCCGCAAAGGCGGTCTGGTACTTGTCAGGGTAGGCCATATAGTGGTCAAAAACATACGGCTCGCAGTAGTGGGAACCCAAAAAGTCGCAGGTAAACACCACGCGATCCTCAGGCAATGCAGTAAACATAGAATCCGGCCAGTGCAAAAATGGTGCAGGAACAAAGCGCAATGTCTTGCCGCCCAGCTCCACCGAGTCGCCCCCTCGAACCACCTTGAGGTTGAGGTCGCTGCGGTTGGTGATGGATTTAATATAGATAGCGCCTGCCTGCGTGGTGTAGATGGTAACCTCCCCAACCTCGGTTAACAGCTGTGCAAGCGCGCCAGTATGATCTGGTTCATTGTGGTTTAACACAATAACGTCAATCTCGCTGGGAGGACATATCTGGCGGATATTGTTCAAAAACTGGGGATAAAAGGTCTTGTGGCAGACATCAATCAGCGCTGTTTTTTGGTTGCCCCGTACCAAATAGGAGTTATAGGAGGTACCAAAATCTGTAGACATTACAATATCAAACACACGCATCGCCGGGTTTTGCGCGCCTACGGCATAAATGCCGGGCTTAATTTGTGACATATGAATCATCCATTCTGCCGCTTCGCGTCGGCACAAATATTAATGAAAGCATCATCTTATCCTGCGAAGCTAGTTTGAAATGAATTGCAAGCTGTAAGAGTTTTGCCCCTGTGGTACAGAACCGCGTTGGAACGACCTGTTTATTGCGCATAGGGGTGGGAGTGAGTAGGAGGGTTCAAGTGAACGCTCTTTCACCCTGATACCTTCTCAAACATTGTCTTGTCTACTCCGCAAATTGGGCAAACAAAGTCCTCGGGGATATCTTCCCACTTGGTGCCGGGGGCAATGCCTGCCTCAAGGTCGCCCGCCGTCTCGTCATATTCATAACCGCAAACAGTACATACATAGTTAGCCATGTTTTCATCCTCCAATATTTTCCTGTAATTACTTGTTTTGCAGTATTCTCGCTGCAATGTTAATAGTATACCACTAAGGTATATTATTTGTAAAGGTATTTCTTCAAATATTTCCCTGTGTAGGAGGCTTCGTTCTTTGCAATGCCCTCCGGCGTACCACAGTACACCAGCTTACCACCCTTATCGCCTCCCTCCGGTCCCAAATCGATAAGGTAGTCTGCTGTTTTAATGACATCCATATTATGCTCAATTACCACAACAGTATTTCCAACATCTACAAATTTTTGCAATACCTCAATCAGCTTCTTTACATCTGCGGCGTGCAGCCCGGTGGTTGGTTCATCCAGAATATACATTGTTTTGCCGGTGCCGCGCTTGGAAAGCTCGGTGGCCAGCTTCACTCGCTGTGCCTCGCCGCCGGAAAGAGTGGTGGCCGGTTGGCCAATCTTGATATATCCCAGCCCCACATCATACAAGGTTTGCAGCTTGCGCTTAATTTTGGGATGATTTTGGAAAAAGTCCAGCCCCTCCTCCACCGTCATTTCCAGCACATCATAGATACTTTTGCCACGATACTTTACTTCCAGTGTTTCACGGCTGTAACGGCGACCCTTGCAAACCTCGCAGGGGACAAACACATCGGGCAAAAAGTGCATTTCAATCTTCAAAATGCCATCGCCCTCGCAGGCCTCGCACCGACCACCCTTGACATTAAAGGAAAACCGCCCAACCTTGTAGCCACGCATTTTTGCGTCGTTAGTGGAGGCGAAAACATCCCGAATATCATTAAAGGTGCCGGTATAGGTCGCGGGGTTGGAACGGGGAGTACGCCCAATGGGCGACTGGTCAATGTCGATAATCTTATCCAACAATTCAGCGCCCTCAATGCAGTCATGGAGTCCGGGGCGCATTCGGGACTTATTAATCAGCTGATTCAGCCCCCGGTACAAAATACCATTTACAAGACTGCTTTTGCCAGAGCCGGAAACGCCGGTAACCGCAATAAAACAGCCCAACGGAAAGCGGACATCAATGCCCTTGAGGTTATTTTCCCGCGCGCCGCGAATGGTGAGCTGTTCGCCGTTGCCTTTGCGCCGTTTTGGGGGCAGTGGAACAGATTCCTTACCGCTTAAAAATTGCCCGGTAATTGACTCCGGACACTGTGTAATCAGCTCCGGCACGCCGGCATAGATAATCTGACCCCCATGGATGCCCGCACCGGGTCCCACATCAACCAGAAAGTCCGCAGCGCGCATGGTATCCTCGTCGTGCTCCACCACAATGACGGTGTTGCCAATGTCACGCAGCCGCTTGAGTGTGTCAATCAACCGGTCGTTGTCACGCTGGTGCAGCCCGATGCTGGGTTCATCCAGAATGTACAATACCCCCACCAGCGAGGAGCCAATCTGAGTGGCCAGACGAATGCGCTGGCTTTCGCCACCCGACAGCGTCCCCGCCGAGCGTGCCAGTGTCAGGTAGTCTAAGCCCACATTGACCAAAAAGCCAAGCCGCTCACGAATTTCCTTGAGTATCTGCCCCGCAATCATCTCCTGCATGGGGGTCAGCGTTAAGTTTGCCATGAAGTCCAGTAGTTCCACGACCGACATGCGACAGATGTCAGCGAGGTTCTTCCCCCCTACCGTGACCGACAATACCGTCTTTTTCAGCCTGTCCCCATGGCATTCTGGACACTCTACCGCCATCATGTAGTTGGATAGCTCATAGCGCATATATTCGCTGTTGGTTTCCTTGTAGCGGCGTTCCAGATTGTTGACAATTCCCTCAAAGTCGGAGTAGTAGGAGCCGCTCATGCTGCCGGTTTCACGCTGCATCAGGAATTTTTCACCTTTGGTTCCGTAGAGGACAAGGCTTTGCTGCGATTCGGGAATGTCCTTGAAGGGAGTATCCAGCGGCAACCCAAAGGCCTTGGACAGTCCATCAAAGTACATTTGCGCAATACCGCCCTCCTCGTAGCTCCAGCCGGAACAGCGAATGGCACCCTCACGGATGGACAGCTCCTTGTCGCGCACCACCAGTTCCGGGTCTATCCGCTGGAAAACGCCCAAGCCGGTGCATTTTTCGCAAGCGCCATAGGGATTATTAAAGGAGAACATGCGCGGGGTAAGCTCCTCTATGGAAACATCATGCTCCGGGCAGGAGTAATTCTGCGAAAACAAAATGTCCTCGCCGCCCACAATATTGACTAGCGCCAACCCACCAGACAGCCCCGAAGCCGTTTCGATGGAGTCGGCAATCCGTGAACGCATATCCTCGCGTACCACCAGCCTGTCCACTACTACCTCGATGGTATGTTTTTTGTTTTTGTCCAGCACAATGCTTTCGGTAAGCTCATACATGTTGCCGTCCACCCGCACCCGGACATAGCCAGAGCGCCGGGCGTTCTCGAACTCTTTTGTGTGCTCCCCCTTGCGCTGACGCACGATAGGAGCCAGTATCTGCAAGCGAGTTCCCTCTGTAAAGCTCATTAGCTTTTCAGTAATTTGATCCACCGTTTGCTGGGTAATTTCCTTGCCGCAGACCGGACAGTGTGGAGTACCCACCCTTGCGTAGAGCAGCCGCAGATAATCCGAAATTTCGGTGACGGTGCCCACGGTGGAACGCGGGTTTTTGGAGGTTGTCTTTTGGTCGATAGAAATTGCAGGTGACAGCCCCTCAATGTAGTCCACATCGGGCTTGTCCATCTGCCCCAAAAACTGCCGCGCGTAGGAGGACAAACTTTCCACATAGCGTCGCTGGCCGTCGGCATAGATAGTATCGAAGGCCAGCGAGGTCTTGCCAGAACCGGAAAGACCGGTAAAGACGATTAGCTTATCTCGCGGCAATACTAGGTCAACATTTTTCAGGTTGTTTTCTCTTGCGCCTTTAATGACAATTTTATCACTAGCCAAATAAATTTACCCCTTTAAAGCTCCTTACGGAGTTGTTCAATCTTATCCCGAAGGTAGGCAGCATGCTCAAATTCCAACAGTTTGGCGGCATTTTTCTTCTCGGTGGTCAGCTTGGCAATCATCTGCTCCCGCTCGCCGGGTTTCATCCTGCGGCTGGCCTTGCTCTTTTTCTCGCCGTTTTCGTTGGTGGAAATCTCCAAAATATCGCGAATTTCTTTCTGTACCGACTTTGGTGTAATGCCATGCTCGGTATTGTAATTTTTCTGAATTTCCCGCCTGCGGTAGGTTTCGCTGATGGCACGTTCCATGGAATCGGTCACATGGTCGGCGTACATGATGACCATGCCGTGATCGTTGCGGGCGGCACGCCCAATGGTCTGTACCAGCGAGGTTTCGGAGCGCAAAAAGCCCTCCTTGTCCGCATCCAGTATGACCACCAGCGAAACCTCTGGAATGTCCAGACCCTCACGCAGCAGGTTAATGCCCACCA
>JAVVRO010000011.1:9319-20077 GCA_036654695.1 Angelakisella sp. | reverse complement strand
AACGCGAAGCGTTTTGGTACTGCGCATAGGGACGCGAAGTCGTCCTGTGCATCGCTCCGTACACTAGCCGATTATAGCTATTGTACCATAAACGCGAAGCGTTTTGGTACTGCGCATAGGGACGCGAAGTCGTCCTGTGCATCGCCCCGTACAATAGCCAATTACGGCTATTGTACCACAGTGGCAGAGTAAACAAGGCAGGGCAAACACAAAAACCGCTTAGACAGTCAGTCTAAGCGGTTTTTTGCAGTAACATAGAAACGATGCGCCCTGTAAAAGCTGCTGCGCCCGCAGTTACTTGACCATTGGCGCAGCGGGGCCAGTGTGCTGATGATACCCGAGGGTGTGACTGCGCCAGCGGTGGTCGGCTCTCCATGCCATCTGCAAAAACGGGTCCTGCTCCTGAGACAGGTACTGTAGCAGCAGTGCTTCCATCTGGGCAACAACAGCAGCATAGGCAGCGTTTTGGGCTACATTGGTTTTTTCAAAGGGATCCGCCGCTAGGTCATACAGCTCCCGGCTGTCCCCCTCAAGGTATCGCATGTATTTGTATTGCCCGCTGCATAGCATGCGTCCGGGTGACACGGTAAAGCCCCACTCGGTGTGCCACTGACTGACGACATAGCGCCGGGCTGGCAGCTGCCCGGTCTGCAACACGCCGGAGATGTCCACCCCGGGCAGCCCCGCCGGGACAGGGATGCCTGCGTAGCCGCACAAGGTGGGAAAAAGATCCAGCAGCGAAGCAAGCCCGGGAACGGCATCCTGCCGGGGAGTTACGCCGGGACCGTGAAAAATCATGGGAACCCGCGTTACTTCCTCGTAAAAATCTACCTGCTTGGTAACTCGGCCTCTGGCAACCATACTGTCGCCGTGGTCTGCCATAAACACCAGCAGGGTGTTGTCCCACTGCCCGGTGGCCTCTAGCGCATCCAGAATTAAACCAATCTCCCTGTCCACCAGCGTAAGGTAGTGGTAGTAGGCCGCCAGATAGTGCTGATAGTTTCGGGGTGTCCAGCCGGAGGCCTCGGCCTGCCGGTTGTGGCTGCAACAGATGTACTGTACCGGCAAAGGGCGATTCTGTATGTCCTCAAAATCAAAGTTTTCCGGCAGCGGCGGCAGGGGTTCGCCGGTTGGAATATCCTCATGGATTCCCGCGTTTTTGCCCACCCAGCCGCAGATGTTATGGGGATTTACTAAATCTGCCACCATGCACAGCGGCTTTTTCCAGTGGTAGCCGGATAAAAATTCTACGGCTCGCACGGTGGCGTATCGGTCGTTAAAGGTGTCAAAATTAAGGGGAAATGCAGGGGAGGCAGGCTCGACGGGCAGCTCCTTTTCCGGCTCCACGGTAAAGCCCCGCAGTGTGCCGGCATCATGAGTTTTGCCAAAGTGTACGGTTTCGTATCCGGCATTGCGAAAGGTTTCGCCCAGCGTGGGGATAGTTTCCGGCAGTTGGCTTACCGGCCAGTTGCGCCCGTTGGAGAGCACGTCAATCTGGTGCGGATACCTCCCAGACCAAAAAGCAGCGCGGGCGGGCTGGCAAAGCGGGCAGGGGGTATAGCATTGCTCCAGCCGCACGCTATTTTTGGCAATTCGGTCAATATTGGGGGTTTTTACAAAGGAATTGCCATAGGCGGGCAATGCGCGCCAGGTCAGCTGGTCGGTAATGATGAGCAGTATATTTTTATCCTTCACAGTTCAAACTCCTTTCCCTGTTACCAGTACACCTTCCACTCCTTAGATAGTCTAGTTAGCGCCTCGAAGTAGTAGTAGTCTCCCCAAGTGTTGCATTCGTCCACGCCACGGTTACGCACGGTGTTAAATTCGGATTTGCGTGCGTAGGTGCCATGGAGCAGCTGCCCGTTGGAGATGGCCGGGTCGGAGACAGCGCAGTGCTCCACCAGTGCCGCCAGTAGCTTTTTGGCAGCGCGGGTGTAATAGTCCGCCTTGGCAGGAGTCATGTACTTTGCCATTTCCAGCATACCACAAACCGCAATGGCGGCGGCGGAAGAATCTCGCGGCTCGTCGCTGCCGTCGGTAAAGTCAAAGTCCCAGTAGGGAATCAGATTTTCAGGCAGATGCGCCAGAAAGAAATCGGTAATCTTTTCAAAGATATCCAGATATTCCGGCTTTTTAATGTAGCGATAGGAAAGGGCAACCCCATAGATGCCCCATGCCTGCCCGCGGGACCAAGCGGAGCCGTTGCGGTAGCCTTGCGCGGTAATGCCATGGGTGGGTTCGCCTGTTTCGGGGTCAAAGAAATAGGTGTGATAGGTGGAATAGTCCTCCCGCATGACAAGCTTCAGTGCGGTACCAATATGCCGTTTTGCAATGTCGGCATATTTGGAATCGCCGGTGGTTTCGGTGGCCCAGTAAAGCAGCGGCAGGTTTAGCAGGCAGTCAATAATCAAACGGTAGTTGTCCTTTGCACCCAGCGCTCCCCATGCCTGAATAAACTGTCCCTTCTCCTGAAAGCGGGAAATCAGGTTATCGGCAGCCAGCAGAGCCGCCTGTTTGCCGGTTTCACTGCCGGTCAGCTTATAAGCCGCCACGCAGGAGGGCGAATAGAGAAAGCCCATGTCGTGATGCTCCACATCAATGTGCTGTACAATGCGGTTCATAAAGCTGTCCACCTGACGGAGGGCGGCCGCCTGAAAGCAGGCATCGTTGCTATTTTCGTAGGCCAGCCAAATTTCACCGGTCCAAAAGCCGGTGGTCCATTCCACGTTTTCACTGTGCGGGTAGAAGTTATGCTCGCTGTTGGAAAACTTGTAGCTGTCGGTCAGTCCGGGTAGGTAGTAGCGTACCTGCTCTACCGCATGGTCAAGGGCTTGGCGCAGGGTCTGGTCGTCAATCTCCTGCTTCCTGTTCAAAAGCTGGCTGTTTATCATTGGCTTTAATACTCCTCTCGGTTTAAAAGAAACGAATCGTTCAGGCGCTCCAGATAGGGTCGCAATAGCGCCTCATACTGCGCATCCTCGCGGCTGCCCACCGTCAACAGCATGGGCGACAGCTGGTAGGGGTCGTGCTCATTGTCATACAGGTAACGTTGCTGGGGGCAGCCCGGCTGAGTCCCATTGTCTACAATGTAGGTGTGTGTTTTGGTGCGGATGCCCCGCCAGCCAAAGGAACGATTGTACAGGCCGCGAGCAGAATAGGCATGAACCATCTCCGGCATACCGGGTATCATGCAAAGAAATGCGGTTTCAGGCGCATGCTCTACCAAAGCACCATAAACGGCGGGAGCTAGGTTGCTGCCCTCTACGCAGCTTGGAGGCTCCAGTCCCAGCAGTCCCAGCAGGGTGGGCATGTGGTCGGGGCTGGCCAGCAGGCTGTCACAGCTTCCCGGTGGAATGTCGCTGCCGCCAAACACCAGCGGAATGAGGATGGATTCCTCGTACCAGATATTTTTGCCGTAAAGCCCGTGGGAGCCCATGGTGTCGCCGTGGTCGGCAGATAGCACCAAAATGGTATCCTGCTCCAAGTCATTTTCCTTTAGGTAGCGGGTAATGCGCCCAAATTGTTCATCCAGTGCAGTAATAGCGCCAAAATACCGCCGCATGTTGAGCTGGAACAGGGGATCCTCCCGGAACTGCTGGGGGACATTCTCCCGGTAGGTCAGGGTCTTGTCCCGGTAGAGGGTCAAGTACTCCTCCGGCAGCAGGTCGTAGGGCGGATGGGGCGGATTCCAAGATAAAAAAAGAGCAAATGGGTTGTCCTTGTCCCGGTGCTCCAGATACTCCAAGGCGATGTTGGTTTCGTGTATGGGAGAGTAAAGCTCAGGCTTAATTTGGTGGGGGGTGTCCTTCCAGTAGTGAGGATGCAGATGGTCGTCCATGGCTCCGTAGGAGTACCAGAACTCAAACCCATGCCGCCGTTCGCCGGGCGGTGTGAATGCGTCCCAGACCGCTGCGCCGGAGGGGGGATTGCGGTTAAAATTTAGCTCGCTGGCATCCAGATGCCACTTGCCGATGTAGGCGGTATGGTACCCGCCCTGCGCCAGTACATCCGAAATGCAGGTCTCCTGCGGCTTTAGTAGAATGGTTTCGTCCAGCCCCGGCTTGCAGTTGGTCCATACGCCGCAGGAGGTGGGGTATTTTCCGGTCATGAGCGAGGCGCGGTGAGGTGAGCAGAGGGGATAGGTACTAATGGCATTGGTGAACTTCATCCCGCCTGCGGCAAAGGCGTCCATGTTCGGGGTAAGCACCGGGTCGCAGTGCGCAAAGCCAACCGCGTGCGCCCGCCACTGATCGGCAAACACATAGATTAAATTTTTCTGTTTCATCTTGTCCTCACTTTGCAAGGAAAGGAGAGCAGGCTGTACAGCCCGCCCTCCTATTCGTTTATTTGCCCAGATTATTTGCCCAGATAGATGTTGTAGGCATTCTGGTTAATCTCGATAGCGCGGTCAATACCACGGGTTTTCAGCTCTGCGATAAAGCCGTCATAGTCCTTCTCAAAGTTGGCTGTTCCCAGAATCCAAGACTGGAATTTTTCATCCACATAGGGGCGGATGCTGGACATAATCTTTTTGTATTCAGCCTCGTCAGCAGCGGGGTACTTCAGCGACAGCGCACCGTCAGCATAGGGGGGAGTGTTCTTTGCAAACCACTGAAGATTACCGTTGTAAAGCTCGGCGGCCTCTTTGGCAGCGGGGGTCATAAAGGCATATTCGTAAGCGGGATCCTGGCACATGCCGATACGGTACTGAACGCCCATATTACGCAGATAGCCAATGGGGGTTTGGTCGCTTTTCATAACAGCGTCAGTGTACTTGCGGGAGCCATCGGCCTGCACGGTATAGGTTTCGCCCTCGACACCCCAGTTAATTAACGCGTCGCCTTGGTCGGTAAAGAAGAAATCAAAGAACTTCATTAGAGTTTCGGGATCCTTGCACTGGGTGGAGATTCCCCAACCCACGCCGGGCTGACGGTCGGTGCGCTCCTTGACCTGACCATTTTGGTCGGCTGGGGGTGCAAATACCTTCATCTCGAAGCCGGGGATAGTGGCAGGCAGAGTAGTGTTGTAGTTGCCAGCGCTGGGCCAGTCATGGGTCATGCCACCCAGATTGCCGCTGAGCAGAATGTCGCGGGACTTGGGGCCACGGGTAAAGATTTCGGGGTCAATCAACCCTTCTTTGTACCACTTAATCATGTTGGCGGTGCCCAGCTTGAAGTTGGGTTCCAGCGGTTCAAAGGTCATCTTGCCATCCCGGGGGTAAAATTCGGTGCTGGTATCCCACAAATAGAGGTATTCATCGGGCATTTTGTGTCCGGCACGGTCAAAGAGAGGAATTTCGTCCTTTTTACTATTGCCGTTGGGGTCACCGTTGCGGAACGCAGTGAGTACCGTGTACAGCTCATCGACGGTTTTGGGGGCTTGCAGCTTCAGCTTGTTCAGCCAGTCTTGACGAATCCACCAGAACTCGGCAGTTACCAGCTCCTGATTTTTAGGAATCTGGTAAATTTTTCCGTCCAGAGAATAGGCAGCCTGCTTAAACTTGGGGTCTTTTTCCATCATAGCCTTGATGTTGGGCGCGCACTTGTCAATCAGGTCGTTCAGGGGTAGCATACCGCCGTCGCGTCCCAGCTTTTCAATTTCTGCGGAGTCAACATAGCCGATGATATCTGCCAGCTTGCCGGAGGAAACCATCAGGTTAAAGGCTTCCTGCTCGTTGGAGTTGGACTGAGAGATGACGCTCTTTAGCTTAATGTTGGTCAGCTTGGCAATTTCCTGCCATACTCGCCATTCGGAGTTAAAGGGCATGTTGTTGAAGTTCAGGAAGATGGTAAATTCGCTTTCCTTTGGAGCGATGGGAAGGCTTGCCTTGCCCAGCTCTACCACGGGGACTTCGGGGGCAACCGGAGCGGCCGAGGCCGCAGGGGTGGAGCTCGCAGAAGGAGCCGTGCTCGCAGGAGGAGCGGAGCTCGCAGAAGGAACGGTGGAGGGAGCGGTGGAACCACAGCCTGCCAATGACATTGCAACAAATGTGACAGCGAGAACCAGAGCCAGAATCTTTTTCATTTCTTTCAATCTCCTTTTGTTTCATATCTAATAATAGCTGTTAAATGGATTTTTTACAACTATTACGAGAACCTTGTGTGATGATACTGGGATTCAGTAAACCTCAAGAGGGTTTCATCATGGGATTATCCCTTGACCGCGCCCAGGGTGACGCCGGACTTAAAGAACTTTTGTACAAAGGGATAGGCAATCATCATGGGGATAATGGCGATGATGATAATGGCATAGATGACTGTGGTAGGGGAGTAGGTGGAGGCGACGGTCACCAGTGCCGATTCGGTTTCGTTGGCGACCCGATCCACAATTAGCTTTTTCAGGAGCACCTGCAAGGGCAGCTTTTTGTCATCGTTAATCAGGTTCATGGCCCAAAAGTAGCTGTTCCAGCGGTTTACGGCATAAAACATACCTACAGTGGCCAGCGCGGGCTTGGAAAGGGGCAGATAAATTCTGGTAAAGATGGTGATATTGTTGGCACCGTCCATAAAGGCGGCTTCCTCCAACGACTCGGGTACCTGCTCAAAAAAGCTCTTCATAATAATGAGATTGTAGGTGTTAATGGCAAACCCGAAGATGATAGAGGCTCGGGTATCCAGCAGGTTAAAATCCCGGAAGGTCATGTACAGTGGAATGATACCGGCGGAAAACCACATGGTAAAGACGGTAAAAAGGGTAAAGAATTTGCGAAACAGCAACCGCTTTTTAGAAAGCGCATAGGCCATGGTAGTGGTAAACACCATGTTGACCAGTACGCCCACCACGGTGTAGTAAACGGTGTTGGCGTAGGAAAGCCACAACCCGGGCTTTTGGAAAGCTTGCAGGTAGCTGTCTAAGGAAAACCCCATAATACTAAAAATTACGCTGCCGTTTTCGACAAAAAGCGGTTTACTAAAGGAGGCAATGAGCACATAATAGATGGGGTACAGGCAAACCACCGAAATGGCAAGCCCGAGGATGGTCATGGCGAAGTTAAAAAGGCGCTCTCCAATGCTTTCAATTCTAGCGGCGCGCGGGGCAAAGGTGTGACGGTTCATACCAGAAGCCTCCTTTCTACCATAGTGCATTTTCGGTCAGCTTATTGCTAATTTTGTTGGCTGCAATTACCATAATGAGAGCAATTAAAGCCTCAAACAGTCCCGCCGCAGTGGCCAGCCCGTAATTACCGTTTTCAATGCCCATGCGGAACGCATAGGAGGAAATTACGTCGCCGGTGACGTAGGTAGAGGGTTTGTAGAGCAGCAGAATGGATTCATACCCCACCTTGACCATCTTGCCGATATTCAGTACAAACATGACTACAATGGTGGGTAAAATGCTGGGGATGGTGACATGAACAATCTGCTTCCACTTGCCTGCGCCGTCCACAGTAGCGGCCTCGTAGAGCTGCGGGTCAATGCCCATCAGCGCGGCAATGTAGACAATGGCGTTAAATCCGGCGGTCTGCCACAGCGTCATGGCGGTGTAGATGCCCCGGAAATACTGCGGGAGCACCATGAAGTAGACAGGCTCGAAGCCCAGCTTTTGTAGTATCAGGTTGACGATGCCGGTGCTGGGAGAAAGAAAGTTGACTACCATGCCGCAAACTACCACTACCGAGATAAAGTAGGGAAGAAAGGTTGCGGTTTGAGTTAGCTTGCTGACAAATTTATTTTTCATTTCGGTTACCATAATGGCCAGCACGATGGGAGCCGGAAAGCAGATTAAAATTTGCCAAATAGCAATCATAAAGGTATTGGTAATGGTGCGCTTAAAATCCGGCCCGGACATAAATTCAGCAAAGTTTCCCCATCCTACGAATTTACTGCCCTCAAACCCTAAAAAGATGTTGTAGTCATAAAAGGCGGTTCGCAGCCCCAGCATGGGCTTGTAGCAGAACATTAAAAACCAGATGACCCCGGGAATAAGCAACAGATACAAATCCCAATCGCGCTTGACGATATTGGAGATTTTCTTCCCGCGGGAGTTGGCGATGGGCGGTGCGGACTTTGCCTTTTGAGCAGTTGACAAGTGAATTCCTCCTTTGCTTGCGGATTCCCTGTGCGGTCTTTCCTTCAACAGCTTCACTATAGCAGTAAAAAAAGTGGTTTGTAAATTCCCAATTTTCTTTACCGAAAACTGCTTGTGGAATTTTCATGATGATTTTACAACATGCCCAAATGTGTAGCTCCTGTGTGTTGCTAGTTTACATCATCAATTTTCCCGATATCACCAATTATCCAAATCAAAATGGCTTGTATTTGTGCAAAGCGCCCATGAACGGCAAGGCGGGTTGTACCATTTGCCCTTTTTTCCGAAATATTCTTAAATGAGTTGCAAATACACTCCCGGATGTTTACAATTTAGAGGGCAGCTAAAAAAACCACGACGCCGATGTCGACTACGCAAAAAAGGAGGAGGATACAATGCGAAAAGGACGGTACCAAAAACAGCTTTATCAGGTCTTTTTATTGTTGGGAATTTTAGTTTTTGTCCTCCCACAGGTTATTTTTGCGGTGTCCTATACGCGGAGCTACCAGCAGCATTATAGGAATACCATGCTTCAGGCGGTGCAGTCCAGAACCTCTGGCACCGAGCTGTCGCTGTCGGTGATTACCACTGCGCTGTACAGCATTATTGGCAGCGGAAACATTACCCTGTGGGGCAACAGCCAGATTGGCAGCAGCGGCTACTACTACCACGCCGCGCAGGGGTATATTGAAATACAAAAGGTGCTTTCCGGCCTGTCCCAGCTGGACTATTCCATTGCAGTTACCACCCTTAATCCGGATTCTTTTGTCATTTCCCGCAACGGAACCTGTGCCAAGCCACGTTTTTTTCATACCGAAACTACCCTTAGCCCGGAACAGACGGAGGCTGTCTTTGAGCATTTTAGCCAAACTGCCCGTCCGCTGACTCTGCCGGTTTACAGCGCGGATCACACTCTTTCGGAGCTTTATTATATGATTTCCCGCAGAGCGTTGGACAGCAGCAATCTGTTGTACATTGTGCGGATTCCATTTCGCTCCTTGTTTAGCAGCCGGGACCCGATGATTCTGTTCGATGACTACGGTATTGTTGCCTACAGCGACACAACCTTGCGGCAGCTGGAGCTACCGGATAAAATACGGCAATCCTTTGGCACCGAAAAGTCTCAGGAGTTTTCCAGCGGGGGACGGCAGGTTTATGCGGAGAAGCTACAGGGGCTTGACTGGAAAATTGCTTATCTCTATAAGGAGGTTCCGGTGAACCGTTGGCAGCAGCTGTTGCTGTTCTTCTGCCTGTCCTTTACCCTGCTGTTTGTTGCGGTGCAGTTTGCCCGCGCCATTACCAAAAAACTTTACCGGCCCATCGGGCAGATGGTGGAAGAGCTGGCGGATAACAAAAAAGAGGATAGCACCACCGTGGTGGATGAATTCCAGCTGGTACACCAAAGCACCGACCGCCTCCGGGAGCTAACCCGGGAGCTTCGCGCCATCCTGCAAGAAAAGGCTTTTTCGGACAATAAGCAGTTTTACCGCGACCTGTTGCTAGGTACCGCTTCGCCCACCTCCAGCAGCAATGAAACCCAGAACTATTGCGTCTGCCTCATTAAGTTTTCCGAGGAGGAGGACGTCAAGCTGTTTCTAATTAAAAGCAATGTGGAAGCCTGTGTGCAGCGCATGGAAAAAGGCCATTATGTCAGCATGGGGCGGGACCGCTCGGCCATTGTGATGGAGGTGGACAGCTTGGACGCCGCCAAAGCCATGATAATGGATATGTTTTCCAAAATGGAGGATCGGGCGGACAGCTGCATTGCCATCAGCGACGTTATGCGGGGCACCAGTCAGATTAGTACCTGCTATCGCCAGACAATCAAGATTTTGGAATACCGGTATTTCTATGATAAAACCGAGATTTTAACCATGCAGCAGATTAGCCGGCTGGACAATAACAGCTATTATTACCCGCTGCAAACCGAAAAACGGTTGCTCCATTGCATTGCAGATGGCAGTGACGAGGCTATTCGGATTTATCGAGAGGTGGTGCAGGAAAACACGGAGGAGCACATGCTTTCCCCCGATGCCCAGAAGAATTTCCGGTTTGCCCTTTTGGGTACCTTGGGCAGAGCCTTTCAGGAGCTGAAGACCACGCCGGAAAGTCTGCTTGGAGAGTCCATCGACTTTGAAAAGCTATATGGACAGTGGAACAGCAGCACCCTACTCGAGGATTTGGAACGGATTATCTCCGCTGTGGTGGCAGTAAAGCACGAAAGCAGTCAGAATATGGATAATGAAATTCTTCGTGCCATGACCCAGTACATTCACGAAAACTATTCTGATGACATTATGCTTAACGACATGGCGCAGGTGTTCAATATCTCCCCGAAATATTGCAGTATGCTCTTTAAGCGACTTAGTGATGATACCTTTAAGAACTACCTTAACGGCTACCGCATGGAGCGCGCCAAAAGCTTGATTCAGGAGAATCCGGCAATTAAAATTAATGACCTGAGCCGGATGGTGGGGTACAACAGTGCAAATAGCTTTATACGAGTGTTCAGCCGGTACATCGGCGTTACTCCAAAGGCCTTTGCCGACGAGGTGCAGAAAAAGCAGGAGCAACCCAGCTCCTAGTTAAGAGTATTCCCAAGTGCAAACAGCCATGACAGTTTTTTGTAAATTGTCATGGCTGTTCTGCTGCCGGGCGAGCGTATACTAGAAACAAGCCCAACCGTGTATGGTGTGTATTGTGAGTTCTGTAGAATTTTTGTAATTGGCC
>JAVVRO010000011.1:0-9309 GCA_036654695.1 Angelakisella sp. | reverse complement strand
GACAAACAGCTGTTTCGCAGGATAATTAAGACATACACACGAGTTTATATAAACTGCCTGCATGGAAAAACGCAGGAAAAAAGGGGGAACAGCAATGAGCGACTACAGGCAGGTTACACGAGCGGATGTAGCCAGACAGGCAGGAGTAAGCGAGACAATTGTTTCCTATGTCATAAACAACAACCGTTATGTGGATCAAAAAAAGCGGGAGCGCGTGCTGGAGGCCATCAAGGAGCTTCACTATCGCCCCAATAGCATTGCCCGGGCACTCAAGGGAAAAAGCAGCAATCATCTGATTTTTATTGCAGACCAGATTGCCAACGAGCACTTTAGCCAGCTGATTGTGGAGATGGATCGCTATGCCTACAGTCAGGGCTATCTCATTTCACTCTGTGCCAACCGGAACAGCGAGGAGTTTGTATCACAAATCATTAGCCGGCAGTTTGACGGTATTGTCATAAGCTCTATTAGTCTGCCGGAAAAGTACATCAACCAGTTTATTGCGGCGCAGATACCGGTAGTGCTGCTCCTGAACCGCGACTACAACAGCGTAAAGGGCGCGGGAATGATTGACACCGGCCTGTACAGCGGTGCCAAGGAATGTGTGCGCTATCTGGCGGGCAAGGGCAGACGGAACATCCTTTATCTGGATCGTTTTAGCAGCAGCGGCAATTTTAGCACCTTGGATGACTTGCGACTGCGGGGCTTTTTGGAGCAGATGGAGGAATCCGGCATGGATGCCACCGACCGCAGCATCATTACCGGATGCTGCAATGAGCAACAGGTGGTGGAAAAGACTCGGCAGCGCATCTTGGAGGAGCCGTCCATTAACGCTATTTTTGGACGGAATGACCGGTTGGCCTGTCTGGGCATTGAAGCGGCAAAAAGCCTTGGCAAACGAGTGCCGGAGGACATTGCCATCATCGGCTTTGACAACTCCAGCCTGAGCCAGTACACCTCCCCCAGACTGACCACCATGCAGATGCAGCGGCGGGAAATCGGGAAAGCCGCCATCGAAATGCTTCACAGCATGATTGGGGGAAACGACCCCACCCGGGTAACCTTTACCACCCAACTAATTGAGCGGGAAAGCACTTGGTGCAATGGGCAAAAACCAGATACACAATTAACTGAATGAGGTGAAATGGAATGCTGGGAAACAACAGGAACGAGCTGCTCAAGGCGGCAAAAAATGGCTATGCAATTCCGGCAATTAACACGCAGGGCGGCAACTATGACATTATTATGGCGTGTTGCAGGGCGGCGGAGGAGCTAAACTCGCCCATGATACTGGCACATTATGTGTCTACCGGTGCCTACTCCGGGAATGATTGGTTTGTACAGGTAGCCAAGTGGTGTGCCGAAAAGGTTTCGGTGCCGGTGTCCATCCATCTGGATCATGGGGATGGCTTTGACATCTGCATGGAGGCACTTCATCTGGGCTTTACCTCGGTGATGATTGACGGCTCCACCCGTCCCGTTGAGGAAAATGCGGCGGTTACCCGGAAGGTGGCCGAGGTGGCGCGTTGCTTTGATGTGCCGGTGGAAGCGGAGATTGGGGAGCTGCTGCGGTTGGACAGTACCGGCACTGCTCAAGAAAACAAGAATATTGCCGACCCCGCACAGGTCAAGCGTTTTTTGGAGCTTTGCACCCCGGACACCCTTGCCATTGGCATTGGCAATGCGCATGGGTACTACAAGGGCGAACCGGAAATCCGGTTGTCAGTGCTGGAGGCGGTGCGGCGCTTTTCTGACATTCCCTTGGTGCTCCACGGCTGTACCGGAATGCGGGAGGATATCATTCGTCAAGCCATTGGCATGGGCGTGGCGAAAATTAACTTTGGCACCGAAATTCGTTACAAATATGTAGAGCACTACAAGGATGGCTTGGAGAATATGAATCATCAGGGACATTCATGGAAGCTGTCGCAGCACGCCGCCGACCTGCTGGTGGAGGATGTTAAAAAGATTATTTTGCTTTCGGGCTCCAACAACAAGGCATAACCGGGGGAAGACAGGGAGGGGAGTTCATGGGGAAAAGAACACTGATAAAAAATGGTGTTTTGGCGCTTAACGGGCAGGAGCTGCGTGCCGATATGGAGATTACCGGCGGAATAATCAGCCGCATTGACAAAGTCATTGAAGCGGCAGGGGATGCCGAGGTGTTTGATGCCTCCGACCATCTGGTGCTCCCTGGCTTTATTGAGATTCACACCCACGGCGGCATGGGGCTGGACATGAACAGCGTGTCGGTGGACGATGTTAAAAAGCTGTGCGCCTTCTATGCTTCCCACGGGGTGACCGGCCTGCTGCCTACCCTGCTTTCGGACAGCCGGGAGCGGCTTGTTGGGAGCTTAACCGTGTTGGCACAGGCCAAGGAGGAGGTTCATACCGGAGCCGAGCTGTTAGGGATTCATTTGGAAGGCCCTTTTCTGGCGCGGGAGTACAAGGGTGCCATGCCGGAGCAATGCCTGCAAAAGCCCTCGCTGGTGGAGTTTCAGGCATACCAACAGGCGGCGGGGGGGAACATTCGACTCATTACCGTTGCCCCGGAGCTGGAGGGTGCGGCGGAGTTCATCCATGCCGTAAGCGAATCCGGTGTTCGGGTTTCCATCGGCCACAGCGGTGCCGACTATGATACCGCTTGGCAAGCCATTCGGCAGGGCGCTTGCAGCAGCACCCACACCCTGAATGGCATGAAGCTGTTGCACCAGCATTTTCCGGCCATTGCCGGCGCGGTCATGGAAAGTGATATTTATGCCGAGGTTATCTGCGACGGGCGGCACCTGCACCCCGGTACAGTACGAATTTTACTCAAGGGAAAGGGCTGGAATCGCATCATTGCAGTGACCGACAGTATCAGCGCGGCGGGCTTGGGGGATGGCTCCTACAAGCTGGGAATCAATGATATTGTGGTGCAAGATGGAGATGCCATGCTGGCAGACGGTTCTTCCCGCGCTGGCAGTACCCTTACCAGCGATCAGGCGTTTCGCAATCTGCTGTGCTATACCAAGGAGCCACCGGCCAAGGTTTCCCAGCTGTTTTCGGAAAATCCGGCGGCAATGCTGGGCATTGGGACGCACAAGGGCAGCCTGACAGTGGGCAAGGATGCCGACTTGGTGCTGCTTACCGCCGACTATCGGGTAGCGGCTACCTTTATCCACGGCGAACAAAGATATGGCAGCAGGAGGTAGCGGTCTACTATTTTATGCCATTTGTGGGGGACAATACCATTTAAATTACAGAGGAGAATACGATGATGACTAAGAAAAACAGCGAAATTACCTATCGCGAAATTTATCAGCAGTCCCGTTCTTTTCAGGCTATCAACGAGACATTACCCGCCATTTACAGCGTGCTGGACACCGTATTTGCAGACAAATCTGCCTACGACGAGCTTATTTTTACCGGCTGCGGCACATCGCTTTATCTGGCACAGACCGCCGCGCACCTCTTTTCCACCTGCTGCACTATTCCTGCCAAGGCGGTGCCTTGCTCCGAGCTATACTTTTTCCCCGAAACCTTTGTACAGAACCGCCGTGTGCTGGTGCTACCCATCACCCGCAAAAGCTATACCACCGAGGTGCGCCTTGCCATCGATAAGGTTCGCAGCTTCCCCAATGTCAAGTCCCTGGCAATTACCTGCGACAAGGACAGCAGCCTTTACAACGATTTTCTGCTGCTATCCCCCGAAACGGACGAGGACAGCGTTATCATGACCCGCTCCTTTACCAGCATGGTCTATCTGGCCACGGTTTTAGCGCTCTATGTGGGCGGCAAAAAGAACCAGATTGAGCAGATGGCAAAGGGTTATGAAGGGCTGGCTGACCGTCAGCTCAAGGCAGCCGACGCCTTGGCAAAAAAGATTATTGCAGAGCATGGTCACCTCAATTTGTTTATCACGCTGGGGCAGGGTGTCAATTACGGCATTGCCAATGAGTGCATGAACAAAATGAAGGAGATGGGGCTTACCAATTCCGAGGCCTACTACAGTTTGGAATATCGCCACGGCCCCATGAGCTTGGTGGACGAAAACACCTTGATTTTAATGCTTAGCAATGACCAGACGGTGGAGCACGACGCCGCACTGCTTGACCAGATGAAGACGATGGGCGCGGTGACAGCTGCCATTGGGGCGCAGGTAAGCGCAACCATGCCGGAGGCCGACTATCATCTGGAGCTGGACGGCGGGCTGAACACCCTGCAATATGCGGCGGTAATCGGCCTGATTGGGCAGTTTATGGGCTACTACATTGCCCAGCACAAGGGCATTGATGCCGATACTCCCCGCCATTTGAGTCAGGCGATTATACTGGAAAAGTAAGAGAAAACGAGGTGGTATTGTGTCGAACTTGCTGATTGCCCATGGGGGCGCGCCCACAGCGGTTATCAATGCCTCGCTGTATGGCGCGGTGACCGAAGCCCAAAAATATACCACAATTTCCCACATTTATGGTGCAATCCATGGCACCGCAGGAATTTTGGCAGAAGAATTTGTTACGCTGAGCGAGGTGCCCCAGCGGCTCCTGGATCTGCTGCCCCATACCCCCGCTTCTGCCATTGGTACGTCCCGCACTCCGCTAACGGACAGTGATTATGTTGCCATGGCGCACATCCTGAAAAAGCATGACATCAAGTATCTGCTGTTCACCGGTGGCAACGGCTCCATGGATACCTGCGGAAAGCTGTATCAGGCCTGCAAGGGGCAGGAGCTGTTCGTAGCGGGCATTCCCAAGACCATCGACAATGACATTGCAGTCATCGACCATGCGCCGGGCTTTGGCAGCGCAGCGCGGTTTGTGGTGCAGTCGGTGCGGGAAGCGGCACAGGATGTACAGTCCATGCCAATCCACGTATCGGTAATCGAGGTCATGGGACGCAACGCGGGCTGGCTTACCGCAGCTGCGGCACTGGCAAGAAAGCAGCCCGGGGATGCACCGCATATTCTCTGCCTACCGGAGCATCCCTTTGACGAGGATGCGTTTTTGGCACAGGTCAAGGAGCTTTATGCCCGGCTGGGTGGCGTGGTGGTGGTTGCCAGCGAGGGGCTGCGCAATAAAGCCGGCGAACCCATTGTTCCGCCTATTTTTACAGTGGGGCGCGCCACCTATTATGGCGATGTATCCGCCTATCTGGCCGAGCTGATTATTAAAAAGCTGGGCATTAAGGCACGAAGCGAGAAACCCGGACTGCTGGGACGGTGTTCCGCAGCCCACCAGTCGTCGGTGGATCGGGCGGAGGCGATAGAACTGGGCGCCGCCGCGGTGCGCGCCGTCATGGAGGGCAGATGCGGAGTCATGGCAGGACTCAAGCGCATTTCCAGCAGTCCTTACCGCTGTGAAACGGTACTAGTACCCATTGAACAGGTCATGCTGGAGGAACGCACCCTGCCCGCTGAATTTATTACGCAGGACGGCGGCAATGTCACAGAACAGTTTGTGGAATGGTGTCGCCCTTTGCTGGGGGAGGAGCTGCCGGAATTTGTCAGCTTCCTTCCCAACAGGGACAACGCCATACAGAATGGGTAGCTTTTTAAAAAGCACCGTCAAAAAGAGGAAGGCTCCCCGGTTGTGTGGGAGTACCTTCCTCTTTTGTCACTAAAATTTAATTGGCCAGCACCGTTCGTTTTTGGTTCTTGTCAAACACCATGACCTCGCCATATCCGATGCAGCCGTCGGCCTCCAAAAGGTTAATGCCGCCAACCGGGTCGTTCAGGGAAAAAATCAAGGTATGGCGTTCGCCGCCGTTTACAATCCGCAGACCCTGCGCGGTTTCCCCGGGGAGCACGCGTTGTTCCCGCGCCTGTACCACGGGAATGGCTTGGGCGCTAAAGTCCGGCTGAGGATTTACCCCGATTACCGTTAGTACCCCTGCCGTGGCGGGGAATTGATAGGTAATCTCCACACAGGGCGCGCTGCTTTCCTGATTGTACCGGTGGGATAAAATCGTCTGCTCCTGCCGCAGGTGCGGCTGCTCGCCCAGTGCTACCAGTACTGCGCGGTTGTTGTTCGACTGCCATTCGGCCTGTTGCCCCTGAAGTGTCAGACTGCCGTTACCGCCAAAGTGGAATTTTTGGGTGTAGCTGTGGGCACCGCCGGTGTAAAAGCTATCCAAAATGATAACGATGTCAGGCTTTAGGCAGACAATTTGTCTGCGGACAAAAACGCCCTCCACCAGATAACCCAGATGCCCGCCAGAGACATAGTAGTACTGCGCATCCTCGAACACCTGACCCTTGAGCGGGTGTGCCACCTTGCCGTACTGCCAAGAGGCAACACAGTCGGAGAAGGGCTTGCCGTCCACCGTAACGGTATTGTGGGCAAACTGGGATTTTAAGTAGAGCCGTTTTTCGTTGTTGACATAGGTAAGCCTGCCACTGTCGGTGAGAATATCCTCGCCCCCTGCAAAAAGGTCCAAATGGAGCAAATCTACATGGCCGTGGCCGTTTCCAATGGGGCCGCACCGAAAGGCCAGCAGGGTGGCATCCTCGTCCCAGCTGGTGCGCAGGTAGTAGTTACCGCTGCTGCACATGGCTTTGGAGGTGCTGTCAGGCCGCTGGACGGCAAGGGCTTGATAACGCTCTGCGGCAGGCACGTCCAGCCGCCAGATGTTGTCAAAGTCCAACATAGCATAGCCGCCGAACTTTAGCTGTCCATCCCGGAACAGGTAGGCGCCCAGTGTCAAAATGTCCCGGATATCGGTATCGTCTGAATCACTGCGGATAAGCTGATGGTGGTCGGGCTTGGTAGAATAGAGAGTAGCATAGCAAAGGTCGCGAGTCTTGGCAAGAATGACAGGGCTGACCGGGACTCCCTCCCGTTGCAGCAGCTCAATTACCTCCAGATAGCACCACAGCACCTCGTGATGATACATGGGGGACTGCTCCCACTGAACGCCATCCTCCAGCACCTGCGCCTCAATCTGTTCCTCCAAACGCTGACAGACGGTTGCCACATGGGGCATAAACTCGCAAATCCCCTTGTCCTTTAGGAAAAAGATAGCTGCCAGCAGGCCGGAATTGACCAGTACGCCCCAGTTGCTCATGTAATGGGTCGTGTCGTAGCAGTCCAGCAGATAGCGGATGTGTACCCCCAGACTGGTGTAAACCTTGTCCAAAAACGGCTGGGGGAGAGCACCACAATGCTCCAAAATGCGCAGGGACTGTACCCAGTTATTCGCGCGAATGCCGGCGTCAATGGTGCGCCATGTGTTCTTCCCCGCCGAGCCCTCCAAGGGGGTGCTGTCAAGGAAGCTTTCCACTGTGGCAAGGTAGCAGTCCCGGTAGCTTGCCAAGCCGGTCAGGGCACAGGCTTGCGCCAGACAGAGCAGGTACCGCTGCCGGTTCAGCATGACCGTCCATTCCAAATCATCCTTTGGCTGGTGCTCCCACAGGATTTTATCCTGAAATTGCACCGGCTCCACGGTCTGCTCCATATCCCAGCGCAGGGTAAAGGTAAATCGCTTTACACACACATCGTCTGCTATTTTAAGCCGTTCGGCGACCTGCGCAGGGTGATGCTTTTTGCAATACTCCACAATTTTCTCAATCTCCATTGCTGCCACGCTCCTCTTTGTCTAATTCCCGTTTAAGCATAGCAATGCCGCGGCAAAAAAACAAGCGGCATTTTGCAGTGGGGATAGAATATTGGAGAAAGAAACAAAATGCAGTCAAAACCTTTGTGCTTGTGTACAATTTTAAGCATTGTATACAATGTGCTATAATGAATACAATGAAGCGAGGGGATACTGGATGGGGGAAAAAATACCAAATAGCACACAGGATATTTTTGAGCGGCTAAAGGGCGAAATTTTAAATCTGGAGCTGAAGCCGGGTCAAGCCATGGGCGAAAACGAGCTTTGCGGCCGGTTTCATGTTTCCCGTACTCCCATTCGCACCGTTTTGCGGCGGTTGGAGGGCTGCGGGTTGGTCGAAATTGTTCCCTACAAGGGCACCTATGTTTCGCTGTTAAACTATGATGAGATTTTGCAGATGATTTATCTGCGCACAGCGGTGGAGTCCAAGGTAATCCGCGACTTTATCGATATTGTCACGCCGATTATTCTGGAAAAAATCCGATATATCATCCGCAAACAAACGGTGCTTACCAGCGGCAATTTCAGCCATGATGACTTTTACCTTCTGGACGGGCAGCTGCATGAAATTTGGTTTAAAGAAACTAAAAAGATGCACCTCTGGAATTTAATCCAACAGGCGCAGGTTCAGTATACCCGGTTTCGCATGCTGGACATTACCACGGCGCTGGCTTATCCCCAGATTATTGCAGAGCACAGCAAGCTGTTTGCGCTGGTGGAGGCCGGAAACAAGGCAGCGGTAGAGCCCCTGATGCAGCAGCATCTGAACGGTGGCATCGAGCGTCTGCAAGCTAGAATATGCACCGATTTTTCCGATTATTTTATTCAGGAACAGCAGCAGTAGAAAGGAAGGCTTCACAATGGATATTCGTTACAGTGCAAATCAGAGGGACTTTAAACGGTATACCACCGAGGAGGTGCGCAAGGAATTTCTCATTGAAAACCTGTATCACGCAAACGAGATAACCGCAGTCTATTCCCACGTTGACCGCATGGTGACCATGGGCTGCATGCCCACGACACAGGCGGTGTCCATCGATCAGGGGATTGATTGCTGGAAAAACTTTGGTACTCACTATTTTTTGGAGCGCCGGGAAATTGGCATCTTTAACATTGGCGGCGCGGGAACTATCTTGGTGGACGGGCAGCGCTTTGCCATGGGCTTCGAGGACTGCCTTTACATCAGCCGAGGAACCAAGCAGGTACTGTTTAGCAGCAATGACCCCGAAACTCCCGCAAAATTTTACATGGTATCCGCCCCTGCTCACAAGGCTTGCGCCACCACCTTCATCCCCATAGCAAACGCCAACAAGCGCCCCTGCGGTGACGCGGAAACCTGTAATAAGCGGGTCATCAATCAGTTCATTCACCCCGATGTGCTGGAAACCTGCCAGCTTTCCATGGGACTTACCCAGCTGGCACCGGGCAGTGTTTGGAATACCATGCCCTGCCACACTCACGAGCGCCGCATGGAGGTATACACCTACTTCAACATCCCTAAGGACAATGTAGTGTTTCACTTGATGGGCGAGGGGCAGCAGACCCGGCATATCGTCTTACAAAACGAACAGGCGGTCATCAGTCCCTCTTGGAGCATTCACGCTGGCTGCGGTACTGCCAGCTACACCTTCATCTGGGCCATGGGCGGCGAAAACCAGGCCTTTGATGATATGGACGGCATTCCTACCACCGAAATCCGCTAAAAAACGAAACCGA
>JAVVRO010000010.1:13259-21477 GCA_036654695.1 Angelakisella sp. | reverse complement strand
TGATGGAGAGTTAAACTTTTCTGCACGAAACAGCATATTTGACCAGTTATCGTCCTAAAAACCGGGCCGCTTCGACCTGTTTGCCGACCGTTTGCTCCACTTTTGGCAGGGGCACCGCAGTTGACATTTTGGCGTGGTTGGGCTATACTGCTATGGAAAAACTACTAAATTTATTAAGGAGTGTTTGACCCATGAAGCCACGGCATGACCTACATATTCATACCACCCTGTCACGCTGCTGTTCTGACCCGGCACAGCTGCTCCCCAATATTATCCAGCGTACCCGGGAACTGGGGCTGACCAAAATCGGCATTGCCAACCACCTATGGGACAGCGATGTTTGCATCTCCCCAAACCCTTGGTACCGTCCCCAGGACTTTAACAACAGCTACCGCGTGCGCGCCGACCTGCCAGCCGGCGACCTTGGCATCAAGGTGCTGTTCGGGTGCGAGACGGAGTTTTACACCGACACGCTGGCACTTACCCCGGCACACCGCAAGGAGCTGGACTACGCGCTGGCACCCCATTCCCACATCCACATGGGGGCCTATGTCATGCCGGACAGCTGCGTCACCGACAGCCAAATCGGGGCGTTTTTGTGCGAGAGCTTTTCTAAGCTGGTGCAGCGTCGCATGGTCAACTCCATTGCGCATCCGCTGTTCCCCTGTGGGAACGAAGCTCGTCTGGAGGGCATTATCGGCAGTATTTCAGACGACCGGTTTGCCGAGCTTTGCTGCTTGGCAAACGACTGCGACACCGCGCTGGAAATTAACGTTGGCATGTTCCCCGGCAAGCTGCAAAACGGCGCGGACAGCGAACCGATGATGCGGCTGTTCCACATTGCCAAAGCCTGCGGCTGCAAGTTTACCTTTGGGACGGATGCCCACAGCTTGACCGCGCTGGACTCCATTGCACTGATTGACCCCATTACTCGCGCCTGCGGCATTACCGAAAATGACCTTGCGGAGATTGCAAGAGACTAAAATATAGCAGACAAAAAAGGCAGACGAATTTTTTTCGTCTGCCTTTTTGGAACCGCCGCCAGCTTCCCCGCAGGGAACAGCGGCAGAGAGTGCGATTTATTTTCCCAACCGCATTAGTACGCGGTCCAGCACTTCCAAGGACTTTTGCCCACCGAACAAAGCGTTTTGCTCAAAGGAGTCGTCGGCGGAGTCATCGGCAAAGTCGGTAATGGCACGGATGATGAGCAGGGGCAGACGATAAAACCAGCAGACCTGCGCAACGGCGGCGCTTTCCATATCCACGCACAGGGGGTGAAACCGCTCGATAATGCTGTCCCGGGCACTGCCCATAATAAACTGGTCGCCGGTGACAATGGTGCCGTAGTGCAGCGAAATTCCGCCGCTGCGGCAAAGCTCCACCAGCTCAGGGTCGGAGTGAAAGCCGTCGGCGGGCGCATCAAACACACCGTTGTTCACCAGCTCCATGGCAAGGTCGTGGTACAGCACCGTGGTGCCAATGACGACATCCCCCACATGCAGACTGCTGTCCAGCCCGCCGGCAACGCCGGTAAAGATAAGCCTGTCCACGCCGAAGTGCTCGGCTAACAGCTGGGCGGTCAGCGCGCCGTTGACCTTGCCCACGCCGCCAATGACTGCCACAATCTCCTGTCCGTGCAGCTGGCCGGTGTGAAAGGTGCGTTGCAACAGCAGCTGGGTTTTGTGGTGCTCCAGCATGGAGGCAATGGGGGCAAGCTCCCGGGAAATAGCACAGATAATTCCGATTTTCATAGCATAATGTCCCTTCCTTTTTTGTAGCCTTACGGTTTGTATAGTCTGCCAAGGCTTACCTGCGCGGGAGTAACCTGCACCGCACCGACTTGGTAATGTACCCCGTCCCATACATCGCAAAAGCCGCCGTGACAGTCGCTGCCGGCGGTTACCAGCAGCTTGTGTGCGCCGCAGTAGGCCAAACACTGCGCTGTCAGCTGCGGAGTGTGCGCGGGGTAGTAGCATTCAATTCCCCGAACGCCCAAGGCCACCAGCGCATCAAAGTGCGCGGTCAATTCGGTGGCGGTGCAGGCGGCAAACCAGTTGCCCGGGTGCGCCAGCACCGTCATGCCGTCAGCGTCCCACACTGCCTGACACACTGCCGCGGCAGAGGGAAACGGGTAGTTACTGTAGTCACAGCCGTACTGAGCGTACAGATGCCGCCCCTCGGGCAGCGTTTTGGTCACACCCTTTTGCAGTAGGTAGTGTAGCCCCTTCCAGCCGCCCTGCCGTGGGTCGTAATCCCAGCGGTCATACTCGGCCAAGTCCAACTGAGGGTAGTCCCGGTGCATCTGCTTTATCAGGTCCCGGCTCATTTCCAGCAGCAGGCGACGGCTGAGATCCGCAATAGTCATCAGCCTGCCCATTGGCTGAACCCCATAGCCCAGCAGGTGGATAACCTGCCCGTCATAGAGACAGTCCAGCTCGATGCCCCGCAGGGGGGTAATGCCCAGAGGCTTGCAGGCCGCGGCAAAGTGGTCAAAGCCTGCACAAGTATTGTGGTCGGTCAACGCCGCCAGCCCAACATCATTTTGGCGCAGCACCTCGGCAAGCTCCTCCGGGGTACAGGTGCCATCCGAAAAGCAGGAATGTAGGTGCATGTCTACATACATGAACAAAAGCCTCCCAAAGAGAATGGTATAGGAACAGCTTTAGTATAGCAAAAAAAGTCGAAAATGAATAGCCCAAAGTAAAACAAAACGGGAAAAGTGCTAATTTTTGCAGTAATTTTTGGTGCGCCATCAATGACTTGACAAACAGGCTAAAAAAATATATACAATATACACAAAAACAAGTTTTGTTTTTTCAGCTACTTTGAAGAAAACATACAATAGGGGCTTGAAAAAAACAGAATAAGATGGTAAAATGAGAAAAAGAACCAAGGAAACGAAAAGGAGTGGTCTGCCATGGCGAAGGACAAAAAGGGGCACGAGCTGGATATGTTTCTCTTTCATGAGGGAACCTCCAGCCATGCCTATGAATTTTTAGGGGCACACTGGACGGGAGAGGAAAGTGCAATCTTCCGTGTGTGGGCACCCAATGCCAAAACCGTGTCGGTGGTGGGCGACTTTAATTGCTGGAGCGGCACCGAAACGCCGTTAAAGCGAATTAGCGAGCAAGGTGTTTGGGAGGGTACGGCGGTTGGCGTGCGGGAGTACGACTCCTACAAGTTCCAGATTGTTACCGCAACCGGCGCGGTACTGGACAAATGTGACCCCTATGCCATACACTGCGAAACCCGCCCCGGCAATGCCTCCAAGCTGTACCGGATGGGGCGTTACCAGTGGCAGGACGCCGCTTGGCAAAAAAACCGCGACCAGACAAACTGGCTGCACCAGCCCATTAACATCTACGAGCTGCATTTGGGCTCGTGGCGGTGCTACCCCGACGGCAACCCCTTTAGCTACCGCAAGCTGGCCGAGGAGCTGGTGCCCTACGTCAAGGAGATGGGGTACACCCATGTAGAGCTGATGCCGGTCACCGAGTTTCCTTTTGACGGCAGCTGGGGGTACCAAGTTACCGGATACTTTGCGGCAACCTCGCGGTTTGGCACCCCGGATGACCTGATGGCGCTCATTGATGCCTGCCACCAAGCGGGCATTGGCGTGATTATGGACTGGGTACCGGCGCACTTCCCCAAGGATGCCCACGGACTGGCACGGTTTGACGGCGAGTGCTGCTACGAATATGCCGACGCCCGCAAGGGGGAGCATTATGAATGGGGCACCTACGCGTTTGACTACGGCCGTACCGAGGTTATCAGCTTTTTGGTGTCTAGCGCAATGTTCTGGGTAAAGGAGTACCACATTGACGGCATCCGGGTGGATGCGGTCGCATCCATGCTCTATCTGGATTATGGACGCAAGGACGGCGAGTGGCAACCGAACATTAACGGCGGCAAGGAAAATCTGGAGGCAGTCGCACTGCTGCGCCGGCTGAACAGCGCGGTGCTGACCACCTATCCCGGTGTGCTGATGATTGCCGAGGAGTCAACCTCTTGGCCGCTGGTGACCAAGCCGGACTACAGCGGCGGGCTGGGCTTTACCCTAAAGTGGAACATGGGCTGGATGAACGACTCCCTGACCTATGCCACCATGGATCCCTATTTCCGCAGCTACAACCATGACAAGCTGACCTTTGGCATGTTCTATGCCTTTTCCGAAAACTTTATTCTGCCCATTTCCCATGACGAGGTCGTGCATGGAAAAGCCTCGCTGCTCAACAAAATGCCGGGCGACTACGCCCAAAAGTTTGCTGGGCTCCGCGTCTTTTTGGGCTACATGATGAGCTTCCCCGGGAAAAAGCTGACCTTTATGGGCACCGAGTTCGGGCAGTTCATTGAGTGGGACTACCAAAAGCAGCTGGACTGGATGCTGCTGGAATATGATACGCACCGCCAGACACAGAGCTTTGTACGGGCGCTCAATCACTTCTACCGGGAGCACCCGCAGTTCTGGCAGGTGGAGGACAGCTGGGACGGCTACCGTTGGCTCAACGCCGACGACAACACCCGCAATGTCATTGCCTACCTGCGCGCCAGCGAGGATGGCCGGCAGATTGCCGTCGTCTGTAACTTTGCGCCGGTGGAATGGGCGGACTACCAGCTGGGTGTTCCCGAGGACTGCACCAGCCTGAAGCTACTGCTGCATTCCGACTGGGAGCAGTTCGGCGGTGCAACTGTGGAAGGCACTGAAACACTGCGCACCAAGAAGGGGCAGGTGGGCGAGTTCCACCGCATTGCCACCATGACACTGCCGCCCTTTTCCATGCAGTACTTTGAGGTGAAACACAAGGAACCACCCAAGGCGGATCCCGTAGCAAAAAAGCTCGCAAAAGCTGAACTCCCCAAGGCGGCTCCCGTAGCAAAAAAGCCCGCAAAAACCGAGCTCCCCAAGGCGGCTCCCATAGCAAAAAAGCCCGCAAAAACCGAGCTCCCCAAGGCGGCTCTCCCAGCAGAAAAGCCCATAAAAACCGAACCGGCCAAAAAGAAATCAGCCGTTTCCATAAAAAATGTTAAGGCGGTTAAATAATACAAGGGAGGAACAGATGTGGCAAAGAAGAAAGAAATGGTTGCAATGCTGCTTGCGGGCGGACAGGGCAGTCGTCTGTATGCTCTAACCCAAAAGCTTGCAAAACCGGCAGTCCCTTATGGAGGCAAGTACCGTATTATCGATTTCCCACTTTCCAACTGCGTAAATTCCGGCGTGGATACCGTGGGTGTGCTGACCCAATATCAACCGCTGGTGCTCAATGAGTATCTGGGTAACGGGCAGCCATGGGATTTAGACCGGCTGGATGGCGGTGTGTTTACCCTGCCACCCTACCAAAAGAGCTCCGGCTCCGACTGGTACACCGGCACTGCCAATGCCATCTACCAAAACATTCCCTTTATTGAACGGTACGACCCAGAGTATGTACTTATTCTGTCCGGCGACCACATCTACAAGATGGATTACAACGCCATGCTGGCCTACCACAAGGAAAAGGACGCCGACTGCACCATCGCCGTGCTCAAGGTGAGCATGGAGGAGGCCTCTCGCTTTGGCATTATGAACGCCAAGGCGGACGGACAAATCTTTGAGTTCGAGGAAAAGCCCAAGCACCCCAAGAGCACGCTGGCCTCTATGGGAATCTACATCTTCAAATGGAGCAAGCTACGGCAGTATCTGGTCGGCGACGCCAATACTCCCGGCTCCAGCAATGACTTTGGTAAAAACATTATCCCCAACATGCTGGCCGATGGGGAAAAGATGTACGCCTATGCCTTTGACGGCTACTGGAAGGACGTGGGAACCATTGAAAGCCTGTGGGAGGCCAACATGGACCTGCTGGACCCCAAGGTTCCGTTGGACTTGTACGACCCCACTTGGAAAATCTATGCCCGCAATCCGGTTATGCCGCCGCACTATGTGGCCGAAGGCGCTATGGTGGAAAACTCTATGGTCACCGAGGGCTGCGAAATTGCCGGCGAGGTGGACTTCTCCATCCTGTTCGCCGGGGTAAAGGTAGAAAAGGGCGCAATAGTCAGGGACTCCATCATCATGCCCGGGTCGGTTATCCGCGCAGGTGCGGTGGTGCAGTATGCTATTATCGCCGAGGATGTGGTCATTGGCCCGAATGCGGTGGTTGGGCAGCGCCCCGAATGCTGGGATGACAAGGACAGCTGGGGTATTGCCGTGGTAGCTGGCGGCGTGACCATTGGCCAAGGTGCCGTGGTACCCCCCAAAGCGATGATTGACCTAGACATTCCCGGGGAGGTGAACAAAGATGCCTGATAACAAAATGTTAGGAATTGTCTTTTCCAACATGCACGACGACTTTCTTTCCGAGCTAACATTGCACCGCACCACGGCCTCGGTGCCCTTCGGCGGGCGGTACCGGCTCATCGACTTTACCCTGTCTAACATGGTAAATTCCGGCATTGACCGGGTGGGCATCATCGCCAAGAGCAACTACCACTCCCTGATGGATCATGTGGGCTCCGGCAAGGAGTGGGATCTAGCGCGCAAGCGGGGGGGACTTACCATTCTGCCGCCATTTTCCCGCAGCGGCAGTGGCATCTACCGGGGCAATCTGGAAGCGCTCTCCGGCATTATGGGCTATCTGCTTTCCTCCGAGGCGCCCTATGTGCTGCTTTCTGACTGCTGCATGGTGGCCAACATTGACATTAAGTCGGTGCTGGAGCAGCATAAAAAACGTCACGCCGCAATGACACTGCTGTACAGCCCGGCGCGGGTCATTAACTCGACGCAGGATACCGTGGGGCTTGTGCGGGATTCCGACAACTGGTTGGCCGAGCTTGTGCTCCATCCCGACATTGGCAGCACGCAGGATGTTTACGAAAACGCGGTAATTATTGACCGCGAGCAGCTGATTCACCGAGTAAACCAGTGCGTTTCCCAAAACAAATACTCGCTGGTACACGATGTCCTGACCAGCCTTGCGGGAACGGGCACCGTCTACTGTCACGAGATTAAGGGCTGCTCCTTATCTGTCCGCAACATGCAAAGCTACTTTGAGTCCAACATGGCACTGCTTGACCCCAAGGTGCGCGGCGAGCTGTTTAATGCAGACCGCCCCATCTACACCAAGGTGCGCGACCAGGTACCCGCCAAGTACGGCCTGAATGCCAGAGTACAAAATAGTCTGGTGGCAGATGGCTGCATCATCGAGGGCGAGGTTAAAAACTCCATTATCTTCCGCGGAGTGCGCATCGGCAAGGGTGCGCGGGTGGAAAACTGCATTTTGATGCAGGATACCCTAGTGGAGGAAAACGCCAGTCTCGATTATGTCATTAGTGATAAGAATGTCATCGTCACCAACAGCCGCAGATTGGCCGGCTATTTGACCTACCCCAGCTACCTGCCAAAGGGCAAGCGGATTTGACCGGAAAGGAAGGATGATACCATGAGCAATCCTATAAAACTACTCTATGCCACCAGTGAGGCGCTTCCGTTTATTGCCTCCGGCGGACTTGCTGATGTGGCCGGTTCGTTGCCCGGGGCGCTGGCCAAGGAGGGCGCAGAATGCCGCGTGGTCATGCCGCTTTATTCCGACATCAAGAAGGAGCTGCGCGACAGCATGCACTATGTGACGCACTTTAATGTGCCGCTGGCATGGCGCAACCAGTACTGCGGTCTGTTTGAAAGCGAAGTAGACGGCGTGAAGTACTACCTGCTGGACAACGAATACTACTTTAACCGGGGGGGCATTTACGGCTTTTACGACGATGCCGAGCGGTTTGTGTTCTTTGCCAAGGCCATTTTGGAGATGCTGACCCATCTGGACTATGCTCCTGACATCCTGCACTGCAACGACTGGCAAACCGCCATGGTGCCGGTATTCCTCAATGTATTTTATCGCAGCAGCGAAAAGTTCCGCAGCATCCGTACGGTCTTTACCATTCACAACATTGCCTATCAGGGCAAGTACGGTAAGGAGATTGCCACCGACATTGCCGGCATTCCCCCCCATGCCATGTCCATTTTGGACTATGACAAGGACATTAACATGATGAAGGGTGCCATTGAGCAGGCGGACATGGTAACCACCGTCAGCCCCACCTACGCCAAGGAAATTTTGGACAGCTGGTTCGGCTTTGGGCTGGATCGCATTTTGCGCCAGCGGGAATACAAGCTTTGCGGTATCCTGAACGGCATTGATGTTAAGAGCTACGACCCTGCAACCGACCCGGCCATCTACAAGAG
>JAVVRO010000010.1:9314-13180 GCA_036654695.1 Angelakisella sp. | reverse complement strand
CCGTGAACAAGACGGAGCTGCAACGGGAGCTGGGGCTGGAGGAGGCCGCAGACCGTCCGCTGGTGGCTATGGTAAGCCGACTGGTGGGCATGAAGGGGCTGGACTTGGTTCGGTACATCTTTGACAGCTTGATGGAGGAAGGGATTCAGTTCGTGGTGCTGGGCACCGGTGACTACATTTACGAAAGCTTTTTTGCCGATATGGCCGCAAAATACCCGGGCAATGTCGCCTACAAAAAGGGCTTTATCCCCGAGCTTGCACGGAAGATATACGCCGGAGCTGACCTGCTGCTGATGCCCTCCAAGAGTGAGCCCTGCGGCTTGGCACAGATGGTTGCGCTGCGGTACGGCACCATTCCCATTGTCCGGGAAACCGGCGGACTGGCCGATTCCATTGTTGACCTAGGCGGCGAAAACGGCAATGGCTTTACCTTTAAAACCTACAACGCCCACGACATGCTAAGCGCGGTCAAGCGCGCGGTTGCGCTGTACCACAGCCCGGAGCTTTGGAAAAAAGCGGTTTTGGGCGCGCTGCGAAGCGACTTTTCGTGGCAAAAGAGCGCGAAAAAGTACATGGAGATGTACCAGAAGGTACTGGACAACTAACGAGTTGCTGTGAGGTATCCTGCTTGAAGCTCATCGACATTGTAAAATGCGAGAGTGCAGCTGGACTGCTGGGGTGGAAGCATCCCAGCAGTCAGCTGTCTGCCTGGACACAACTCCTGGTAGCGCAAGGCGAAGCGGCGGTGCTGCTGCGCTTTGACGGCTCGACCGTTTTGTATCCCCCGGGCAGGCATACCCTCCAAAGTCCCAATCTGCCACTGCTGGGCAGGCTGCTGGGGCTGCCCTTTGGAGGAGTAACGCCGTTCCCGGCCGAGGTTTGGTTTTGTTGCACCGGGGTTGTCCCGGGTGTTAAATGGGGTACCGATTCGCCTATACGCCTACTGGACAGCCGCTACCCGGTGGTGCTGTCGCTGCGGGGGTATGGGCAGTTTTCGGTTCGGGTCAGTGACCCGCCTTTATTTTTAACCTCTCTTTGTCGAAATTTGTCGAATTATGGCAAGCAGCAGTTGACCGCGGACTTCCGCGGGGTGGTCAACACAACGGTCAAGGACTGCATTGCCGAATTTTTAGCCGAGCGCGAGGGCGGCCTGCTGGCCTTGGCAGGCAGTCTGCGGGAGCTTTCCGGACGCATTGAAGAACAGCTTGCACCGGAATTTTCCCGCTACGGGCTGGAGCTAAACGATTTTTACCTCAGCGATGTAAGCCCTGTACCGGAGGAGCTGGAGCAGCTGCGCCGACAAGCGGAGCGGCAACCGGCAGCTGTCCCATGACAAGGCGCGGGTATGCTGTCGGTCTGTTGGTGCTGGCGGGGTTGCTGGCACTGTTCTGTCTGGTACTGCCGCCCCGCCAAACCGCCGACTTTGCGGCGCTTATCGTAACGGTGCTGGCACATCTGGCAACGCTTTGGCTGCTGGAATGGTTGCTGCACTGTCCCCGCGGACTGTTGGTTACGGTGGGCGGCATGGTGACTGGGGTGCTTTACTGGCTGGCAGCGGTGGGCACGGCACTGCTGTTCCGGCTGCTTGGCTTGACCGCCACAGGGCTGCTGGCAGGGCTGGAGCTGTTGTATGCCGTGCTGGCGGCGGTTTGCTGCTGTGCCTTTTGGCTTGCCCGCGGCTGCGACCCCACCACGCAACGAAAGGAAGACTTCCATGACCAAGGATAAAGTACACCCGAACAAGCGGATACTATGGGGATGGCTGCTACAGGTTGCCGGCACAGCGGGCGCAGTCCTTGCCGGACTGTCGCTGGCGGGGTTTTTGCTGTCGGGGCAGCTGCTTGACCATTGGGGCGCGGGGGCGTTTGCGGCTACGGTGCTGGGGGTGACCCTGTGGGTGGCCGTTTGCGGCAAACGCAGGCGCAAATGGACACCGGTGCCTAGCCCTGCACCCGAACAACCCGCCACGGCGCGACCGCTGGTCACCTGTGCCTGCTGTGGCGCACCCACTGTGGGCGAGGGCGGCTGCTGCGAATACTGCGGCTGTGCGCTGCCGGCACCGCTGGACTGACCATTGAGTCGCAAAAGCCTGTAAAAGCACCGTTTGCTCCGCTGTTTTCCTCTTGTTCTGCGGTAAAAGTTGCAGAAAAACAGCGAATTTTAAAAAAACATTGCTTTTTGTTGGTTGAAAGTTGTATAATAATTACATATATTGGCGCAGGTTCTGCCTTACCATAACAATGTTTGGAGATGAGTAAAATGGCCTCTAACAAAAACGCGGAAATTTTGCTTGAATCGGGTACCAATGAGCTGGAAATTATGGAGTTTACCATTGCCGGCGAGCTGTTCGGAATTAACGTAGCCAAGGTGCGCGAAATTATGCTGGCAAGTCCGGTAAAACCCATGCAGAAGTCGCATCCCGACATCGAGGGAATTTATAAGCCGCGGGATCAGGTCATTACGGTAATCAACCTTCCCCGGTATCTGGAGCTACCGGAGGCAACCGACCCCGGGAAGGATATCTTTATCGTCACCAACTTCAATAACCTGTTTTTTGCCTTTCATGTACATTCTGTGGTGGGCATTGACCGCATTTCGTGGACTAAAATGCAAAAACCCGACCGCATCATCTACGGCGGCGAAGAGGGCGTGGCCACCGGCATTGCCGAGTTTGAGGGACGCCTGATTACCATTTTGGACTTTGAGAAGATTGTGGCGGAAATTAGCCCGCAGACCGGCATCCAGTATTCCGACTTGGAGCAGCTGGGCGAGCGCAAGCGCAGCGACAAGCCGATTCTGGTGGTGGAGGATTCCATGCTGCTGGCCAAGATGGTGGTGGAGTCACTGCACCGCAGCGGCTATGTCAATACCACAAAAACCGACAACGGGCAGGAGGCATGGGACTTTTTGACCGAGGCCAAGGAGTCCGGCGACCCCATTGAAAACCATGTTGCCTGCATTATCAGCGACATTGAAATGCCACTGATGGACGGCCACCGCCTGACCAAGCTGGTCAAGGAGGATGCTATTCTGAAAAAAACCCCGCTCATCCTGTTTTCCTCCCTTATCAATGAGGAAATGCGTCTGAAGGGCAAGGAGCTGGGCGCAAACGCGCAGATTTCCAAGCCGGAGATTGCGGGACTGGTGACACTGGTGGATCAGCTGATTGCCGAGGCGGACAAGGGTACAAAACCGGCAAAAAAGTAAGCTCAATTGACAAAAAAGGGCGCAGCATGGGGGTTTTTCCCCTCCGCTGCGCTCTTTTTAAGAAATTTGTAAGAAATTTGGCGACTGGGCTGTAAGATAAGGCATGTAATATGAGAACAACGACGAACGGGAGGGCAACCATGGAAAGCGCAAGGATTTTAGTGGTGGACGACGACAAGGAGATTGCACGGTCGGTAGCCAAGCTGCTGGAGCACGAGGGCTACGAGGCGCTGATTGCCCACAATGGGCTGGAAGCGCTGGAAACACTGGCGACCCAGCAGGTACAGCTGATTTTGCTGGATGTTATGATGCCGCGGCTGGACGGACTGTCGGCCACCATGAAGATTCGGGAGCAGCACAACATCCCGATTATCATTTTGTCGGCCAAAACCGAGGACAGCGACAAGATTTTGGGGCTTTCCATGGGCGCGGATGATTATGTGACCAAGCCCTTTAACCCTCAGGAGCTGGTGGCACGGGTACGCAGTCAGCTGCGGCGCTACTTGCAGCTGGGTGACCGGGAACGGCAGCAGCGCACCGGGCTGATTGAAAACGGCAGGCTGTGCTTGGACAGCGAGGGCAAGCAGCTGCTGGTGGATGGAGAACCCGCCCGGCTGACCGCCACCGAGTATCGCATTGTGGAACTGCTGATGCAGAAT